>CAZPJH010000001.1:0-74896 GCA_964586875.1 uncultured Oscillospiraceae bacterium
ACGATGGTATGCACAATGTGTTCAAATCCAATGCCAAATACCCCATTTTGATGCGTCGCCCCTGGAATCAGGATGCCACCGGTATGCTGGCGGTCAATCACTATGAGGAGTTTTTGAAGTTGCTGGAAGTGATTATAAAGAGCAACTCTTCTCTGGAAGACCCTGTTTTAAATCATCCGTGTATTGTTTGCCTGGTAGGCCCTTCTGGCAGCGGCAAGACCAAAGTGGCGGGTAAACTGATCCAGATGACGGACCGTTTGGAAAAATTGCAGTCGTATACCACCAAGGATACCACCAGCCTGAAAGAAAATGATTGGTATAACTACATATCTCCGGAAGCATTTCGCAAGATGCTGGATGAGCAGCAGCTCTTTGAGTCGACCATGTATGCCGGCCATGGATTTGGATCGAAGAAAGACGATGTGCTGAAGATCCTGCAAACCGGTAAAAATGTGCTGACGACTATGGATATTTGTGGTGCGATGGCATTAAAATGCCATTTTGACAATGTGGTGACGATCTATATCAAGCGGGATCGCAAAACCCTGATCCAGTCGATTTTGAGGAAAAACTCCACCGATGAGGATAAGACCAATCGTATTTTGGCCATCGATTCGGAAAAAAGCAACATTCCTCTGTGTGATTATGTGGTGTATAATGATTCCTACGATCAGGCGGCCAAGGAGATCCTGGAGATTTTGAAAATCGAATAAAAGTGGATTATGCTTTCAAGGGATCTGCTCAAGATCCCTTGAAAGCCCATTGTGCGGAGTTGGTATTCATCAACTCCGCTTTTTGTCAATAAAAAGTTCATAAATTTCCAGATGTGGGCAAAAAAACGGAAAAAATCATGGTGCTATTTGTAAAAAATACATATGGACTTTATACTGCTTTCGTGGTATAATTCCTGAAATAAATTCAATGATTTCTCCAATCTTCTGCCAACGGTGGAAGGGGATAACCGGAGTTTATGTAAAAGCTGACCTGCTTAAAGGGAGAGTAAAATGATTAAGAATAGAAAAACAGTCGACACGCAGGAGCACAAGCTGCGTACTGCTTTTGAAGACTGGCATATCAGAGCGCTTTTTTTGGCCCTCTATGATCTGTTGGCAATCGGCGGCTCCTATCTTTTTGCGCTTTGGCTGCGCTTTGACTGCCGTTATGATGCCATTCCGGAGGCCTATGTTTCTGCATGGCTGCATTTTTTGCCGATCTATGCAGCGGTAAGTATTATTATATTTTGGGTGTTCCACCTGTATCAGAGCTTGTGGCGGTTTGCAAGTTTTGTTGAATTGAAAAGACTGACCTACGCATCAGTGATCCTGGCTCTGTTCCACACGGTTGCGATCACCTTGATGTTTGGGCGGATGCCGACATCTTACTATATTGTCGGAGCCATCTTGCAGTTTATGTTGGTGCTGTTTATCCGCTTTGCCTACCGCTTTATTTCTTTGGAGCGGAGCAAAAAAGCCAGCGCACAGCAGAAAAATCTGGCCAATCGAGTGATGCTGATCGGTGCCGGTTCAGCCGGACAGAGCATTCTGCGTGACCTGCACAGAACCAAGCAGCTGAAAGATTACGTCTGCTGTATCATTGATGATGACAGCACCAAATGGGGCTGCTTTATCGATGGCATCCCCATCGTTGGTGGTAGAGATGACATTCTGCTGAACGTGCAGAAATACCGCATTGAAAAGATTTTCCTTGCCATCCCCAGCGCCACAGCAGAGCAGCGACGGGATATTCTGAATATTTGCAAGCTTGCGACAAACTGCGAACTGAAGAATTTGCCCAGCATCCGTCAGATCGTGGCAGGTCAGGTGTCCGCCAATGAAATGAAGGATGTTGCAGTGGAAGATCTGCTGGGCAGAGCACCGGTGCAGGTGGATATGGAAGGGATTTTCCGATTCATTCAGGGAAAGACCATCCTGGTCACCGGTGGTGGCGGTTCCATTGGCAGTGAGTTGTGCCGACAGATCGCCCGGCATCAGCCCAAGCAGCTGATCATCCTCGATATTTATGAAAACAATGCCCACGCCATTGGCCTGGAACTGCGGGATCAATATCCGACCTTAAATTTGGAGGTGCTGATCGGTTCTGTTCGGGACAGTAAGCGGATCGATCAGGTATTTGCAAAGTACAGACCGGATGTAGTATACCACGCAGCGGCCCATAAGCACGTACCGCTGATGGAAGACAGCCCCTGTGAGTCCATCAAAAACAACGCCATCGGCACCTATAAAACTGCTTATGCAGCAATGATCAACGGCTGTAAACGCTTCGTGCTGATCTCCACAGATAAGGCAGTGAACCCCACCAATATCATGGGCGCATCCAAGCGTCTGTGTGAAATGATCATTCAGTCCTTTGACCGAAAGATCCGCGACGGCAAGGCCGATGAGATCAAGCCCCTTCATGTTCATACCGATGATGAAGCCGGCAGTATGCTGGAAATGACAGGGAAAATGGATGCACGCAAGACTGAATTTGTGGCGGTGCGTTTCGGAAATGTGCTGGGAAGCAACGGATCGGTCATTCCCCGCTTTAAGGAGCAGATCGCTCGGGGTGGACCGGTCACCGTGACTCATCCGGATATCATCCGCTATTTTATGACGATTCCCGAGGCGGCATCTCTGGTTTTGCAGGCAGGCACTTATGCCTGGGGCGGCGAGATCTTCGTGCTGGATATGGGTTCTCCGGTGAAAATTGATACCCTGGCGCGCAACCTGATCCGCTTGAGCGGCCTTCAGCCGGATGTAGATATCAAGATCGAATATACAGGTCTTCGGCCCGGCGAAAAGTTGTATGAAGAAAAGCTGATGTCGGAAGAGGGAATGAAAACCACCCCCAATCGACTGATCCATATTGGAAAGCCCATTCAGTTTGATGCGGATACCTTCCTGGAGCAGCTGCAAACGCTGATGACGGCTGCCTATGATGGAAAGGAAGAGCAGATCCGAAATCTGGTGAAACAGGCTGTCCCTACCTATCGCCCTGCCGGAGAGCATGGTTCAGAGGAAAAAGGGGAGGCCTTCCAAAAGCAAATGGAGCAGGTGGAAGACAGTAATGCGGAAATGGCCACGGTTTGATGGCACTGGTTCATAGCAGGAGAGGGAACGGCGATTGCCGTTCCCTCTTAAAAGTGCTTGCATATTCCTTCGAAATGTGATAAAATTCTCAACTGAACACTTTGATTTTGGGGGATCGATATGAAATTGGTTGGCCAGATCATGGGCTTTGGTGCAATGGGCTGCAATGTGATTTCCTTGCAGCAGAAGAAAAAGAGAAACCTGGTGCTTTGCCAGCTGTTGGGAAGCTCCATGTTTGCCATCAGCTTTTTTATGTTGGGTGCCTATGCGGCATTTTTACAAAATGTGGTGGCAACGATCCGAAACCTTCTCTTTTCCAGAGAGAAGATGAGTGAAAAAGCAAACAAGATCTGGACGTGGATCTTTTTAGGGCTGTTTCTGCTGGCTTATGGTATGACATTCTGGGTATTCGGAGAAGCTTTTACGCCGAAAAATGCGCTGCTGCAGGCACTGCCTACCATTGCCATGTGTATTATGAGTGTGGCATTTAGCCTGAAAAATGTATTCCAGATCCGTCTGCTGTCCATCATCAATGCTGTTTTCTGGCTGATTTACAGTCTGGTGTATGTGAATATGGGCGATATCGTCAGCGAGTTGATGTGTATTGCGTCCAGCGTGGTGGGAATTCTGCGCTATGATCTGAAGAAATCCAATCAGGACTGACGGTACATGATTGATCTGCTTGTTAACAAGACCGAGGGGGACGAAAACCCTTCGGTCTTTCTTTTGTGCCTGAATGTCCGCAATAGAAGGACAATAAGGGAAGAATTTGCAAATTTTATGGTTATTTTTATAATTTAGATAATTTGTGCATTGACTTTCTTCCTGTTTCATAATATCATAGGAATGCTGGCGTAAATATACAATCTATGTATATTATTCCTGAATTTTTTTGACATAATTTACAACAGATAAGGAGCTAATCGGATGATTCGATCTTTAGAACAGCTGCGTACCCCTCGGGAAAACACCCACTCCAGCCGTCTGGCCGTAGCGGTTGCCCAGGATGCGGAAGTATTGCTGGCGGTAGACAAAGCCCGCCGTTTGGGAATTGCCACTGCCACGTTGGTGGGCGATGAAACGGAAATTCGTGGAATTGCTGCGGCGCTGAATATCGATCTTTCTGACTATGAGATCCTCCCTGAAAGCGATAAGGTGGAGGCTTGCCGCAAAGCGGTGAAGCTGGTGCGCGACAAGCAGGCAGATGTGGTGATGAAGGGCATTGTGGATACCGCAATTATTCTGAAGGCTGTTCTGGACAAAGAGATCGGCCTGCGAGAAAGCCCGGTGCTTTCCCATGTGGCGGTTTTTGAAGTACCCGGCTATGATCGGCTGTTTTATTTGGCAGATGCGGCCATGAATATTGCACCTGATGTGGAAGCGAAGAAGCATATTTTGAATAATACCGTGAAGGTTGCCCACGCTTTGGGCAATGAAAATCCCATTGCAGCCTGCCTGTGCGCCGTGGAAAAGGTGAACCCCAAAATGCAGGCCACCCTGGATGCTGCTGCTCTGGTGGAAGCAAATAAGGCAGGAGAGATCAATGGCTGCACTGTCATTGGCCCTCTGGCACTGGATAATGCCATTTCTCCCGAAGCGGCTCATCACAAGGGAATCACCGATCCCAATGCAGGCCACGCCGATATTCTGCTGGTGCCGGCCATCGAAGTGGGTAACGTGTTCTATAAATCTATGGTGTTTATGGCTAAGGCGAAAAATGCCGGTGTGATCGTAGGTGCAAAAGCGCCCATCGTGCTGACCAGCCGTGCCGACTCTGATGAAACCAAGCTTAATTCCATTGCACTGGCACTGAAAGTTGCCGCTGCCAATGAAAAATAAGGAGTATCCTATGACCCAACACAAAGTATTGGCCATGAACTTTGGCTCCACCTCTACCAAGGTGGCCATCTATGAAGGCGACCGGGAGATCATGCTCCACGTGTTTCGGCACACCCCGGAGGAAATGGCGCATATTTCCACCATGGAAGAAAATGCGATTTTCCGCAAGGGCGTGATTTTGGCCTATCTGAAAGATCAGGGTGTTGACCTGAATCAACTCGATGCTATCGTTGGCCGTGGTGGCCTGGTCAAACGGATCGAAGGCGGCACTTATCTGGTCAATGAGGATATGCTGACGGATCTGCGTAGCTGCAACTACGGTTTCCATGTGTGTAACTTGGGTGGCATCTTGGCATCTGAAATCGGCGAAGAGATCGGTAAGCCTGCCTATGTGGTCGATCCCCCTGTGGTCTATGAGATCGATGAAGTGGCCAGCTTGTCCGGTCACCCGGATTTCCCTCGTCGGCCTTTGTTCCATGCACTGAACCAGAAGGCCATCGCCAAGCGCTATGCCGATCAGGTGGGCAAACGATATGAAGATCTGAACCTGATCGTGGCACATATGGGCGGCGGCACCACTGTCGGCGCACACCGAGGCGGCCGGGTCATTGATGTCAACAACGGACTGGAAGGCGAAGGCGCTTATACCGGCGAACGTCCCGGTACATTGCCGGTGCTGGACGTGGTTCGTGCTACCCTGAGCGGAAAATATGGCAAGGATTACGCCGAACTGCGGCACACGTTCTGCATGAAGTGTGGTCTGGTGGGTTACACCGGCACCAATGACGGCCGGGAGATCTCTCGCCGCATTGCCGAAGGAGATAAAGAGGCAGAACTGGCTTATCGGGGCATGGCTTATCAGGTGGCCAAGGAGATCGGCGCTATGGGCGCTGCTCTCCACGGCAAAGTAGATGCTATTTTGTTGACCGGTGGATTTGCCTACGACAAGACGTTGATGGGGTGGATCGAGGATTATGTAAACTATCTGGCGCCTGTCCATGTGTTCCCCGGCGAAGACGAGATGCTGGCTCTGGCACAGGGCGCTCAGCGTGTGCTTGACGGCCGAGAGGAAGCAAAGGTGTATCAGGCATGAAAAGAATGCAGATCGTGACCGGCCACTATGGCTCCGGAAAGACGGAATATGCCGTCAATCTGGCGTTGAAGCTGGCAAAAGAACGTGAAAATGTTGCACTGGCAGATCTTGATATCGTCAATCCTTATTTCCGCAGCTTTGAGCAGGCCAAACGGTTGCAGGATGCAGGCATTCGGGTGATCGTTACATCCTGTGGCGGCGTGGCGGATATTCCTGCCATCAATCCGGAGGTCATGTCTATTTTCCAGCAGGAAAAATGGACAGGTGTGCTGGATATTGGCGGCGATCCGATTGGCGCAAGGGTGCTGGCCCGCTTCGCACCGCAACTCCATCCGCAGGATTTTGACCTGCTGTTTGTCCTCAATGCCAATCGCCCGGAAACCAAGGATGTGGACAGTGCTTTGGCTTATATGCAGGCCATCGAATTTGAGTGCCGTCAGAAGGTCACCGGTATTGTGAACAACACCCACCTGTGTGCCGAAACTACCCCGGAGGAGATCTTGAAGGGCGCGGTATTGGCACAGCAGCTGTCTGAAAAGACGGGACTGCCCATCGTACATCATGCGGTGCAGCAGAAGTTTGTGGATGAAGTGAAGGATAAACTCGTTGGCGAGATCTTGCCGATGAATATCTATATGAAAAAACCTTGGGAAATTGTATTCTGTGAGGAGGATTATTAACATGGCCGGAAAAGTTACTTTCGACCGGGACAGATGTAAGGGCTGCGAGCTTTGCGCTCTGGTCTGTCCCAAGCACATCATCGTCATGGACGCTGATGCCACCAATCGCAAGGGCTATCACCCTGCCACCGTGAGCGCCGAGAACGCTGACAAGTGTACCGGTTGCGCCAGCTGTGCAAAGATGTGCCCTGATTCCATCATTACCGTAGAACGGGACTAAGGAGGAAACCATGGAAAAAGAACTGTGGAAAGGCAACGAAGCAGTTGCCGAAGCTGCCATTCGTGCCGGCTGTAAATATTTCTTCGGTTATCCCATTACCCCTCAGAATGAGATTCCGGAGTACCTGTCTTACCACCTGCCTAAGGTGGGCGGCTGCTTCCTGCAGGCGGAGTCCGAGGTCGCTGCCATCAACATGATCTACGGCGCTGCCGGTTGCGGCGTGCGCTGTATGACATCTTCTTCCTCTCCCGGAATTTCCCTGAAGCAGGAAGGCATTACCTATATGTGCGGCGCAGAGCTGCCTGCTGTTATCATCAACATGATGCGTGGCGGTCCCGGTCTGGGCACCATCCAGCCTGCCCAGGGCGACTACTTCCAGGCTACCCGTGGCGGCGGCAACGGCGACTATCGTCACCTGGTCTATGCGCCTGCCACCATTCAGGAAGCTGCTGACTATGTGCAGATGGCCTTCGATGTGGCTGACCAGTACCGTAACCCCGTTATGGTCCTGGCTGACGGCATGATCGGTCAGATGATGGAAGCTATCGAATGGCGTGAAATGCCTAAGCGTGAACTGCCTGAGAAGACCTGGGCTACCACCGGCACCAAGGGTCAGAGAAAGCCCAATGTTATCAACTCTCTGTACATTGATCCCAACTTGTGTGCTGAACATAACGAGCGTCTGGCTGCCAAGTACAAGGCTATGGAAGAGAACGAAACTCGTTGGGAAGAAGTGAACACCGAGAACTGTGAAGTTCTGTTCGTGGCCTATGGTACGCCTTCCAGAATTACTAAGGCTGCCATTAAGATGCTGGAAAAAGAAGGCATCAAAGCCGGCCTGTTCCGTCCCATTACCCTGTGGCCCTTCGCCGGCAAGCAGCTGAAGAAGGTGGCCTCTCAGGACAGTGTCAGGGCCGTTGTGGACTTTGAGCTGAGCATGGGTCAGATGATCGATGACGTGAAGATCGCCCTGGAGGGCTGCCGTCCTGTTTCCTTTATCGGTAAGGCCGGCGGTGTGGTACCCACCCCTGCTGAGGTGGCTTCTGCGGCAAAAGCAGCTATCGGGAGGTAAGAAAACATGGCAATTGTATATGAAAAATCCAAGGGCTTGACAGATGCCGAGCTGCACTACTGCCCCGGTTGTACCCATGGTATTGTCCATAAGCTGGTGGCAGAGGTCATGGAAGAACTGGGTATTCTGGGCACCACCATCGGTGTTGCACCGGTTGGCTGTTCTGTCTTTGCTTATAACTACTTCAACTGCGATATGCACGAGGCCGCCCACGGCCGTGCTCCTGCTGTGGCCACCGCTATCAAGCGTGTTTCCGAGCCCGGCACCACTGTTTTTACCTATCAGGGCGACGGTGACCTGGCGGCCATCGGTACTGCTGAGGTGGTTCACGCAGCCATGCGTGGTGAGAAGATCACCACCATCTTCATCAACAATGCTATTTACGGCATGACCGGCGGCCAGATGGCTCCCACCACACTGGTTGGTCAGAAGGCTACCACTGCACCTCTGGGCCGTGATGCCGACCACTACGGCAAGCCTATCCGCATGAGCGAGATCATTTCCACATTGGAAGGCGCTGCCTACGTTACCCGTGTTTCCGTTCATGATCTGGCCAACTTGAACAAGGCCAAGAAGGCCATCAAGAAGGCTTTCCAGATGCAGATGGAAGGCAAGGGCTATACCTTCGTGGAAGTGCTGGCCTGCTGTCCTACCAACTGGGGTAAGACACCTGCCGCCGCCATCGATTGGCTGAAGGAAAATATGATCCCCTACTTCCCCTTGGGCGTGTACAAGGATGTTGACGAGGAGGTAAAGTAAGATGACCAATGAAATCATGATCGCCGGTTTCGGCGGACAGGGCGTTATGGCCATCGGCAAGACTCTGGCAGAAGCCGGCATGAAGGAGGGCAAGGACGTTTCCTGGCTGCCTTCTTACGGCCCTGAAATGCGTGGCGGCACGGCCAACTGTTGTGTGGTCATTTCCGAAGAGGAGATCATCTGCCCCATCGTGCTGGAGCCTACGGAACTGATCGCTATGAACCTGCCTTCTCTGCGGAAGTTTGAACCCAATGTGGTCAAGGGCGGCACCATCTTTGTCAACAGCTCCATCATCACGGAGAAGGTAAATCGTGAAGATGTTCGTGCCATCTATGTGCCCTGTCTGGATATTGCCAACGAACTGGGCAATGCAAAGGTGGCGAATATGGTCATGCTGGGTGCTTACATCGAGGCCATGGGCAATCTGGGTACAGACACCATCAAGGAAATGCTGGTGCATATGTTTACCGGCCCCAAGGCGAAGCTGGTGGACCTGAACATTGAGGCTCTGCGCCGTGGCGCCGAGTGTGTGAAGTAAATTTTAAGGAGAAAGTAGAAATGCTGGATCTGGAAATCAAGATCATTAAAAACGAAACCCCCAAGCAAAAGCCTGCGGATGAGTCTAAGCTGGGCTTTGGCAAGTATTTTACTGACCATATGTTCATCGTGGAATACGATGAAGGTCAGGGCTGGCACGATGCACGTATTCAGCCCTATGGCCCTCTGCAGATCGATCCTGCTTCTCCTGTACTGCATTACAGCCAGGAGATCTTTGAAGGTCTGAAGGCCTATCGCCGTGCTGACGGTCACATCCAAATGTTCCGTCCTATGGAGAACGCCATGCGTATGAACCGCAGCGCCGAGCGTATGGTCATGCCTCAGTTGGATGCGGAATTCCAGGTGAAGGCCATGAAGCTGCTGGTGGAAACCGAGCAGGATTGGGTGCCCCATCGTGACGGTACTTCTCTGTACCTGCGTCCCACCATGATCTCTGATGGTGCAGAGCTGGGTGTTCACCCTGCTAAGCATTACCTGTACTATATCATCTGTTCTCCGGCCGGTTCTTACTATAAGAACGGCATGGCTCCTGTTAACATCCACATCGAGGACAGCTATGTCCGTGCTGTCAAGGGCGGTACCGGTGCTGCAA
This sequence comes from uncultured Oscillospiraceae bacterium, assembly GCA_964586875.1. Lineage (GTDB taxonomy): Bacteria > Bacillota > Clostridia > Oscillospirales > Oscillospiraceae > Faecousia. The sequence continues at coordinate 9,903 of CAZPJH010000001.1, forward strand.
AGACCGGTGGTAACTACTCCGCTTCTCTGCGTGCCGCTTACGAAGCTTCCAAGAACGGTTTCGACCAGGTTCTGTGGCTGGACGGCAAGCAGAATAAGTATGTGGAAGAAGTGGGCGCTATGAACATGATGTTCGTCATTGACCACAAGCTGTGTACCGCGCCCACCGGCGGATCTATCCTGCCCGGTATTACCCGGAAGAGCGTGCTGCGGCTGGCAGCCGATATGGGCATGGAAATCGAGGAGCGTCCTATCTCCGTGGCTGAACTGTATGAGGCGTATACCAGAGGCCACCTGACTGAGGCTTTCGGCACCGGCACCGCTGCGGTTATTTCTCCCGTTGGCTTGCTGGAATATCGCGGCGATGTGATCCGCTTGTCTGACGGCAACATCGGCCCTGTGGCACAGGCCATTTACGACAAGCTGACCGGCATTCAGTGGGGCAAAGAGGCCGATCTGTACGGCTGGATCGAGCAGGTCCTGTAATTTACAAAAAGCAGCTGAGGGGTTCCTCAGCTGCTTTTGATATCTGCAACAGTGCCGCTGGGAAAAGGTTGACAACGGACAAGAAATGTGTTACTTTGGTAAAAAAGAAAAGGAGAAGCAGGATGATCCGTTTTATTTCAAATATTATTTGGGCGATTTTGGGCGGTATTTGGCTGGCTCTGGCCTGGGCGCTTTGCGGCCTGGTACTGTGTATTACCATTGTAGGAATTCCCTTTGGACTGCAATGCTTTAAAGCTGCAAAACTGTCACTGTTTCCCTTTGGGAAAAAAGTGGAACTGCATTTTTCGGAGCATCCCATTGCCAATATCCTTTGGGTGATTATCGGTGGATGGGAAATGGCTATTTTCTATTTGATCTGTGGCGTTGCCAACTGCATCACCATCATTGGTATTGCCAATGGCATCCAGAGCTTTAAAATGATGAAACTGGCTTTGTTTCCCTTTGGGGCCAAGGTAAGATAAGGAGCATTTCCTGAAAAAATACATAAAAACAGGGAAAAACTTGTGGGAAACGCCCTTTGATATTTTCCTGTGCCTGTGTTATAATATCAAACAGTGCGTAGCCGACAGGCGTAAGTCCAGCTAAATGGACTTACGCCTTTTTTGTTTTTATAGGAGGAATTATGGATAATTTAAAAGAAAATAAAATGGCCACACAGCCGATCAAACCCCTGTTCTGGAAAATGGGCTTCCCCATGATCATATCCATGGTGCTGCAAGCACTGTACAATGTGGTGGACAGTGTTTTTGTTGCCAACATGGAGGGAACGGGTGCATTGGCAAACGAAGCGTTGACCATTGCATTCCCGGTGCAGATCATGATCATCGCCATTGGTGTCGGTACCGGCGTAGGACTGAATGCTATGCTGTCGAGAAGTCTGGGGGAGCGAAACCGTGAAAAGGTAAATACTGTGGCAGGCAATGGTATTTTCCTGGCAATGGTGATCTATGCTGCATTTTTGCTCTTTGGTATTTTCGGTGCAAAATGGTTCATTGGGCTATTTACCACTGATGCTACCGTTGCAGCTATGGGCACGCAGTATTTGCAGATCTGCACCTGTTTTTCGCTGGGTTCTATTGGATTTACCATTTATGAGCGCTTTTTGCAGGCCACAGGCAAGACGGTTTGTTCCACCATTGCCCAAATCTCCGGTGCGGTTGCTAATATCGTGCTGGACTATGTGTTCATTTTTCCTATGAATATGGGTGTAGCCGGTGCAGCTTGGGCAACGATCATTGGCCAGTTCATTTCCATGTTTACCGCTATGGCTTTCCATTATCTTACAAATCGGGAAATCAGCGGTAGCCTGCGCTATATTTGTCCCAGCACTGCCATCATCAAGGGTATTTATAAAATCGGTGCATCGGCTGCGCTGATGCAGGCACTGCTTTCGGTGATGATGGCAGGTATGAATGCGATCTTAGGTGGCGCTGATGTGGACTCGGTGGTGCTGGTGGGATCTTTCGGCATTTACTATAAAATTCAGCAGGTAGCGTTGTTCTCTGCCTTTGGCCTGTCCAATACCATTATTACCATTTTGTCATTTAACTATGGAATGTGGCATAAGCAAAGGGCAAAGGAATGTGTGAAATGCGGGATCATCGACAGCCTCATCACGACCTTTGCATTGACGGTGCTTTTTGAGCTGATCGCCCGGCCGATGTCGTCGCTGTTTGCCCTGTCCGGCGGTGCATCGGCAGCACTGGTGGATGTGTGTGCCACTGCCACCAGAATAGCCAGTCTGGGTTATGTTTTTATGGGATTTACGGTGGCGGTGCAGGGGGTGTTGCAGGCATTGGGATATGCAGGAAAGCCACTGGCACTGTCGTTCTTCCGATTGGTTCTGTTTGTTTTTCCGGTGGCCTACCTTTTTACACGGACACAGAACGTTCTGAGTTTGGTCTGGTGGACTTTCCCCATTGCCGAAGTGCTCAGCAGTATTTTTGCGATCATTTTCCTGAAGCGGGCTCTGCAGGATAAAATTGAAAAACTGGAAGGATAAAATGATCCGGCAACAGAGAAACACTGTTGCCGGATCGTTCGATTTATGCAAGCAGATCAAATCCCAGAATGACAATGCCCAAAATCACCAGGATGACACCGGTGGCACGATTAAGCGTTTTGGCACTGGCCTTATTGGCAAAGCGGGCTGCGATCCTTGCCCAGACCAATGTAAACAGGATGCAAAGACCCAGCACCATCCAATCGGGTGCGCCGCCGATGACAAAGTGACTGACAGACCCGGTCAGGGCGGTAAAAGTCATAATGAAAACACTGGTGCCGACAGCGGTTTTCAGCTCGTATCCCAGTACGCTTGTCAGGATCAGCAGCATCATCATGCCACCGCCTGCACCAACAAAACCACAGATAAAGCCGATCAGTACCCCACAGCCGATGGACTGGATGATCCGCTTCTTGGCGCTGACTTGTCCCATGGCTTCTTTGGTGGTCATCACAGGCCGCAGGATAAACTTAATACCCAGCAGCAGGGTCATAAAGGTGGAGAAGCTGCCCATGGTGCTGCTGGGCACCAGACTGGATACCCAGCTGCCGATCAGCGTAAAGACCAGAACGGTGGCCATCATCACCAAGCCGTTTTTGATGTCCAGATTTTTATTTTTGCCATAGGTATAAGCACTGACGGCACTGGCCAGAACATCTGATGCAAGAGCAATACCCACGGCCATGTAAGGATCCATTTTTAAAAAGGTGATGAGCATAGGGGAAATGACTGCGGCGGCACTCATACCGGCAAAGCCGGTGCCTAGGCCGGCTCCCATACCTGCAAAGAAACAGACCAAAAGGGTCACCAGAATTTCTACCATTTATTTTTCCTCCATTTTTTCAATGTTTTGTAAAATCTTTTCGCCCAAAGTATGCAAAAGAGCCAATTCCTGCTGAGAAAATCCTTCGATCAAAAGGCGGCCCATTGCTTGCTGAGCGATTTTTCCGGCATGAGCGGCAGGGAGGGCGCTTTCCGTCAGCTCCAGATGGACAGTGCGACGGTCTGCTGTGTCAATTCGCTTGCGCAGATAGCCACGATTTTCCAGATCGGCCACGGAAACGGATACGTGGCTTTTGGCAATTCCTCGGCGGGATACGATATCCGCTGCACGGTCATACTGGGGATTGTTATACAAAAAAAGCAAAACATCCAATTCGTTTCGGCTCAAATCCCACTGCCTGCAAACAGGCTCCAGCAATTTGCTATAGTTTTTTTGCAACTTTTGCAAATGATCAAAAAAATCCACTGCACATTTGCTCCTTTTAAAAAGTTCGTTTTTGAACTTTTTGGAGTATAGCATAAATTCAAAAGAGTGTCATGAACGGTTTGTTAAATTTATTGATGATCTGCGTTGACAGATGCTGGGGACGGGTGTAAGATAGCCTTGTTGCATAAAAACTAAAAAGAGGAAGAAATATGGAACAGTCCAATCTGTACGGTTCAGAAAAAATCAGTAAAATCCTGCTGAAACTGGCACCGCCTGTGATGCTGGCTCAGTTGATCCAGGCATTGTATAACATTGTAGACAGCTTGTTTGTGGGTCGATATTCAGACTCCGGATTGACAGCCCTTTCGATCGGATATGAAGACTCCGATGGTTGCACAGATCCTGGGGGCGATCACCAATATTATTTTGGATCCGCTGCTGATCTTCGGCTTGTTTGGACTGCCGAAAATGGGTATCGGGGGCGCAGCGGTGGCCACGGTAGCCGGTCAGGTGGTGGCAGCGTTGGTGGTGATGAGAAAGGGATTTCAAAAATCACCGGCAAAGAGGCTTTATCCCGGCCATCTGAAAACGATCTACCACCTGGGGGTGCCCAATATTTTGATGCAGTCGGCCTATACCTTCTACATTTTAGGGCTGAATTTGATCCTTGCATCTTTTTCTGACCAGGCAGTGACGGCGCTGGGGCTATACTACAAATGGCAGACCTTTTTCTTTATTCCGCTGGGAGCAATGCAGACTTGCATTGTGCCCATCATCAGCTACAATTATGCTGCCCATCATGTGGAACGATGTAAGAAAACACTGTGGGCATCGGTGATTTTTGGCTGGGTGTTGATGGCGATGGGAACGCTGTGCTTTGTGTCGATACCGGAACAAATGCTGCGGGTATTTTCCTCTGATGAATTGGTGATATCCATTGGGAAAGTGGGATTTCGCTTTGTGGGGGTCAGTTTCTTGCCTCAGGTGACTTCTCTAATTTTTCCGGTGTTCTTTCAGGCGGTGGGCAAAAGCGTGAAAAGCTCGTTGCTGACGGTGGTGCGTACGGTGCTGTGCTTTGTTCCTTTCGGGGAATGCCAGCGCTTTTTGACTTGACAAGCGATATGCTTGTTGAGTATAATGATACCGTATGTCATCTGTGAAACAGAGAGCAAAATAACAAATTGATTATGGAGGCAAAAAATGAAGAAACGACTGCTTGCTTGGCTTCTGCTGGTGTGCCTGATGCTGACCGCCTGCGGAACCGGGGAAACGACCGGTAGCAACATCGCATCCACTGCCGGCACCACTGCCGGTGGCACCACCACTGAGCCCCAGATTCCTGCGGCGGACGAGCCGTCTATCCAGATCCACTATAAGCGTAACGACGGCGCTTATGACCAGTGGGGTTTCTGGATCTGGCAACAGGGCGGCGAAGGCGCTGTGTATGAAATGAACTATGAAGATGAGTTCGGCGGCGTGGCTGTCTACGCACTGAGCCAGTTCGGCGCAGATGCACTGACAAAGGGCATCGGCATCATTCCCCGTATGCTGGACAGCTGGACCAAGGACTGCGATTCTGACCGTTTGCTGTCCTTTAAGAACATGGTCATGGACGAGAACAACTACTACCATATCTACCTTACCCAAGGAGACGAGGCGATTTATATGGACAAGAATTTGACCGTAGCACCTGCAATCAGCAAGGCCAACTTCAGCTCTATGAAGCGGATGGTGGTTTTCACAAATAAGCCGATCAGCCATGTTGCGCTGTATGAAAACGGTGTAAAGATCGTAGAAAACGATGTAGACAACAAGACCGGCGGCCGTTGCGACTTCCCCGATGGAAAGACTGTTGATTTTGGCAGCAGCTACGAAGTGGAAGTGACCTTTAGCGAGGATAAGTCCGTGGTCAAGAGTGCAGTTTCCATCGCAAGCCTGTATACGACCAACGAATTCAACAATACATACTATTACGATGGCGAGCTGGGCGCAATTTACAGCAAGGAGTCTACCACCTTTAAGGTTTGGTCTCCTGTTTCTTCCTCCATTGTGCTGAAGGTTTACAAAGAAGGCACCGATAATGGCAATGGCCCCATTGCTACTGTGGAAATGACCAAGGGTGACAAGGGTGTATTCTCCGCAACGCTGGAAGGCGACTATGCCGGAAAGTATTATACCTACACCGTTACCAATGCACAGTATCCCGATGGCTTTGAAATCGTTGACCCCTACGCCAAGAGCGCAGGTCTGAGCGGTATCCGTGGCCAGATCGTGGACTTTGATGCAACCAACCCCGATGGTTGGGAAACGGTTAGCCCCATTGCTTATGACCGTAAGGAACTGGTGGTTTGGGAAACCCATGTGGCAGACGTGACTTCCTCTAAGACCTGGACAGGTAACGAACTGTGGCGGAAGAAGTTCCTGGGCATGATCCAGTCCGGCACTACCTATACCGACGGTGATGTTACGGTCAAGACCGGCTTTGACCATATCAAAGAGCTGGGTGTCAACGCTGTGCAGCTGATTCCCATTTTCGACCAGGCCAATAACGAAGGCAGTCCCAGCTTTAACTGGGGCTATAACCCCCTGAACTACAACGTGCTGGAAGGTAGCTATTCTACCAATGCACGTGATGGCTACACCCGTATCACCGAGTTTAAACAGCTGATTCAGGCTTTCAACAAAGAAGGCATCAATGTCATCATGGACGTGGTGTATAATCACGTCAACTCTGCAAACGCCTCCAATTTTGATGTGCTGATGCCCGGCTATTATTTCCGTTATACCAGCACCGGTGCTTTGTCCAACGGTTCCGGCTGTGGCAACGAAATGGCCAGCGAGAACAAGATGGCTCGCAAGTTTATCATCGACTCTGTCTGCTTCTGGGCAGAGGAGTACAATCTGGGCGGCTTCCGCTTTGACCTGATGGGTCTGCACGATATCGAAACCATGAACGAAGTGGCAAAGAAGCTGCAGCAGATCAACCCCAATATTGTTATCTACGGCGAACCCTGGACCGGTGGTACTTCCACACTGCCCAGCGACCAGCAGTCTGTTCAGGTCAATGCCAACAAGCTCAACGGTGTGGGCCAGTTCAACGACCAGATGCGTGATGCTCTGATCAAGGGTGGTATGAACAGCAGTTCCTCTAAGGGCTGGATCACCAATACCTCCAAGGTCAACGACACGGATATTGACAAGATCCTGGCTGGTCTGAAGGGTATCACCCTCAACGACAATGCAACTATCTCCGATCCCAATCGGACGCTCAACTACGTGACTTGCCACGATAACTACACACTCTATGACCGCATCAAGGCTGCGGGCATCACCGACGAGGAAACCGTTAAGAAGATGGCACTGCTGTCTAATGCTGTGGTTCTGACTTCCAACGGTACAACCTTCATCCTGGCCGGTGAAGAGTTCCTGCGTACCAAGGGTGGCGACCACAACTCCTACGCCAGCTCCTATGAGGTCAATGAGCTGAACTATGCACTGAAGGCCAAGCATCTGGACCTGTTCCAGTCCTATCAGGCTCTGATCAAGTTCAAGATCGAGACCGGCAGCCTGCATCTGGAAGAAAACGAGATGTCTGCCTACAACGCAAAGAGCGTAGCCAACGGTGCTGTCATTGAGATCACCTTCCATGACGCCAAGACCAACCGTGACTACAAGATCATTCATGCCAACGGCACGGTCAAGAATTATACTGCTGACTTTGCCGGTTACCAGCTGGTGCTGGATACCATCGGCGGTACTACCCTGTCCGATGCTACCAATGTTCAGGCATACCAGACCATCATTGCATATAAATAAGCAATAAACAAGGACCAGGGCGTGTTGCAAAAGCGACACGCCCTGTTTTTTATGTTTTACGGATAGATCTGCGATATTCCGAAGGAGAAAGCTGGGTCATGGATTTGAAAGCGGCGGTAAATTTGCTTTGGGTTTCGTATCCTACCTGAGCGGCGATCACACGAATGGATGCGTCTGTGGAGGATAGCAGTTCCATAGCCTTCTTAAGGCGATACTCTTTTAAATATGTGGCAATTGGAAGTCCGTATGCCTGCCGAAATTCTCGTTTGAGGGTGGAACTGTCTATGAAAAACTGTCTGGACAGGGACTCAATGGTGTGTCGCTGGCTTAAATCTTCAATCAGCAGTTGGTGAATGGCCTGGATTTGAGGAGAGGGGGGAGTGACGGATGCCTGTGGCTCGTCAGGACAGACTACATGGTTCAGCTGCTCCATAAAGTGATGTAGAAGTTCTGCTTTTGCCGATCCGGCGGCTCGATAATAAACTTCTTTGCCTGCCCGACGACTGACGACCAGGCCGCTGGCTTTTAATTGCTTAAGATGATGGGACAGAGCCGGACTGCTCATGTCCATCATGGCAGACAGATTGATCAGGCACTCTTCACAGTGACACAAGATCCAGAACAGTCGCAGGCGGCTGCTGTCACCCAAAAGGCGAAACAGCTCGGCTATGACGGCAAAGTCCTGCTCCTCCGGCAACTGGGATAACATGGAGAAGGTGGTGTGATGGTGATCGTGGGGCAGTGTGGGTGTGTTCATGGCAATTCCTCCTTTTGAATATCATAGCACCATAGTCGCCTAAAAGCAAGAAATTGTTCCAAACGGATGAAGTTTTGTTCCAAAAAGAACAGAAGATTTCCGATGGATTGACATGGTAAAACTTCTTGATATAATAAAGTTACAGTTAAATAAATACTTAATTGATAAGGAGAATGACCATGATCAAAAAATATAATGTAGAAGTTGATTGCGCGAATTGCGCCGCCAAAATGGAAGAAGCTTGCCGTAAGATCCAAGGTGTCAACGGGGTTTCCATCAACTTTATGCTGCAGAAAATGACTGTGGATTTCGCCCCGGAGCAGGATGAAAAGACAGTGCTGAAGTTGATCGAAAAAACCTGTAAAAAAGTGGAGCGAGATTTTGAACTGAAGGCCTAAGGGGGCATGGCCATGAATCGGAAACAAAAACGGATGTTGTTTCGTATTTTGCTGTCAGCGGTGTTGCTGATCGGACTGCAATTTGTACCGGTAGATGGATGGATGAAATTTACTTTGTATATGGTTCCTTATCTGATCATCGGCTATGATATTCTGTGGGATGCTCTGCGCGGCCTGTGGAACCGGCAGTTGCTGGACGAGAACTTCCTGATGGCAGTGGCAACGGTGGGAGCGATCGTGTTGGCTGTCACCAAAACAGGGGATTATTTGGAAGCCATTGCCGTTATGCTGTTTTATCAGGTGGGAGAACTGTTCCAAAGCTATGCAGTTGGTAAAAGCCGCCGCAGTATTGCCGGATTGATGGATATTCGACCGGACTATGCCAATGTTCAAATCGATGGACAGCTGTATACCGTAGATCCGGAAACGGTTGAAGTTGGTAGCATTATCGTCATACAGCCGGGAGAAAAAGTTCCGCTGGACGGTGTGATCCTGGAAGGCGAATCCAGCATTAATACCTGCGCTTTGACCGGTGAGAGCATTCCCCGGGATGTGGCGCAGGGGGATGAGATCATCAGTGGTTGCATCAATATGGTGGGCCTGCTGAAAGTGAGAACGACCAAAGCGTTCGGGGAATCCACGGTATCAAAAATTCTGGATCTGGTGGAAAACGCCAGCGCACGAAAATCCAGACAGGAAAATTTTGTTACCCGTTTTGCTAAAATTTACACGCCGGCGGTATGTCTTAGTGCATTGGCACTTGCAATATTGCCACCGTTGGTGCGACTGAGCCTGCTGGATCAGGCTGCAAACTGGGGAGATTGGTTTTACCGGGCGTTAAATTTTCTGGTTATCAGCTGCCCGTGTGCCCTCGTGCTGAGTGTTCCGCTGACGTTCTTTGCAGGTCTGGGTGGGATCAGCCGGATCGGTGTGCTGGTAAAAGGATCAAATTATCTGGAAGCTTTAGCCTGTGTCGATACGGTGGCTTTTGATAAAACAGGAACTCTGACCCAGGGCGTATTCCGCGTCACCGGGATTTATCATAATACCGTATCTCCGGAAAAATTGATCGAATATGCAGCTTTGGCGGAAAGCAGTTCCTCCCATCCCATTGCCAAAGGCCTGCAAAGCGCCTATGGGAAAGATCTGGATCGCCATCGTGTCGGCCAAATTCAGGAACTGGGCGGCAGTGGTGTCCTTGCGGATGTAGATGGCCATCGGGTAGCGGTGGGCAATGGACGTCTGATGGAACAGTTAAATTTGTCCTGTCCTCCGGCGGCTCGGGCCGGCACCGTCGTCCATGTGGCGGTGGATCAGAGCTATTGGGGTCAGATCCTGATTTCCGATGTGGAAAAGCAAAATGCCCGGGAAGCCATTACGCAGCTGAAAAAAACCGGTGTGAAGAACATTGTTATGCTGACCGGCGACAGCAAGGCTGTGGCAGCGCAGGTGGCGGAGTCTTTGGGGATCGATCAGTTTTACAGTGACCTTCTGCCGGGGCAAAAAGTGTCCAAAGTAGAGCAGCTGACTGAAAAGGGTTGCCGTCTGGCATTTGTAGGGGACGGCATCAACGATGCGCCGGTGCTGTCCAGGGCAGATGTGGGCATCGCCATGGGAGCATTAGGCTCAGATGCAGCCATTGAGGCAGCGGATGTGGTGCTGATGGATGATGATCCGTTGAAGATTGCCCAAGCCATCGGACTGTCCAGACGGGTGCTTCGGATCGTTTACCAGAATATCGTTTTTGCGCTGGTGGTCAAGATGGCTTGCCTGCTGCTGGGCGCATTGGGCGTGAGCAATATGTGGTTTGCAATTTTTGCAGATGTTGGTGTGATGGTGTTGGCAGTTCTCAACGGCATCCGTGCAATGCTGGTCAAAAAATAATGGAAAGGACGTGCGGCAGGACTATGCAGCACGTCCTTTGTTTATGGTCGATGAATGCCTTTTTGCGCCGGGCCGTCCAGCAATTCTCCGGTTTCGGAAAAACGGGAGCCGTGGCAACTGCAATCCCAACTGCGTTCGGAGGAATTCCATTTCAGAGCACAGCCCAAATGTGGGCAGCGTGGTGCGGTGGGGCGCAGCAGATTGAAGGTGGATGTGAGGACATTGACAGCCAGCTGTGGGTGCAACATGCTGCGAGATGGAGAAAAGAGCTGGCTGTAAGGGCTTTCTTTTCCGAGAATCAGATCTGTCAATAGGTTGGCAGCCACCATGGAGCCGGTCATCCCCCATTTGTGAAAGCCGGTGGCCACATACACATGGGGGGTGTGTCTGGAATAGGGACCTATATAGGGAAGGCAGTCCAGACTGGTGCAATCCTGGGTGGCCCAACGTGCTACTTCCCGACAGTGGGGGTAGGCCTGCTTTGCAAAGGTGGACAGTTCCTGCCAGCCGCCACCTTTTTGGCCGGTACGGTGGCCGCCGCCACCCAAAAGCAGAAGATCACCGTGCTTACGGAAGGAAAGACTGTTTTCTTCGGCGCCGATGTACATACCGCCGGAAAAATCCGTGTTTTCCAAGGCCAGAACATAGCTGCGATGCTGATACAACTTTAAAAAATAGCTTCCATGGCTGTTGAGGAAGGGGAAATGGGTGGCAACGACCACATGATCTGCGATGATCTGTCCGTGATCGGTGATGGCTCTGGTGCCCTCTAATTGGCGGATGGGCGTATTTTCAAAAATGGTCAATTTTGCCGCAATGTGGGCGGCAAATTCCAGCGGATGAAACTGTGCCTGATGCTTAAATTTGATCGCTCCGACTGTTTGGAAGGGCAGGGGTAAATCGGTTTTCAAAGAGGCCGGGTATCCCAAAAACCGCAAGGCGTGCAACTCTTGCTCTAAAAGTTTTTGATCTTGCAGGAAGTAGACATAGGCCGCCTGACTTTCAAAATGGCAGGGGATCTGCTTGCACAGCTGATAATACTGTGCTACTGCCACTTCGTTGGCCTGCAAATATCCTTTTGCCTGTTCTTTTCCCAGAGATTGGAGTAATTTGTGGTAAATAATACCGTGCTGAGATGTGATCTTTGCAGTGGTGTTCTGGGTCACACCGCTGCAGATGCGATTTGCTTCCACCAGTGTCACATCCAGCCCTGCTTGCTGCAATCGATATGCGGATAAAAGACCGGCCATGCCGCCGCCGATGACAAGTACATCTGTTTTACGGTCGGCTTGTAAGGCCGGAAATTGGGGCATCCGAGTATCTGCCCAAATGGAATTCATCATTTATATCACCGACAGAATTTTGCACATCTACAGCAGAAAATATACAAAAAGATGCACCGCAGCTGCGGTGCATCTTTCAATCTTAAGAGAACAGGGGACGCAATGCGTCGGACAATTCTTGCTTTTGCTCTTCGGCTTCAGCAAGGTCTTTGCCAAGAGTTGTGAAGTAGGCCTTGATCTTTGGTTCGGTACCGGAGGGGCGAACTACCACGGTGGCACCGTTCTTCAGACAATAAACCAGGACGTTGGAAGCAGGGAGACCGGTTTCTTCCGGCTTTGCATAGTCGATGGTGCGCTCAACCTCAATACCGGCAATGGCGGCAGGGGCATGATCACGCAGGAAGGACATAATGCCTGCCATCTTTTCCATGCCGTCCAGTCCAGGGAACTCGAAGGACTCTACCTTGTTCAGATAACGGCCATACTGGGCATAGATCGCGTCCAGATGCTCCTTGATGGAAGATCCGATGGAGCGGTAGTAAGCAGCCATTTCACAGATCAGCATGGAAGCCACAACAGCATCTTTATCCCGAACGTACGGGCCAGCCAGGTAGCCATAGCTTTCTTCAAAGCCAAAAATGAAACGCTCCACTTCGCCTGCATTTTCCAGACGGGCGATCTGATCGCCGATCCATTTAAAGCCGGTCAGCACGCTGCGTAGTTCCACACCGTAATGGGCAGCCACAGCATCAGCCAGGGGCGTGGAAACCAGAGATTTCACGGCCACGGCGTTTTTGGGCATTGTGCCCTTTTCAATACGGCCGGCACAGATGTAATCCAGCAGCAGAACGCCGACTTCGTTGCCGGAAACCAGCTCGTAAGAGCCATCGGGGCAGCGGATGGCAATGCCCACGCGGTCGGCATCCGGATCGGTAGCCAACATCAGGTCTGCGCCGGACTGCTTTGCCAGCTCCAGACCCAAATGGAGAGCCTCGTAGATCTCAGGGTTGGGGTAAGGACAGGTGGGGAAATTGCCGTCGGGCTTTTCCTGTTCGGGGACGACGGTGATGTCGGTAATGCCGATATCATGCAAGATCCGCTTCACGGGTACAAGACCGGAACCGTTCAGAGGGGAGTAGACCAGTTTCAATCCGGCAGTCTTGCACAGATCCGGACGGACTTGGCAGGCTTTGATGGAATCATAGAGTGCTTCTTTGCAGTCGTCGCCTACATATTCGATCAGACCCTGTGCAACGGCAGCATCAAAGGACATGATCTTTGCACCGGTGAGAATATCGGTGTTCAGGATCTGTGCATAGACAATAGCAGCAGCCTCGTCGGTCATCTGGCAGCCGTCGGGGCCGTAGGCCTTGTAGCCATTGTACTTGGCAGGGTTGTGGGAAGCTGTGACCATGATGCCTGCATTGGCCTTGTAATAACGAGTGGCGAAACTGAGGGCAGGCACGGGCATCAGTGCGTCATAGATCCGGACACGGATACCGTTGGCGGCCAGAACACAGGCGGCTTCCTTTGCAAAACAGTCGCTTTTGATACGGCTGTCATAGGAAATGGCCACCAACTGATTGCCTCCTTGCGTTTTGACCCAGTTGGCAAGACCCTGGGTAGCCTGGCGGACCACATAGATGTTCATACGGTTGGAGCCTGCACCCAGCACGCCGCGCAAACCGGCTGTGCCAAATTTCAGACTGACGGCGAAGCGGTCTTTGATCTCGGCTTCATTGCCCTCGATGGAAGCAAGTTCGTCCTGTAGATCAGTGTCTTCCAACGGAAATTCCTTCCAACGGTTATAGTTTGTCATATACATGGGATTTCACCTATCCTTATTTATTTTCGACAAGGGGATGATCTTGAATGTATTCATCCAGAAGAGCGGCAGCCAGAAAAACCATCCGTGCACAGGGACGAGCGGCATAATACGCTGCGGTGCGGGGGGTGGGAGCGGGATCGGAGGGTGGATCGTTCAAAATCTCCCGACAAATGATGCTGCCTGCCTTTTCACGGAATTTCCGGCACAGCTGCTGGACATCTTCATAGACAGCCAGCTGACGGTCGGGATCCGGGGCTTCGTAACCATAGAGTGTGCCCAAAACAAAGCACATACCGCTGACTGCACCGCAGACCTCTCTCTGGCGGCCAAAGCCACCGCCGAAGGGGGACAGCATTTTAGCGGTCTGTTTGTGATCCAGTCCGGTCACGTCACAAAAGGCTACGGCTACAGCCTGGGCACAGTTATAGCCTTCTACAAAAAGTTGAGCAGCATATTGACTGTGATCCATAAAAATCAGCTCCTTCAAAGATCATTCACCCCCATTATAACATTGCTTGTCCGGAATGTACAGAATATTTTCTTGCAAGTTGCGAAAATTTCTGTTATGCTGATCCCAGAGGTGATTTTTATGAAGATCATGGTCAGCGCCTGTTTGCTGGGCAGAAATTGCAAGTATAACGGCGGTAACAATTTGAATGAAAAAGTTGTGGCTTTTTTGCAGGGACATGAAGTGATCCCGGTCTGTCCGGAAGAGATCCTCGGGGTGCCCCGGGTGCCTATGGAGATCGTAGACGGTGTGCTTGTCAATAAAGAGGGAACGGTGGTGGATGAACCTATCCGCCGAGCAGTGGCCGCAATTGTAGAAGAAAATCAGGATGTGGAATTGGCAATATTAAAATCCAGAAGCCCCACCTGCGGTGTCAAGCAAGTCTATGACGGCACCTTTTCAGGCAAACTGGTGGATGGCATGGGCACATTGGCACAGGCATTGCAGAAAAAAGGCATTCGAGTGCTGGATGTAGAAGACATCCAAAAATGAAAGGCGTGCAAAAGCACGCCTTTTTGTTAAGCAGGTATTATGGGGGCTGGCGGCAAAGACATCAAATCAGTGCTTTGCCTAAATTCCGACAGGCGGTGACGGCCTCATCATCAGGGTATTCCTGGCAAATTACGCTGTCGCAGCAGAGTTTCGCACCACAGTTGTGGCAATCTTCCTCCCAGGAACGCATCCATTCACCGTCGCCCCAACCGTAAGAGCCAAACAGAGCGATGGGCTTGCCGGAAAGCAGAGACCGGCAACTGTCGAACATGGGCTGAAATTCGTCTTCCTCCAATACCTCTGCACCCATGGCAGGACAGCCAAAGGCAATGGCATCGAAGTCGGCCACCATGGAGGGAGAAAACTCGCTGGCGGTCATCATGGAAATATCGGCACCGGCGGCCTTTGCACCCTCCGCCACGGCGGCAGCCATGGCTTCCGTGTTGCCGGTGCTGCTCCAATAAACAATTGCGATTTTAGACATAAAATTGACCTCTCATAAAAAATTTGGTATATCAACCGGCTACTGTCAGCCGTTCAATATCGTGGGTTTGAGCAAAACGCTGGCAATAGATCCGGGTGCACTTTTTATACAGTGCAAACTTCTTTTTCGCCGCTTTTTCATCACCATAGACCTTCCAGCAGCCAACACACTTGCATCCGGCGGCTTCGTTTTCGATGAAACCACGAACATCTTCTGCCGGATAGCCAAGAAACAGACCGATTTCGTGGGGGAAATCCTGATTTTGCTGAAGCCGCCGAATCAGCTGCACGACACACTGGTCACATTTATCCGGGGAATAGCCACGAGCGGAAAGCAATTGCTGAGCCTCCTGACATGAAAAATCCATAGAAAGCCGATGAGGGCGGTAAAGATAAATCAATGCTTTTTGATCGGAAAAACGCAGTGGGACGATACGAAGACCTTTGCGCTGTAAAAAGCTGTTTTGCTGTCGCAGAAAATGGGACAGAGCCTGACGATCATAGCAAGGGCAACTGAACAGATTTGCTGTTTTGAGTCCGGCTAAGGTGGGGGCACAGTGGCGCACCAGATACTCTTCTGACATAGTTTTTCTCCTGAGGTTAGCGTGTGCTAACTGATGAACGAATAAGTAGTTAGCATTTGCTAACTAAAGGTATCATATATCATTCCATTTCATTTGTCAAGAGAAAAATTTCGCAAATGAAAAACGAGGCCAATTCTGTTGGCCCCGTTCCGTTATTCATATTTCGGTAATCGCACGATGGTCGGTTGATGATTCAAAGCCGGGATGAGAACGTTTTGCACATCAGCAGTGGACAACAGCAGGGAGGAAGTGTTGATGCAGGGATGGCAGCCTAAGGTTTCACATTGAAGAATTTCTTCGTCGATCAGAAGCTGCACCTTCTGCTGCCTGTCGTTCATCAGGCCTAAAATGCTTAAAGAGCCGGGGGTGATGTCCAAAAACTGTTCCATATATTTGCCTTCGGCAAAACTTAAACGGGAGGAGCCGATCTGGGCAGACAGATCCTTGGTTTTAAAAACCTTATCCCCGGGCATCAGTAGTAGATAAAAAGCGGTGCATTGCCGATTGCACAGCAGCAAATTCTTGCAGATGGGGCCGCCCAGTACGGTGGCAATGGCGGCGCAGATATCCATGGTATCTGCTTTTTCGTGATCCACCCGCTGATAGGGGATGTGCAAGCTGTCCAGCAAGTCGTAGCAGCGGATCTCTTTTTCCAGTCGGCCGGTGCAGTCGAGGGGGCGTCCTTGTTGCAATTCCATTCTATTCTCCTTATCTTATCCGTAATTCCCAGAAGGCCACGGCACTGGCAGCAGCTACATTCAGGGAATCCACATCGTGATACATGGGGATTTTAACGGTAAAATCGCAGGAAGCGATGGTATCGTTGGTCAAACCATCCCCTTCCGATCCCATGAGGATAGCCAGCTTCGGCTCCTGCTGCAGGCGAGGATCGCTTACCGTGTAGGAATCGTCCCGCAGAGCCATGGAAACGGTCTTAAAACCCAGCTCACGCAACTGTTCCATGCCGGGATGAGGCCAGGAAGCGGTATCATTTCCGATAAATGTCCAGGGGATCTGAAAAACGGTACCCATGCTGACCCGAGCGGATCGGCGATACAGCGGATCGGAGCATCCGGCAGTCAGCAGGACAGCATCCATTCCCAATGCAGCGGCAGAGCGGAAGATGGCACCTACATTGGTGGGATTTTGTATATTTTCCAGCACCACGACCCGGCGTGCATGACGGCAAACTTCCTCTACCGTAGGCAGGGCGGGGCGACGCATGGCACACAGCACACCCCTGGTCAGATGATAGCCGGTCAGGTTACACAGCAGCTGCTCATCGGCGGTGAACACCGGAATGTGTGGGCAACGGGCGATGATCTCAGCGGCAGAGCCGTCAATATCCTTGCGTTCCATCAGCATGGACACCGGGACGTAACCGGCATCCAGTGCTCGATGGATGACCTTGGGACTTTCGGCGATAAACATTCCTTTTGCCGGCTCAAAGCGGTTTAAAAGCTGGGCTTCGGTCAGCCGGGCGTAAACATCCAGTTCGGGAGCGGAAAAATCGGTGATTTCAATAATATTTTGCATGGTAACACCTTTCCTCCTTTGTATGAAAATATTTTACCAAATATTGGGAGAATTGTCTATTGCATTTTTTGTCAAAATGTGCTACCCTTTGAAAGGTTTGAGTTAATCTGCCCCCCCGAATACAGATTAAGGAGATATTGTTATGTCGAAAAAAATCCTTGCGTTCCTGCTGTTGGCTGCAATGCTGTGCAGTTTTGTGGCTTGTGGTGAGAAAACCGATGGTACTACTACCGGAAATGCCGCAACCAATGCACCTACCACAGCACCCACCACAGCACCTACTGATCCCACCGATCCTGCTGATCCCTGGGAAAAGTATGAGATCATCACCATCGCTCAGGCTTTGGAGCTGTGTGGTGAAGTAGGCAATGTGACCACCGATCGCTATTACATTGCTGCTACGGTGACTTCCATTGATAATGCCCAGTATGGTGCTATGACCATTCAGGACGAAACCGGAAGCATGTCTGTCTACGGTACTTACAGCGCCGACGGTTCTATCGGTTACGCTGAAATGACCGACAAGCCCTTCAAGGGCGACAAGGTGCTGCTGCACTGCATTCTCCAGAACTATAATGGTACCAAAGAAATCAAAAATGCCCGTCTGATCGACTTTGAACGTGCAAAGGTAGATGTGGACGAAGATGACTATACGGCAATGACCATTGCACAGGCTCGTGAAGCGGCTGATGAAACGCTGGTGAAAGTCAGCGGTGTGGTTGCTCGTGTTACCTATGCCAACGGCAAGATTCCCAGTGGCTTCCTCCTGGTGGATGAAACCCAGGCGATCTATGTTTATGACAGCGATGCTGCACAGCGTGTGCATAACGGCAATACGGTCACCATCTTGGCCAGCCGTACCACCTGGATCCTGGATACCGAAAAGACCAATGCCGAAAAATTTGGTTATAAGGGATGTACCCAGCTGGATCGTGTGACCCTGCTGGAAAACGACGAAAAGACCGATGGTAAGTTCGACACCTCCTGGATCACGGAGTCTACGGTGAAGGAGATTATGGACAACCCCGTGTCCGAAGACATCACTTCCACCATTTTTAAAGTCAATGCGCTGATTACCCGTCATGATGGTAATGGATTTATCAATTACTATATCAATGATCTGGATGGAAAGACCGGTTCTTATACCTACACCCAGTGCAACGGCGATGATTTTAGCTGGATGGATGAGTTTGACGGTAAGATCTGCACCGTTTACCTCAGCCCCCTGAACTGCAAGTCTACTGCTTCCGGCTGCAATTACCGTTTCCTGCCTGTGGCGGTGGAGTATGAAGGCTTTGTGTTTGATACCAACAACGCTGCGGAACATGCAGTCAAATACTATGGTGTTGGTCAGTTCCAGAATTTGTATACCGGCAATCCTGCACTGAAACTGGTGACCTCTGTTTCTTCGGAGCTGCTGGGCTTTGAAAATGCTACCTTGAGCTATCGCTCTTCCGATCCTTCCATTATCTCCATTGACAATAATGTGATGAACTGCCACAAGAGCGGTGTTGCCATCATTACCGTTGTTGGTGAATATGGAAACGTCACCCATGAGGAAACTGTCACCATCCGTGTGGAGATCGCTGAGCAGATCGATGCCGGCACGGTACAGGAAGCTGTGGCTGCAAAGATCGGGGACACTGTGACCATTCGTGGCGTGGTGGCCGCTTCTCTGGTTAATAAGGACGGCTTCTACATCATCGATGAAACCGGCGTGATTGCTGTTCTGACGGATAAAGAAACACTGTCAACGCTGAAGCTGGGTCAGGAGATCGTTATCGAAGGTACCCGTGCCTTTGACGGCAAGAAGGAAGACTCCACCTGGTGTACGACCTGTGTCAAGAGTGCAAAGGTGCTGGCCAACTACTATGGTGATCACCAGTACAGCACTGCCACTTTCATCACCGGAAAGACCCTGGCTGACTTTGCAAGTTTGGATGTTAACGAAGATCATACCACAGAGGTTTATGTGGTCAAGGCAACCATCAAGTATGTAGAAACTGCCTTCTATACCCGTTACGACCTGACCGACGGAAATGTTACAGTTTCTCTGTACTCTGCCAACGGCGGACAGTACAGCTTCCTGAAGCCCTACAGGGATCAGGAAGTGACCATCGAACTGGTGCCCTGTAACTGGAGCAGCAAGAAGAGCTATCCCGGCTGCATCCTGTCTATTACGACTGCTGACGGAACAAGAATCGTCAACAACTGCAACTTTGGCTAATATGTGCGATCCCCACCGCAAATGCGGTGGGGATTTTCTATGTTCTGTTACTTGCAAAAGTAGAGCTGCTATGATATAATAAATTGGTTTGAGTAAAACACGGGAGGGATTTTATGACAAAATTACTGCTGCGTTTGTTTGTTAAAAATTATACCGATGTGGATGCCTGTCGAACTGCGGTGGGAAAGTTATCCGGCGTAGTGGGCATTATTTGCAATCTGCTGTTATTTGCTTTCAAATTGGCGGTGGGCACGATCTCCGGTGCTGTTTCCATTACAGCTGACGCCATGAACAACCTGTCGGACGCTTCCAGTGCGGTGGTGACTCTGGTGGGATTTAAGCTGGCGGAAAAGCCGGCGGATGCGGATCATCCCTATGGCCATGCCCGGTATGAATACCTGTCGGGATTGGCTGTGGCGGCGTTGATCGTGGTCATTGGTTTTGAATTGGCTCGATCCTCCGTTGAAAAGATCATCCATCCTACGGATGTGCTTTTCAGCACGCCTGTTTGTGTTGTGCTGGGCGCATCCATCCTGCTGAAACTGTGGCTGGGGATGTTTAATCGCCATCTTGGAAAGCATGTTCATTCAACCACCCTGCTGGCTACCGCAGCAGATAGCCGCAATGATGCCATTTCCACCACTGCGGTTCTGGCGGCAGGTCTGGTGGGAATGATCTTTGGCTGGAAGATCGATGGTTGGGTCGGTTTGGCAGTTGCGCTGTTTATCCTGTATAGCGGCGCCATGTTGGCAAAGGAAACCATTAGCCCCCTGCTGGGAGAAAATGCAAGTCCGGAATTGCGTCAGCAGATCGCAACGCTGGTGAGCCAAGTGCCTCAGGTGCTGGGCTACCATGACCTGATGGTCCACGACTATGGCCCGGGGCAGCGTTTTGCCAGTATGCACGTGGAAATGGATCAGAAAGCAGATCCGCTTTTCTGCCACGAACTGATCGATAATCTGGAACGTGCCTGTCTGGAGCAGATGAATGTTCATCTGATCATCCACTATGATCCGGTAGTCACGGGCGATGCGGAAATGGATCGGATCCGTTCGGTGGTGCAGCAGCTTCTATGGCAACAGGATCAGCGTATTGGTATCCATGATTTCCGTATGGTACGGGGACAGGGACACAGTAATCTGATTTTTGATATGGAACTTCCGCCGGAGCGAATGCAGGATCAGCGGGATATCCAGCGGAAGCTGGACGAGGATCTGGCGAAGGCTGAGCCGGGAAAATATTACACAGTCGTCACATTTGACATGGGAACGGCCTGAATGGCATATAAAGGAGAGAGATATGGAATCTTTTGTACTGAAAGGAACAGTTTGTTACAGTAAAACCCCCACACAACTGGAGATTTTCCCGAACAGTTATGTGGTTTGTGTGGATGGGGTTTCGCAGGGCGTCTTTGAAACCCTTCCTGCGGTCTATGAAGCACTGCCTCTGATGGATTACGGCCATAGGCTGATCGTGCCGGGGCTTGTGGATCTACATATCCACGCACCCCAGTATACCTTCCGAGGCACAGGCATGGATCTGGAACTGATGGATTGGCTACAGAGTCAGGCTTTCCCGGAAGAAACACGCTTTGCCAACGAGGAATACGCAGAAAAAGCCTATGAAATATTCGCCCGGCAGATGAAAAACAGTGCCACCACCCGTGCAGTGGTTTTCGGAACACGTCATACCCCGGCCACAAAGATCCTGATGGAGAAACTGGATCAGACAGGCATCGTCAGTTTCGTGGGCAAGGTAAATATGGATCAGAATGGCCCAGAACAGCTGATTGAAGAAAGTCCGGAAGCCTCTGCAGAAGCGACTTTGCAGTGGTTGAAGGAAACCGTGGGGAAATATCAGCATACCAGGCCCATTTTGACTCCCCGGTTTATTCCCAGCTGCTCCCGGCCCCTGTTGGAAAAACTGGAAAAGATCCGCAAAGACCACAACTTGCCGGTGCAATCCCACTTGTCGGAAAACCCCGGGGAGATCCAGTTTGTAAAGGAATTGTTTCCGGAAGAGGCTACCTATGGCCACTGCTATGACCGCTATGGCATGATGAACAGCAATACCATCATGGCCCATTGCGTCTATTCTTCCGAGGAAGAAGTGAAACTGCTGAAAGAAAGCGGTGCGTACGTTGCTCATTGCCCGGCTTCCAATACAGATTTGTCCTCCGGTATCGCACCTATCCGCAGATATTTGGATGCAGGTCTTCATATGGGCTTGGGCAGCGATGTGGCCGGCGGCCATTCGGAGTCTATTTTTCATGCTATGGCTGATGCCATTCAGGTGTCCAAACTTTATTGGCGGCTGGTAGACAGCAACAGCAAGGCGTTGTGCTTTGCAGAAGCTTTCTATCTGGCAACATTAGGTGGCGGTTCTTTCTTCGGAAAAGTTGGCTCTTTTGAAGCAGGATATGCTTTTGATGCACTGGTGCTGAAGGAAGATGGATTGCCCCATTGGAGCCAGTTTACCCCCAAGCAGAGATTGGAGCGCTTTGCCTATCTGGAACAGGGAAGAGCATCCCTGGAAGCCAAGTATGTGGAGGGCAGAAAAATTTTTTGATCAAAAACAAGCGCAGCGGTTGTCCGCTGCGCTTGCTTTTTAGTTGTTGAGCAGTTGCTGCTTGTTAAATTGCAGGGTATACAGGTCGTAGTAGCGGCCTTTTTGTGCCAGCAGCTGTTGATGGTTGCCTTGTTCGATGATCTGACCGTGGGACAGGAGAATGATGTTGTCGGAATGTTGAATGGTGGACAATCGGTGCGCCACGATCAGCATAGTGCCGATATTCTTCATCTTTTCCAGAGAGTCCTGGATCAGAACTTCTGTTTCGGTGTCAATATTGGCGGTGGCTTCATCCAAAATCATCACGCTGGGCTTGTGGATAATGGTACGGGCGAAACTCAGCAGCTGCCGCTGACCGGCGGAGAAGTTGTTGCCTCGCTCACGGACGGGCTCATCCAGTCCCTTTTCCAGCTTATTGATAAAGGAGTCGGCGTTGACATAGCGACAGGCTTCCATCACTTCTTCATCGGAAACCCCATCCATCCGCAGTAGGATGTTGCTGCGGATATCACCGGAGAACAGGAACACATCCTGAAGCATCTGGCCGAAGTGTTTCCGCAGAGAGGAGATCTTGATTTTCTTGATGTCGATGCCATCGATCAGGATCTGGCCTTTTTGAATGTCGTAGTTGCGGCAGATCAGGCTCAGGATCGTGGTTTTACCGGAACCGGTAGAACCAACAAAGGCCACGGTCTGCTTGGGGTAAACATGGAAGGAAACCCCTTGCAACACCCATTCGTCAGGCTTGTAGGCAAACCAGACGTCCTTAAATTCGATCTCGCCTCGGATATCGTCCAGCTCGATAGCATCCTCTTCGTCTACCACTTCCGGTACCATGTCAATGATGGTGAAGATCTTTTCGGCGGAAGCAAAGGACTGTTCCAGCATATCGAACTGCTCGGCCAGTGCCTGAATGGGATTAAAGAACCGGGAGATATACATATAGAATGCAACCACGGTCTTGGAAGTGATGACCGTACCCAGAAAACCGGTGTTCTGGATGTAACCCTTACAAGCAAAGTAGAACAGGAACAGATTGGAACTGACATAAAGCATATATACCATGGGGCGGAAAATGCCGAAGACGTACATTCGGTTCATCTTGGCTTTCTGCATTTTGATACTGCGCTCGTTGAAATCAGCTTTTTTCTGCTCCTCCCGATTGAAGATCTGGGTGATCTTCATGCCGGACAGATTTTCCGACAGGAAGGTATTCAGATCCGTTCGGGTATTGGTGACCTGACGGTGGACATGCCGAGAGAATTTCTGGAAAATCAGGGTGAAGATGATGAGGAAAGGCACGAAGCACAGTACCATCAGTGTCAGTGCCCAGTTCAGCACCAACATGGCACCCAATACGCCGACGATCACCATGGTATTTTTTACCAGGGTCACCAAAATGTTGGTAAAGAGATAGCTGATGGAGTTGGGATCGTTGCTGACTCTTGTAACCAGCTTACCCACGGGAATGTGGTTGAGCTGCTCATGGGACAGCTGCTCAATGTGCGTAAAGGTATCCAGACGAATCTGGGACAGGATCTTCTGACCGATCTTCTGCAGGATCAGCGCCTGGAAATAGGTGCAGATCATACTGACCACCAGAATGCTGGCGTATACGCCTACATATACAAATAGGTTCTGTAGGGCGAAGCCTTCTTCTGCGCCGATCATTTCCTCGATTTCAGAGATCAGCAGGGGAGAGCATACATCGTAGATGATGGAGAAGATCATAATAAAGAAAATGATCAAAAACTCCTTGCCATAGGGCTTGGCGTAGTGGATCAGTCGGCGAACCAATTCGCCATCTTCCATGTGGCGGTCTTTCTGGTCGGTCTGCATTCGGTTTTTCAGAGCCAGATAGGCTACGAGAAAAATAATGGTAAATGCACCGATGATGGCGCCACATATGATCAGAGGCAGATACTCACGCATTATGCTCGCCTCCTTCCTCTTCCAGCTTTTGCAGGTCTACCATCTTTCGGTAGGCTTCATTGGTTGTATACAGGTGATCGTGGGTGCCGTAGGCAACCACTTTGCCATCGTCCATAAACA
This sequence comes from uncultured Oscillospiraceae bacterium, assembly GCA_964586875.1. GTDB lineage: Bacteria > Bacillota > Clostridia > Oscillospirales > Oscillospiraceae > Faecousia. The sequence continues at coordinate 34,037 of CAZPJH010000001.1, forward strand.
GGATCTTATCCATTTTTTCAATGGTGGAGATCCGGTGGGCGATCAAAATGGTGGTTTTGCCCTGACGGGTTTGGCGCAGGTTGTGCAAAATGGTGGTCTCCGTTTTGGTATCTACAGCGGAAACGCTGTCATCCAAGATCAGGATGGGGGAGTCCTTCATCAGCGCTCTTGCAATGGAAATTCGCTGCTTTTGGCCACCGGAAACGGTAACACCCCGTTCGCCTAAAACAGTGCCGTACCCCATCTGGAATTCGGAAATGTTGCTGTGAATATCAGCCATTTCTGCGGCCTTGATCACAGAACTGTGATTTCGCTCATTCACACCGAAGCCGATGTTGTTTTCGATGGTGTCTGAGAACAGGAAGTTGTCCTGAGGCACATAGGCGCAACCGTCACGGACGGAGCGAATGGTAACGTCGTTGACATCGTGACCGTCGATGAACAAAGTGCCGTCTGGCACATTGTAAGTACGCAGGATCAAATCCACCAAGGTGGTTTTTCCGCAGCCGGTTTTGCCGACCAGACCGACGTTTTCTCCTGCGTGGATGGTGAAAGACACGTTTTCCAGTGCATCAAATTCACCGTCGGGATAGCGGAAACTGAGGTTTCTAAACTCAATATCACCTTTGACATTGTCCAGCGGAACAGCATTTTCTTTATCCTTCACAGCCACAGGAGCGTCCAAAAGTGCGCTGATGCGGTTGAGGGAGGCTTTGCCTCGGGAGTGCATATCGATCAGCTCCGAAACGGCCATAATGGGCCAAACCACTGCGTTGAAGTAACCGATAAATTCCATCAGTTGACCGGCGTTAAAGCTGCCTTTGTACACCAGATAGCCGCCGTAGCCCAGGATCACGCAAATCACGCTTTCCACAAAACTGGTGACCAGAATACGCATGAGAACACTGGTTTTGGTAAAGTCGATATTGGCATCCTCATTTTCCACATTCAATTTTTTAAAGGCCAGCAGCTCTTTGGTTTCTTTCACAAAGGCTTTGATCACGGCAATGCCGGAGAAACTTTCCTGAGAGAAATCGGAAAGGGCAGAGAAGCATTCCTGTCGTTTGTCCCACTTTTTCGTCATCACAGAGCCTACGACACTGGCACTGGCAAAAAGCAAAGCCATGGGGATCATGGAAAGGATGGTCAGAAGACGATCCATCTGCCACATTTCCCGGATGGCCAGAGTACCCAGAATGATGGCATCAAAAAACTGCATAAAGCCCCAGCCGTAGCATTCCTGCACCGTGTCCAGGTCGTTGGTGTACAGGCTCATCAGATCGCCTACTTTGTTGACCTGATAATATTCCCGGCTGAGCTTTTCGGAATGGGCGAACATTTTGCTGCGCAGATCGTTTTCCATTTTGGTGGCGGCACCGAAAATACACACACGCCAGACAAATCGACCAAAAACGATGGCAATGATGATCCGGGCCATGGGCAGACAGATCCGATCCAGCAGGAAGTCCATGTCAAAGGCCATGCGGACACCGTCTACATCTACATAACCATAGTCCAGACCGTTGATGACCATTCGGTAGAGTTTGGGAACTTCCAGCTGCAAATAGTCTACGGTGAACAGAGCCGCAAGTCCTGCCAGCAACAGAAGGCCATAGCGTAGATAGTAACGATTGATATGTTTACCAAATACCATACTTTTACCTTTCTCCTTCTCTTTTGTACTAACACTTATTCTACCATGACGGAAAAATACTTTCAATATCCAATTTCAAGAAAATGCACATAAAACAGAAGAATGTTTGTATATGATTGTGGAATGTGTAAATTATATGCCGGATGATTTTGTGAAATCAAACAAATCTGTTGTTTGGTGAGATTTGAATGTCTGTGCAGCGATGACGTAAGAGATCTTTTGTGATCTCTTTTCTTGCCAACGGCGCAAGAATGTTGTATAATCATGCCATAAGGAGGCGCAATGTTTATGAAAGAGATATTGACCTATGCCATTGATCATAAGATATTGACAAAATTGACGCTGAGCAAGCCCACTGATCCGCAGACGCTCCGCACCACCGGACGACTGATCGAGATCAAAGGAAAGCTCTATCTGGCTTTGACCCGGTTCTGTACCGACGGAAAGGCGATCCAGAAGAATTACCCTGCGGAAGAAGCGGTACAGATCGTGGCAGACTGGATCCCGAGCGCATATGGGGCAATAAACATTCAAACGCCTGCCGGAAACTGCGAAGTGAAAGTGTCCAAAAAGGGAAAAATCACTGTCCTTGATCGGATCAAGCGGGATCAGGCTGCACCACTGCCTTTGGAACATGATCGGCGGAAGCAGTATATTATCGGGGATGGGGAAGTGGTGGATTTCCTGGTGGAACTGGGCGTTCAAGACAAAAACGGCCAGATATTCGATAAAAAACGCTCTAAATTCAGGCAAATCAATCGGTTCCTGGAAATTGTGGCAGATGTGGAAAGCGTCATCGTCACGGGGGAGGAACTCTATATTCTGGATCTGTGCTGCGGCAAGAGCTATCTGAGCTTTGCGCTGTACTACTATTTCGCCCGCATTCGAGGGCTGAAAGTGGTGATGGACTGTGTGGATCTGAAAAAAGATGTGATCGATTTTTGCAACAGCGTTGCCCAAAAGCTGCACTATGAGGGCCTGCACTTTATGGCCGGGGATATTCGGAGTTTTGAAATTCGCCGTGCACCGGATTTGACGGTTTCCCTCCATGCCTGCGACATTGCGACGGATATCGTGCTGGCCAAAGGCATCGACTCCGGCTCTCGGGTGATTTTGTCCACGCCCTGCTGCCACCATGAAATGATGCACCAGTTGAAACCCCAGGGCAGACCAACGGATTTTTTGCTGGAACATTCCATTTTGAAGCAAAAGTTTGCAGATGCTGCCACCGATGCCCTGCGCTGCAAGGTGCTGCAGATCAAAGGCTATGATGTGTGCGCCATGGAATTGATCGACCCGGAAGAAACACCGAAAAATGTGTTGATCCGTGGAATCAGATCCAATGCATCCGGTGAAAAACGGAAGCAAGCGCTTTTGGAGGAATATCGACAGATCTGCACCATGCTGGAGATCAAGCCTTATCTTGGCTCTTGGTACAACTTGCTGTAAAATACGCATCAATATTGTGCAAAATGACGGCTTTACCCCTGAAATCGGGGGAGAAGGCCGTTTTTTGCAGGTGAAAATTCAAAAATTAACGTATTCCTCGTTGACAAATCTTTCATTTCTTGTTAAACTTAGTACAAGTATTGTTATGCCTATTTCCGGGGCGTAGAGGAAACTTCATCAAAGGACGGTAATGAATATGGGATTTTTTAAAAAGTTATTTGCAAAACCGATGGACGAGCTGTGCGCTCCTGTGGCAGGTCGCGCTGTGCCTGTGACCCAAGTGCCCGACCCCACTTTTGCAGAAGAGATGCTGGGTAAGGGGATTGCCGTTGAGCCTACTGAGGGCAAGGTCTACGCTCCCTGTGATGCCACTGTGGATATGATGTTCACCACCGGCCATGCAGTCAGCCTGGTGGCTGATTGCGGCGCAGAGATCCTGATCCATGTGGGCCTGGAAACCGTCAGCCTGGAAGGTAAGCACTTTACCGTGCGCGCCAACAATGGCGACAAGGTGAAAAAGGGCGATCTGCTCATTGAGTTTGATCTGGAAGCCATTAAGGCAGCCGGATTCAATACCATCACCCCCATGGTGGTGTGTAACAGCGGTGATTATACCACCTTCAACACGCATGTGGATCAGACTGTGACCAACGGCGATGTGGTCATTGAACTTGCCAAGTAAGGAGTAACCTATGAATCAAGGCAAAGGATTGCCGGTTTTCCCCGGCGTAGCCATCGGTAATGCGGTGGTTTACCGCAAGTCCGAGCGAAATCTTCCTGTTTCCAGCGGCGATCCTGCTCTGGAGCAGGCAAAGTTTGATGCCGCCCGTGAGACCGCACGGCAACAGCTGACAGCCCTGTATGAAAAGGCAAAGGCTGAGATCGGCGAAGAGCAGGCAGCCATCATTGAAGTGCAGATGCTGATGGTGGACGACCTGGATTACCTGGATGCCGTATCTGCCGCCATTGCCGACGGTGCCGCCGCTGCACTGGCAGCACTGGACTGCGGTGAGGAATTTGCTCAGGTCTTTGCGGCCATGGACGATGAGTACATGAACGCCCGTTCGGCGGATATTCGGGATATGTCCCACCGTATTTATGATATTCTCTGTGGAAACACCGGTTTCCAGCTGCAGGATGGCTCTTTCCTGCTGGTGGCCGAGGATCTGGCACCCAGCGAAACGATTCAGCTTCCCAGAGAGCGGATCTTGGCCTTTGTTACCCGACAGGGTTCTTCTTCCAGCCACACGGCCATCTTGGCTCGTACATTGAATATTCCCTCCCTTGTCCAATCGGACATCAGTTTGGATGTGGCAGAAAACTGTAAGGTTTTGGCAGTGGATGGCTTCACCGGTACCTGGTATGCAGATCCCGACGAGGAAACCATGCAGATGCTGCTGCAAAAGCAGGCTGCCGCCGCAGATGCCAGAGCTGCACTGGAAGCTTTCCGGGGCAAAGAGAGCATCACCAAGTCCGGCAAGAAAGTGCTGCTGTGCGCCAATATTGGCAATCCCGAGGATGCCGAGGCTGCCCTCAAAGCCGATGCCGAGGGCGTTGGCCTGATGAGAAGTGAGTTCCTCTATTTGGGTCGGGACAGCTTGCCCACAGAGGATGAACTGTTTGAAGCTTATAAAAAGGTAGCTGTGACCATGGGCGATCGTCCGGTGGTCATCCGCACCCTGGATATCGGTGCAGATAAGCAGGTGGATTATTTGGGTCTGGAGCAGGAGGAAAACCCGGCTCTGGGTCTGCGTGGCCTGCGGATCTGCCTGACCAGAGAAGAGATTTTCCGTCCTCAGCTGCGTGCCATTTATCGAGCCAGCGCTTTTGGTAATTTGAGCGTTATGTTCCCTATGGTGGCATCTGTTTGGGAGTTGAAAGCGGCTAAGGCACTGTGCTTCCGTATCCGCAAGGAATTGCAGGCGGAAGGTATTGAAACCAAGGAAGTACCCATCGGCGTAATGGTGGAAACCCCTGCCGCCGCCGTCATGGCACACGAACTGGCCAAGGAAGCTGCCTTCTTCAGCGTCGGTACCAACGATTTGACCCAGTATACGCTGGCTGTTGATCGTCAGAATGCCAAGCTGGACAAGTTCTATGATCCCTACCACCCGGCGCTGATGGCGCTGCTTGCCCACATCGCCAAGGCCGCCAACGATAATGGCATCTGGGCCGGTATTTGCGGCGAATTGGGCGCAGATACCAAAATGACAGAAACATTCCTGAAAATGGGATATACCGAGCTGAGCATGGCTGCCGGCCGTGTGCTGGAAGTGCGTAAGCTCGTCAGTGAAAGTGAGGTTTAACTTATGAAAGAATTTACCCATGTGATCGCTGACCCTCTGGGTCTGCACGCTCGTCCCGCCGGTATGCTGGTGAAAGCCTGCGCAGGCTACGCTTCCACCGTTACCGTCACCGCTCCCACCGGCAAGGCTGATGCCAAGCGGCTGATGGCTGTCATGCGTCTGGCTGCCAAGCAGGGCATGGAGTTGACCGTGTCCGTGGAAGGCGCTGACGAAGAGAAGGCAGCTGCCGAGCTGAAGGCTTTCCTGGAAGCCAATCTGTAATTTTTGTCAAATAAAGCAGAAAAGGGACGTCCCTTTTCTGCTGTTCCCGCAGGGGAACAGCAATGCTTTTTTGAAATTCCCTTATATTCATGACCGTTGTGGGCCAGCGGCCAACAAGAAATACAAGGGTAGAGATTTTTAAGGAGGATATTTTTGTATGATGAAAAAACTGCAAAAGCTGGGTAGCGCTCTGATGCTGCCTGTTGCTGCGCTGCCCATCTGTGGTATCCTGATGGGTCTGGGTTACGCCTTCGCTCCCGCTGCTATGGGTGCTGCAGGTGCAACTTCCGGTTTCGCTTATTCTCTGGGTCTGTTCCTGATCAAGGCCGGTGGCGCTCTGATCGATAACATGGCCGTCCTGTTCGCTGTCGGTGTGGCTGTTGGTCTTGCAAAAGAGAACAACGGTACTGCCGGTCTGGCAGGTCTGATCTCCTGGCTGATGATGACCACTCTGGTGGGCGCTGCCGGCGCTATCATCCCCAGCCTGGCTGAGGACAAGACCTGGGCACTGGCTTACCAGAAGATCGCCAACCCCTTCACCGGCATTCTGGCCGGTATCATCGGTGGCCTGTGCTACAACAAGTTTAAGGACACCAAGCTGCCCGACGTTCTGGCATTCTTCTCCGGCAAGCGTTCCGTCGCTATTGTGACCGGCGTTGTTTCCATCGTCGTGTCCGCTGTCCTGATGTTTGTCTGGCCCGTCATCTTCAGCGCTCTGGTCGCTGTTGGTAACGCTATCAAGGGTCTGGGCGCACTGGGCGCTGGTATCTACGCTTTCCTGAACCGTCTGCTGATCCCCTTCGGCCTGCACCACGCTCTGAACAACGTGTTCTGGTTCGATACCATCGGCCTGGGCGACCTGACTGCTTACTGGGGCGGTCTGGTTGAAGGCGGCGTCATGGGCAACGGCACTGTCATCGACTGGTCCGTTGGTATGTACATGGCTGGCTTCTTCCCCTGCATGATGTTCGGTATCCTGGGCGGCGCTCTGGCTATGATCCTGACTGCTAAGTCCAACAAGCGTAAGGCTACCATCGGTATCGTTGGTTCTGCTGCTATCTGCGCTCTGCTGTGCGGCGTCACCGAGCCCTTCGAGTTCGCTTTCATGTTCCTGGCATTCCCCCTGTATGTCGTTTACGCTCTGCTGTACGGCATCTTCACCTACATCACCGTCGCTCTGGGCTTCCGCGCTGGCTTCTGCTTCTCCGCTGGCCTGACCGACCTGATCTTCTCTGCTTCTCTGCCCGCAGCTGCTAAGACCTGGCTGATCCTGCCTCTGGGCGCTGCTGCCTTCATCGTCTTCTTCCTGGTGTTCTACTTCGCCATCAAGAAGTTCGACCTGAAGACTCCCGGCCGTGAAGATGACGGTGAGGACGAGCTGAAGATCGAGCTGGCTAACGACGACTACACCGCTATGGCTGAGATCATTCTGGAAGGCCTGGGCGGCAAGGACAACATCGTGTCCATCGATCACTGCATCACCCGTCTGCGTCTGGAAGTGAAGGACCGTCTGCTGGTTGACGAGAAGAAGATCAAGTCCTCCGGCGCCTCCGGCGTTATCCGTCCCGGCAAGACCTCCGTTCAGGTCGTTATCGGCCCCAAGGTCCAGTTCGTTCACGACGAATTCAAGAAGCTGTGCAAGTAAGCACTCCTTCTGCGGCTATGGCCCACATAGTCTAACGAAAAAGAACAGCCCTCCGCTTGGAGGGCTGTTTTTATATTTGCCGGGTCTATTTTTCTTCTAAGATGACGGTGAATCGGCAACCACCCAGGGGGAGATTATCTGCTTTTACGCTGCCACCTTCCAAGGTCAGGATCCGCTTTACCAGTGCCAGTCCCAGACCGTTTCCCTGTTCCCGATGGGAACTGTCAGCTTGATAAAATTTGTCGAAGATGTGGGCTGCGGCTTCTTCCGGGATGCCGGGGCCAACATCGGCCACGGTGCAGCACAGGTGCCCGTTTTCTTTGCTCAGGCGGATCGTGATGCAGCCGCCGACAGGGTTGAACTTAATAGCGTTGGAAAGCAGATTGTCCCACACGTGGTGTAGCAGCATTTCGTTGCCATAGTAGGAAACTTCCTCCAGATCTACGTCAAACTCCATGTCTTTTGGTGCCCAAAGAGCCTCCAGCGCCAAAATGGATTGCCGGATCTGCTCATCCAGACGAAAGCGGCTTTGGTTGGTGGGGATGGATTGATTGTCGATTTTGGATAAAAGCAAAATGCTGCCGGTTAGGGAAGAAAGACGCTTGGTGTTAAAAATGATTTTCTCCACATATTCCTGTTGCTGGGGATTGAGATTGCTGCTGTTCTGGAGCAGGGTGGAATAGCCTTCAATGGCATTGAGGGGGGTCTTGAATTCATGGGAGGCGTTGGAAACAAAGTCGGTCTGCAAAATTTCTGTGTTGCCCAGTTCTTTTGCCATCAGATTGAAGCCGGCATAAATATCCTGCACTTCCGGGGCGGTAGATTTTCCATCCAATCGAACAGAAAAATCGCCTGTTGCCACTTGTGCCATGGCGTTGGTCAGTTTTTTGATGGGGTGAAAGAACATCCGAGATAACAGATAAGTCAGGGCCGTACTCAGCAACAAACTTAATACGATCAATGTCAGCAGAGAGTGATCGCTCCAGCGGCCAAAAATGCTGTCCGGGAAAATAATGCTCAGCAAGTAGGCGATGCCCACGACCAGGACCATCTCCAAGGCTACCATCAGCAGCATTCGCCATTGCAGGCTCAGTCCCCGACGCTGCCTGCGCTCTTTATTCATAGCCGTACCACCTTATAACCTACGCCGCGCATGGTGATGATTTTGAAATCCGTATTATCCCGAAACCGTTCCCTTAGGCGGCCAATATGGACATCCACGGTGTGACTGTCAGAACCGGTGTCGTAGCCCCAGATCTCATCCATCAGCTGCTGACGGGTCAGGATCTTGCCGGGCAGAGAAGCCAGTTTGTACAGCAGCATAAACTCTTTTTGAGGCAGGACCAGGGTTTCTCTGGGGGTGGACACGGTAAGAGAGTCCATCTCCATGATGGTACTGCCCATGACCAGACGGCGATTGTTGATCATCTGGGCTCGACGCAGCAAGGCTTCCACTCGCAGTACCATTTCATTGACATTGATGGGTTTGACCATGTAATCATCTGTGCCGGAGAGAAAGCCCTGGCGCATATCATCAAAGGCATCCCGGGCGGTGATCATCATAATGGGAATGCTGTGTCCACTGTCGCGGAGCTGACGCACCAACGCATAGCCGTCTACCACAGGCATCATAATATCGGAGATGATCATGTCGAAATAATCATTTTCCATGGCATCCAGTGCTTCCTGACCGTTTGCCACACCGGTAACGGCATAGCCATGGGAAATCAGCACATGGGAAAATAGCTGCCGCAGCTCTCGATCATCTTCAGCAATCAAAATTTTCATCATAGGGTATTGCCTCCGTTCTCTGTGTGGATTTATGATAACACAGAAGATCTATTTTTGCCAATAGTAAATATGATCTTATCAGAGAAATATAAAGAAAATGTCAACAGAAAATCAATAATTGTTGAAAAATAACCAGTATTTTCGGCGTTTTAGCCACATGAAAATTCCAATTTTTTATGCTATTATATATAAAAACTTAGGAAAGCAGGGAAAAGCAATGGGGTTTCAGTGCGGAGATCGGGTGGTTTATGGGGTGCATGGGGTATGCTGTGTCAGTGATATCCAACGAAAAACGGTGGACAGGAAATCGGTGGAGTACTATGTGTTGACCCCTTGCAGCCAGGTGGATGCCACTTATTATGTGCCCACTCACAACGCTGCTGCTGTGGCCAAAATGCGTAGAATGCTGACAGCAGCAGAGCTGGATGCGCTGCTGGACTCGGATGAGATCCAGGCCGATTGCTGGATCGCCGAAGAAAATCTGCGTAAGGAATGCTATCGAAAAATGATCGCCCGGGCGGACTGTGCAGAGCTGATCGGGATGATCCGATCCTTACATCTTCATAAAAAGCGACAACTGGAAGCAGGGAAGAAGTTTCATCTGTGTGATGAAAACTTTTTGAAAGATGCCCAGCGATTGATCGCATCGGAAGTGTCCCAAATCCTGGACATTCAGCCGGGAGAGGTGGAGGAATACATCCGCCGCCGGGTGGAAAAATAAGAGATCGTTTGTGACAGTCTATGTAAATGTGTATTTTTAGGCGTATTGCGGTGGCAATACGCCTTTTTTTACCCGATTTCTGGAAAAAGAAACATATTTACATCTATACATGCGATATGGTATAATTACAGCAAATAAATGGGTAGGGGGCGGAAGATGCGATTACAATTTCAAAAAGGGGACTGTATTGCCATCGCAGTGATTCTTTTGCTGGCTGTTGCACTGGTGATATTCTTCCTGCCCGGATCATCGGTGCCGGCAGCCAGCGTGGAGATCTATCAGAATGGCCAACTGGTAAAAACGATGCCCCTGTCCCGGGATGACAGCTATACCCTTGCAGGGGATTATACCAATGTTATTGCTGTCAAGGATGGGAAGGTTTCTATGATCTACTCGGATTGCCCGGGGGGAGATTGCATACACAGCGGTTCGATTTCCTCCACAGGGCGTAGCATCGTATGCCTGCCCAATGGGGTAGAGGTACGCATTGTTGGAAAGACCGACAATGTGGACTTTGTAGTGGGGTGATGTGATGACCAAAACAAAAAAGATCGCATTGTGTGCGGTGCTGATTGCTTTGGCACTGGCATTATCCTATTTGGAACGATTTATCCCACTGCAATTGGTCATTCCACTGCCGGGGATAAAACTGGGACTGGCCAATATCGTGACGGTGATCGCCTTGTATGTGTTGGGGGCAAAATATGCCTTTGCCATTTTGATCCCCCGTTGTATTTTGGGCGCTGTTTTTGGCGGCGGACTGACAGGTTTGCTTTTTTCGCTGACCGGGGGTGTGCTTGCCATGGGAGTGATGGCGCTGTGCCGAAAAATACGGATATTCTCTGTTTATGGTGTCAGCATTCTAGGGGCGGCGGCTCATAATATCGGGCAAATCATTGCGGCGATGGCAGTACTTGGTTCGGTTTATGTGGCATCGTACTTGCCTTACTTGCTACTGGTGGCGGTTGTGACAGGTTTTGCTACCGGTACGGCCAGTGCCGGCGTGTTAAAAATTCTAGGAAAAGTAAATTATTTGGCTTCATGGAGGGAATAAAATGAAGAAAAAAGTGATGATATTTGTATCTGTTCTGGTGCTGGCAGCGATGCTGTGCGGTTGCGTAGGCACCACGGTGGTGGTCGGCGGTGATTGCACCTGCGACAGCACAAATAACCAGCCCTATGTTCCCAAAGCGGGTGAAGTGCAGGTGGGTCTGGCTGTGCTGACCGATGTTTCTGCTGCAGACGGTAAGATCAGCTACAATATTTTGATGGCTGCGGTGGCTGTGGACGATGAAGGTGTGATCACGGATTGTGTGATCGACGGTGTTTCCACTGACGTGACCATGGAGGAAGTTACAGCCGGCTGGACAAAGGATGTCAAGACCAAGAACGAGCTGGGGGACAGCTACGGTATGGTTGCCTGGGGCGGCGCAAAATATGAATGGGATCAGCAGGCCAAAAATTTTGCCGATTACGTCAAGGGAAAGACCGCTGATCAGGTTTCCGGCATTGCAATCGCTGAAAACGGCAAGCCTGCAGACAGCGATTTGGCAGCTTCTGTGACCATTGCCATTGGCGACTTTGTACAGGTAGTGAAAGCAGCTGCAAAGAATGCACATTATGTGGCAGACAGCTCCGATGCGCTGGTGTTGGCCGCTACGCCTGCACTCAGTGGCGGAGATGGCTATGCACAGCTGGATATGGACGTGACTGCTCTGAGTGAAAAAGACGGTGTCATCACCGGATGCTATATTGATGCGGTGCAGGCGAAGGTGACTTTTGATGGCGAAGGCAATGTGACCACCGACCTGGCTGCCGGATTCAAGACGAAAAATGAACTGGGTAAGGATTATGGTATGGTTGCCTGGGGCGGTGCAAAATACGAATGGTATCAACAGGCAGCGAATTTTGCCGACTATGTTAAGGGTAAAACAGCTGCTCAGGTGGTAGGCATTGCCGTCGGTGAGGGCGGCAAGCCCGGGGATGCAGACTTGAGCGCATCGGTCACCATTGCCATCGGCGGATTCCAGGCACTGATCCAGAAGGCACTGCAATGAAAAAGCTGAGCTTGATTTTGGCACTTTGTCTGCTGTTGACAGGCTGCGTTATGGCTCAGGAGTCGGAGAAAAAACAATACACGGCTTCTTTTTTGAACCTGTTTGATACAGTGACGACCATCGTTGGCCGGGCAGAAAATCAGAAAGAATTTGAGCAGGTCACCCAAAAGATCCATGACGAATTGGAGCATTATCACCAGCTTTTTGACATTTATCACGATTATGAAGGCATCCATAATATCAAGACTATTAACGATCAGGCAGGCCGTCAGTCGGTGAAAGTGGAGCAGACCATTATTGATTTTCTGCAAGATTGCAAAAAATACGCTACTGTCACCGATGGCAAGGTCAATGTGGCTATGGGTAGCGTGCTGCGGTTGTGGCATGAGGCAAGAGAAAATGCCATCAATGACCCTGCCAATGCTCAACTGCCTCAGGAAAATGCCCTGCAAGATGCTGCTACCCATACCAATTTGGATGCAGTGATCATTGATGAAGATAATTCCACTGTATTTATCAGCGATCAGTACCTGCAATTAGATGTGGGAGCGATCGCCAAAGGATGGGCCACCCAACGGGTGGCGGAAAATGCGCCCGAAGGGCTTCTGATCAGCGTCGGTGGTAATGTTTGTGCCACCGGGCCGAAGATCCAGCCGGACACGCCTTGGGTAGTGGGTGTTCAGGATCCTCAGGGAACAGATGCCTATTTACACAGGTTGAATGTGATGGGCGGCTGCGTGGTCACCAGCGGTGATTATCAGCGTTATTTTGTGGTGGAGGGGAAGACCTATCATCATATCATCGATCCCCAAACCCTGATGCCCGGAACTTATTGGCGTTCCGTGACGGTGGTTTGTGCCGATTCCGGATTGGCAGATGCACTGTCGACGGCCCTGTTTCTGCTACCGATGGAAGAGGGAAACGCTCTGCTGAAGAAAACCGGTGCAGAAGCCATGTGGGTGGACGCAGAGGGCCGTATATCCTATTCGGAAGGTTTTAAATCTTATATTCGAGATTAAGAGGTGAAAAAATGAGTAAACGCCTATTTCTTGGTGGCATTCACCCCAAGTATAACAAGGAAATGTCTACCGGGGTGGAAGATTTTCAGATGGTTACCCCCAAACAGGTGATCATTCCCATGGTTCAGCATATTGGCGCACCCTGTACGCCGTTGGTTTGCGTAGGCGATCGGGTCCTTCGTGGTCAGAAGATCGGTGACGGAGAAGGTCTGTGTGTACCTGTTCACGCATCTGTATCCGGTACGGTGGTGGCAGTGGAACCCAGAAAGCATACCAGTGGCCGTGAAGTAATGGCAGTGGTGATCGAAAATGACTTTCAGGACAGCCCTATCCAAACGGAAAAAAGAGATGTCTCCCAGATGGATAACGACACGATCCTGCATACCATTCGGGAGGCTGGCATCGTTGGTATGGGTGGTGCGGCCTTCCCGGGCAGCGTGAAAGCCGTTTCTGCCATGGGCCATGCGGATACCCTTATTGCCAATGCCTGCGAGTGCGAACCGTATATTACCGCAGACGACTCCCTGCTACGAACCAATCCACATCAGGTTCTGCAGGGAATGCAGATCTTGGCAAAGGTGCTGGAGCCGGAACGGATCGTTCTGGCGGTGGAGGATAATAAGCGTCGGGCAATTGAAATCTTAAAGCCCTTGCAAAAGGAATTTCCAAATATTGAACTGGTGATCTTGCCCACCCGTTACCCTCAGGGCTCTGAAAAGCAGCTGATCCAGGCGGTAACTGGACGGCAAGTACCTTCCGGCCAACTGCCGGTTTCCGTCGGTTGTGCAGTGTTTAATGTGGCCACTTTTGCAGCAATTTATCGGGCGGTGTGTCTGGGACTGCCCATGACACAGCGGATCGTCACTGTGACCGGAGAGGCCATCCGTCAGCCCCAGAATTTTATTGTTCGCTTTGGTACCCCTTTCCATGACCTGATCGAAAAAGCCGGTGGCCTTCATGACGAAACGGAACGGGTTATCAGCGGTGGCCCAATGATGGGATTTGCACAAAGCGATTTGAACGTGCCGGTGGTGAAGGCTACCAATGCTATTTTGTGCCTGCACCGGGATGAGAACGGTGCTGCCCAAAATCCTGTTTGTTTGCGATGCGGCAAGTGTGTGGCGGTCTGTCCCATGGGATTGCAGCCGTTGTACATGGGGCGCTATGCCAAGGCCGGTAATGTGAAAGAATTGGCTCGGCTGCATCTGCTTGACTGCATGGAATGTGGAAGCTGTGCCTTTACCTGTCCCGGAAAACTGCCCCTGGTTGAGATGTTCCGCAAGGGAAAGGGGCTTTTGCGTCAGGCAATGGCAGAGCAAAAAGCAAAGGAGGAGAAGAAATGAATTTGATGGTTGCATCTTCTCCTCATATTCGAGGAGATTTTAGAACCAGTCGGCTGATGCAGGATGTGGTGATCGCCCTGCTGCCTGCACTGGCGGTGGGAACATTTGTGCTGGGCTACCGTGCTTTGATCGTTACGGTGTTTTCGGTGGCAGCGGCGATCATCGGTGAGTGGCTCTATGGTGTCGTAACGAAAAAACGCAGCACATTGGCAGATTGCTCCGCCATGGTCACAGGAATGTTGTTTGCCATGACTCTGCCTGCTTCCGTTCCTTATTGGGTAGCGATTTTGGGAAGCATGTTTGCAGTGGTGGTCACAAAAATGATGTGCGGCGGACTGGGACAAAATGTGTTTAATCCTGCACTTTCGGCCAGAGCACTGATGATGCTGTTGGTGCCGTCTGCGCTGACTCGTTATCAGACTTTGGGGGTGGATGGTGTGACTGCGGCCACACCGCTGCACCATATGGTGATGCCTGCACTTCCAGAACAGAGCTTGCTGGATATGCTCCTTGGTAATACGCCCGGTTCCATCGGCGAGATCTCTGCACTGGCATTGTTGGCAGGTGGACTGTACCTGATCGTGCGTAAGGTCATTTCTCCCAGGATCCCCCTGGCCTATTTGGGTACGGTTGCTGTGGTTACGCTGGTGTTCCATAAAACGGATCATGCGTTTGCGTGGATGGGATACCAGTTGCTTAGCGGCGGCTTAATGCTGGGTGCGATCTTTATGGCAACGGATTACGCAACCTCTCCGGTAACACCGTGGGGACAAGTGATTTATGGCATTGGCTGCGGCTTGTTGACTGTGCTGTTCCGCTATTTTGGAATTTTCCCGGAGGGTGTAACGTATGCCATCCTGATCATGAATTTGGGGGCATGGGCCATTGATCGCATGACACCGCCCCGGCGTTATGGTCAGAAGGGAGGCCGGAACCATGGTTAAATCGATTTTAACACCGCTGCTGGCTATTCTGTTGGCAGCAGCACTGCTGTTGGGTGCCCATTGGGGACTTTCTGATCTGCAGGAAGCCAATGCAGAGAAGGAACTGAATGCCAAGCTTCTGGAAATTCTGCCTGGCAATTCAGAATTTGCTTCTGAAGAATATACCGGCACAGATGCCAATATCCGAGCAGTCTATAAAGGCAACAACGGCTATGTGGTGCTGACGGCAACACAGGGATACGCCGGGCCGATTACGATGCTGGTTGGTGTCAGCAATGAGGGCAAGGTCACAGGTTTGCAGATCCGCCAAATGTCAGAAACCTATGGCCTTGGCTGGAATGCGCTGACAGATGTTGAATTTCTAAAACAGTTTTTGAACACCAAGGGGGATGCTCAGGTGGGCGAAAATGTGGATGCCATTGCCGGCGCTACTGTTACATCCAAAGCAGTGACCCGTTGTGTTAATTCGGCAGTCGCTTTTGTCACCGGCGCGGATGCAGACTCCGGCGCCACATCCTGGGGAGGCTGAGCCATGAAAAAAGTGAAGAATTTAAGAATGGTTTTGCTGACAGCGGTGTTGCTGGGACTTCTGATGGTGATGATGGTGGTCAAAGCCTGCTATCCCGCTGTGATCCTGCCGATGCTGAATATTCCCAATATGGTACTGATCAGCGTAGTCGTGTTGCTGCTGGAAAACCGGCTGGATCCTTTGGCAGAGAGCAACTGGTGGTGCAACTTGCTGTTGGCGGTGCTTGCCTTTGGCCTGCTGCCACTGACGGCAGGGGTTACGTCCCTTCTTGATTTCTGGAAGGTGGGACTGGTAGGCGGTGGCGCCTTTACGCTGACGGCGCTTGCGATGGACTCTGTTCGAGAACGGTTGGCCTCCGGCACAAAAACAGGTGGCGCACTGTTGGTTACTGCCTTAGGAATATACTTGGCAGCGCAGTGCTTTTCCGGAATATTGGTGTAATGTTTTAGGGCGTGTTGCAATGCAACACGCCCTTGCTTTATCCAAATCTTCTGGCATAGCCACAGCGGCGACAGAGAGGTTCTACCGCTTCGTGGTTGGAAAACCCATGGTAAATGGCCTGTGCCCGGGAACCGGACAGGATCTGTTCCATCTCCTGGGTGAAAAGATTGCCCAGTGCCAGATCTCCGTCGTGATCCAGGCAGCAGGGGACCACTGTTCCATCGCACAGAATGCCCAGCTGATCACGCAGACCATAGCAAAAACGAGGGATCTCTCCTTCTGATGCAGACAGATCCGGCCAGTCAAATTTATCGCCGTATTCCAAATAGATCTTTGGAGCAATTTGGGTCCCTTGCCGTTGGGGAACCCAGTCCTGTGGGAAAAAGGAAGCCATTCGTTTTAAAATCTGATCGTTCATAGCATCTTGACCACCCTGATTCCACAGCCGGTAGACCACCAGCTTTTCCCCACCGGCTGCGACACCAAAGCGGAAGCAATTGTCCAAATAATCTTCAAAGGGGATGGGACAATCGTTTGCTTCAAAGGCGTGGAGGGAAATGTTGACCTTGTGCAACGCAGGGGAAGACAGCAAAAGTGCCTGCTGTTTCGGTAACAGTGTACCGTTGGTGGTGATGATCACACGAAAACCAAAGCTGTGGGCGATTTTCAAAAACTGATCCAGCTGCGGGTGGCACAGTGGCTCCCCCATCAGATGAAAATAGATAAAATCGGTGTATGGGCGAATTTTGGAGAGCAGGACAGAGAATTCTTCGGCATTCATCCGCCGACCGGGGCGGCGTGTGCCCGGACAGAAGCTGCATTCTAAGTTGCATAGATTGGATATTTCAATGTAAACTTTACGAAAACGCATGGTATTCTCCTCAATGGTTCTTTTCTATGACTATAACTGCCCGAAGTGAAAAATGCAACTATAATTTGTGTTACAGATGTTGACATTTGGTTTATAATAGAAGAAAAGGGAGGCAGATTATGGAAATTGATGTGTTGTTAGAAAAACAGAAAATGTTTTTTCAATCCGGTCAAACGCTGGATATCCAATGGCGTATTGCCGGACTGAAAAGGTTGAAAATATGGATCAAGACCCACGAAGATGCCATTGCAGCCGCACTTTATGCTGACCTTGGAAAAAGCAAAGAGGAAAGCTATATGTGTGAAACAGGAATGGTGCTGTCGGAACTGTCTTATCTGATCAAGCACACAGCCTCCTTTGCAAGGAAAAAGCGGGTGCATACGCCCATGGCTCAATTCTGCGCCAAAAGCTATACCATAGCGACACCTTACGGAAACACGCTGATCATGAGCCCTTGGAATTATCCCTTCTTGCTGACGGTTGGCCCCCTGGCTGATGCCATTGCCACAGGCAATACGGCAATTATAAAGCCCAGTGCATATAGTCCTGCCACATCGAAGCTGATAGCGGATATGGCAGTGGCCTGCTTTTCCGGGGAGCATGTGGCGGTGGTACTGGGCGGGCGAAAGGAAAACGCAGATCTTCTGAAAAAGAAGTTTGACTTTGTTTTTTTTACCGGCAGTCAGGAAGTGGGGAAAGTGGTACTGCGGCATACTGCAGAGCATTTAACGCCGGCTGTGCTGGAGTTGGGGGGAAAAAGCCCTGTGATCGTGGATGCCACGGCCAATATTCCGCTGGCAGCCAAACGGATCATTTTTGGAAAGATCATCAACTGTGGGCAGACCTGCGTTGCACCGGACTATATCCTGTGCCATGCCTCTGTCAAAGCACAGCTGATCATCGAACTGAAAAAGCAGATCAGCGTACAGCTGGGCGACCGCCCTTTGGAAAATCCAAACTATGGCCATATGATCAGCCAAAAGCATTTTGAACGGGTATGGAATTTGATCGACTATGAAAAAGTGGTCTGTGGCGGACTGTGTGATCCGGAAAAGTTAAAAATTGCACCGACCATCATGGCTGATGTTACTTGGGAAGATGCGGTCATGGGGCAGGAGATTTTTGGCCCGGTGTTGCCCGTGCTGACCTTTGAAAATCTGGGTGAGGTTTATGAGCAGCTGAAAAACCGACCCAAGCCTTTGGCACTATACCTGTTCTCCACAGACCGAAATGTCATTAAATTCATCACTACCGGCATTTCCTACGGCGGCGGATGTATTAACGATACCATTATTCATCTGGCCACGGAGCAAATGGGCTTTGGCGGCGTAGGAGAGAGCGGTATGGGCGCATACCATGGAAAGGCCGGTTTTGAAACCTTCAGCCACCGAAAAAGCATCGTGGACAAGAAAAACTGGATCGATATGCCTATGCGCTATCAGCCTTACAGGAAAATACACGATCAATTGGTGCATCTCTTCCTAAAATAATCACCAGGGCGTGTTGCAAAAGAATGCAGCACGCCCTGGCTTTTTATGCTTTCGGGAATGTAAGCGTTACTTTAAATAAGTCGCCGTCCAGAGTCAGATCCAGATGACCGCCCTGTACCTCTGTCAGACTTTTTGCAATGTTCAGTCCAAGGCCGCTTCCTTCTGTGTTTCGAGCGGTATCGCCTCGCACAAAACGCTCCAGTAGCTCTTCTGCTGTCATGTTCAGCTCATTTTGGGAAATGTTGCGGATAGAAAGATGCACATGCTCTTCCGTGGAAGAAAGATCAATGTACACTCTACTATTGGGGGCAGCGTATTTGACCACGTTACTCAGAAGATTGGACAACACACGCCATAGAAGCCGTCCGTCCGCAGCGATCAGCAACGGCTCAGCCGGTGCGCGTACCACAGCGGCCAGGGTAGCGGACTCCAGTTTGTCGGCAAACTCCCCCAATGCCTGATTGGCAGTTTCGACAGCATCCAGGGTGATAAGATTGACATTGAGATTTCCGGTATTGGCTTTGCTCAGTTCCATCAGATCTTCGATCAGCTTTTTCAGCCGCTGAGATTGGCGAGAAAGCACATCCAAATATTGTACTTCATCTTCTTCGGAGTGGGGCTTTTCCAAAAGATCAACAAAGTTGATAATGGAGGTCAGGGGTGTTTTAATGTCGTGTGAAACATTGGTGATCAGCTCCGTTTTCATCCGTTCAGAACGCAGCTGATTTTGCATGGCGGTGTTGGCTGCACTGGAAAGGGAATTGAGTTGCTGGGCACAGGTTTTAAAAGCACCGGATAGGTATTTTTCGGGGATCTGATAATCCAGCGCACCCTGTGCCATCTTCTTCGCACCGATCAGGACGACACCGAAGCAGTAGCCGCCGTAGCAAATAAGAAAAAGACTGGCCAAACCACACAGAAGGAACAAAAGGCGAAACACCGGTTCTCCATCCATCACGCCTAAAACAAAGCCGGCGAAGGTTGCAATGAACATGGCACAGCCGGTAATCAGCCATTGCCAAACCGTTGGCAGCATCTGCAACAGAGCCTGAGCCCCGTGGAAACAGAGGCGACAGCATCGGCCAATCATACTGTGACTCCACCAATAGGCACCCTTGCATTTCCACTGGGCTGCCAGAATATAGATAAATCCCAACAGTAACGGCATGGCCAGCGCAATGCCGATGAGATTGAATACAAGAACATGGAAGGTGTATATGGTGTCAAAAAGCCCATAGAACAGATGATGCAGAGCTAGGAAAAGCAGGAAAATAAAGAAAAGATAGATGTCCAGCGGAAGTTTGCTTAATCCATGTAGTTCTACAATGCCGCCTTTGCTGCAGCCGGCCACCCAAATCAGATAGACCAGCAACGCTATGCCCAGTAACAGGCTGAAAGCAAAGCCCCAGATGAACAGATACCGATAGGGGAAAAAGGTAGAGAGCATTTGGTAGTTGGTATTATTAAGCTTACTTTGATCCAATGTGACTGTAGCAGTGAGGGTTATTTCCGTATAGCGAACCTGATAAGAGATCCGCTGGCCACTGACCAGCACTTCGTAAGTGTAGATGGGCCGCTGGGTGGTGTCGGGGGAGGAGGGGGTAGTGGCTGCCGCCGGTTCTGTGGTCTGGGTGTCTTCTCCGGGGCCCGGATCGCCGCCCTGATTGTTGTCCTCGTTGTCACTTTCCGTGGGCACGATCACGGGGCAATCAATGCTCAGAGAATAATCGATGGTGATTCCATCTTTCACATTGTCGCCTCTGGTGAATACTTCTTCGCCGTCTTCGGTGATGCTGACCAGAGAGCCACCGTAATATGTCAAACCGTAAAGGTGATTGACCAATTCTTTGGGACAATTACCAATGCTGGTGGCGGCATATTCTTTGGCGGCGGCCATAGCCAATTTTCGTCCTTCCTCGTAACAAAGGCTCTGGGCCAGAGAATCGGGATATTCCTGGTACAGGTTGGCGGAAAACAGGGATACTGCGCCGTAGCCGCAAAACAGGGTGGTTAGAAAACAAAGAGTGGCCAGCATAAAGGCGAGCAGTTTTAACAGAAGACTGTATCGCTTCACTTGGATCCCTCCATTTTATAACCTTGCCCCCATACAACTTTGATGTAACGGGGCTCGGAAGGATTGATCTCAATTTTTTCCCGTAGGTGTCGGATATGTACGGCCACAGCGCCTTCGCTGCCCAGTGCGGTTTCCTGCCAAACGGACTCGTAGAGTGCTTTGGTGGAATAGACCTTGCCGGGGTTTCGGATCAGCAGATTTAAAATGCTGTATTCCGTGGGAGTCAGGGTGACAGGGTTGCCGTCAACAGTAACATTTTTGGTGCGGTCGTTGAGGACGATGCCGCCGATGGCGATAGTGTCCGGGGCGGCCTGGGACTGGGTGCCCAGAAGGGCATACCGCCGAAGATGGCTGCGCACACGAGCCAATACTTCCAATGGGACAAAGGGTTTTGTAATATAATCATCTGCGCCGATGTTCAGTCCCAAAACAATATCCTCAGTTTCGGATTTTGCCGTCAGGAACAGAATAGGCACATTGGAAAATTCTCGAATTTTAGAAGCGGTGGTGATGCCGTCCATGCCAGGCATCATGATATCCAAGAGGATCAGATGGATCTCATTGTTTTTGACAATGCTCAGGGCTTCGGCACCGTTATAGGCCACATGGAGTTGATAGCCTTCGGGTTTCAAGTAAATCGTTAAAGCACTGACAATATCTTTTTGGTCATCGCAGATCAGAACGTGATACATGGGGCGATCCCTCCTTTCCAAACATTATAGCAGATATCCACGAAAGATGAAAGTGGTATTTCAAAACAAATTTGGGGTGACAGCATTGCTGTCACCCCAAAATCAATTTTCTACAGGTTCTTCTGCTTTCTCCTGCCGCAGGACGGATACCCGCTCTGCCCGGTGATTTTCCACAGCAGTAACGGTGATCTGCAAATCCTGATAGATGAACTGATCGGATTCTTCCGGAATTCTGCCCAGCTGTTCGGCGATCCAGCCGCCCAGAGATACCATTTCGGAGTCGGCCTCAATGTCGAAATGTTCACAGAATTCGTCCAGATCCATGGAGCAGTCCACTTCAAAGTGGTCGTCGCTGACCTGGTTGAACTCCTCGACAACGTCGTCGTGTTCATCGTAAATGTCGCCGACCAGCTCCTCTAAAATATCCTCCATGGTAACGATGCCATATGTTCCGCCGTATTCGTCCAGCACCACAGCAATATGAGATTTGTTCTTTTGCAGCTGCCGCAAAAGAGGACTGATCTTTTCGTTTTTCAGAACGAAGATGGTGGGACTGATGATATCCTTGAGCTTTTTGCCGGTAATGCCGTTGCCGGTGTAGAAATCTTTCAGATGGATAACACCGACGATCTTATCGATGCTTTCCTCGTACACCAAGATTCGGGAGAATTTACTCTCGGAGAAGACCTGAGCGATCTGCTCTTTGGTGGCGGTGATGGGCACAGCTTCCAGATCCACCCGGTGGGTCAGGATATCCTCAGCTTCCAGCTCGGTAAATTCGATGGCATTGCGTAGCAGTTCGCCCTCATTTTGGTCGATGCTGCCGTCCTGCTCGACCTCGTCCACCAGCATCAGCAGTTCTTCCTGGCTCATCTTGGTGTCGGACTCTGTTTTGAAGATCTTGGCCACCAGCTTTTTCCAGGCGGAGAAAACGGCGGTCAGGGGGGTCAGTACAATGATCAGCGCATTCAGGAAGGGTGCGGAGAACATGGCGAATTTTTCCGGTATATCCTTGGCAATGCTCTTGGGGGTGATCTCACCGAAGATCAGCACCACCACCGTGATGACTACCGTGGAAACAGTGGCACCGGTATCCGGGTTTTGCAGCAACTCCACAAACAGCAGTGTACCCAGAGAAGATGCACCGATGTTGACGATATTGTTGCCGATCAAAATAGTGGAGATCAGCTTGTCGTAATTATCAGAGAGTTTACAGGCAAGGATCGCCTTTTTGTTGTCCTTTTCGGCAAGGGTCTTCGTTCTGGTCTTATTCATGGAAGAAAAGGCTGTTTCTGTGGCGGAAAAATAGGCAGAAAACAGCAGACATATTGCAATAATGATGATATAAGCGGTCATGGAAACAGTAACTCCTTATTCTATGTTCAAAAATCTCCAAAAAGGTGCAAAAAAACACATCCACCCTGCTTCTTAGCAGCGCAGATATGCCATACAAACAGAACACATTATGAAGTTACAATTGGGCGCGTCACTACTGTCGCCGTCCATTTCAGACTACCTCCTGTCAAAATGATATTGCGACCATTGTAGCCTAAGTGGGGACAGAAGTCAAGGGCAGAAGTGTAAATTGTATAAAATGGACAAAAAAGGGGGATCATGTCCGATTTTCTCCCGGATTATACTGTGCGAAAATGGCAAAAACAGGGAAGGCTTAAAAGCCGCGTTTACAAGCAATGGCGGTTATGGTATAATGGACGAAAAAATGGAGGTATTTTTATGAATACATTTGAAACCTTATTTTGCCGGAAGTCCGTCCGCAGCTATACCGGGCAACAGGTGACGGAAGAAGAGCTGACGATGGTTTTAAAGGCGGCCAATGCTGCACCCATCGGACGTGGCATTTACGATGGGGTGCATCTGACGGTGGTTCAAAATCCGGATCTGCTCCGGCAGATCGATGCCAATGGCGCAGCCTTCTTTGGCAATCCCAGCCTGACACCTCTGTACCATGCGCCCACATTGATCCTGGTGTCCTGCCAAAAGCCTGCCCCCGGTATGGAGAATGTGACATTCTCTAACGGGGCGATCGTGGTGCATAATATGGCTTTGGCAGCGGTAGAATTGGGCCTGGGTCAATGCTGCATCTGGGGTGCAGCCATGGCACTGTCCAAAAATGAAGATCTGGTGAAAAAACTCCACTTGCCCGAGAGTTTTACGGTCTGCTGCGGTCTGATTTTGGGAAAAACCGAGGAAAACTATACCTTACGACAGGTAGCAGAGCATCGCATTGGCTGCAATTTTGAGAAATAAAGCAATTTTTTTCATGCAGAGGAGGTAAAATCCTACATTACGTGTAGTTTGCCTGAAGATTGGCCGGGAAGCATTGATTTTCAAAAATGCCTGTGCTATAATCGCATACACAGAGGTTAAAAGATCATATATAGGTACACCGTTTGGACAAGGAGGACAATGATGTTTTTAAATCGATCAGGCAAACGTCAAATCATTGTATTGTCATTGGCCATCCTATTTTGCGTTGGTTGCTTGACTGGTGCGACGCTGGCGCTGTTCACCAATGAGCCGGAAAAAGGCACCATTGGTGTGGTCACCGTCGCCGGCAATGTAAAAATGGATATTGTGGATGCCTCTGATTCGCCCCAGTCGTTGGTGGGGAGTGTGCTGGATTTCCAGACCTCTGGCGGCCAACGGGAGGTGCGTTTTGAGCCGGGTGCTTCCTTCTGTACCCAGGGCTTTCGGATGAAAAATGACGGCACTGTGACGTTAAATTTCAGACTGTCCATCAGCGAGGATGAACAGATGGATATGGAGGCATTTGAAGAAGCGTTTGAACTGTGGATCACCACAGACCCCACCGACTTGAATGGGGCTACCCGGATCACCTCTTTTACAGACCGACTGGAACCGGGGCAGAGTACCGGTATCTATTATTTGATCCTGCGTATGAAGGAAACAGCCGGAAATGATTTTCAGGGTGCTGCTTATTCCGGTATCGGCGTTACAGCCTATGCAGTACAGGGCAATGTCCACCAAGGGCAATGGTAAGACAGTGACATCCGGCTCCATACAACATAAAAAAGCGTGTTGCATTTATTTGCAACACGCTTTTTCTTATACCCGGTGGCCATCGCCAAATGCGCAGATCAGCACATCCTCTTCCCGATAACCGTTGCCCCACCAGGAGGCAAACTTCTTGTGTACCTTGGCCTTTGCTTCCTCGTCGTTTTCTGCTAAGACCAGTGTTTTAAAATCCTGAGCGCTGTTTTTGATCATGCCGACATATGTCATATCAATTCCTCCTTCTTGTGGTGCCGTGTTTTCTTGTGTTTATCTTATCACAAGAATGAGAGAAAAGCGACAATTATTTTTGCCAAAAATAAAGAGTCGCAAAAACACGACAGTTAAACAAGAATGTAGGCGTGATGCACCCAAAAATACATCACGCCTGTGTTATAAAAGGCATATATCGGCCAGAGAAAAGTCAATGACCTTCCCCAGATCTTCCAACGTCAGTTCTACCTGATAGCCAATTTTTCCACCGCTGAACAGGATGGTCGTTTGGGCTTGGGCGGATGAATGGATGGTGGTGGTAAAAAACTTTTTCATGCCGATGGGGGAACAGCCCCCGTGAACATATCCGGTCATAGACAGAAGATCCCTGGATCTAAGCATTTCAATGCTCTTTTCGCCGACGGCTTTTGCCGCCTTCTTCAAATCCAGTTCCCTGCAAACGGGAATAACGAAGACGTAATGGTTTTTGCTGTGTCCCACGGTTACCAGGGTCTTGAATACCTGCTGTGGATCTTGATGGAGAACTTTTGCCACTTCTTCGCCGCTGATGGCATCGGTGTTGGCATAGCAGTGGGATCGGTAGGGGACTTTCTTTTGATCAAGAATACGCATGACATTGGTTTTTTCCTGTTTTTTCATGGCTAATACCTCGTCGGAACTTTTCGAATAGTATAGCACGATCTGTCTGTCATTGCAAATCCAATGGCCAATTTCCCAAATGTGAAATTTTTATTATCTTTTTTGGTAGTCGCTTGACTTTTGGGGAGAATGGAGTATAGTTAGGATAAAAGAATTAGCACTCTCGACGGTAGAGTGCTAAAATGGAAAGGAAGGATGGCTATGACATTCAATAACTATACCCAGAAATCTCTGGAAGCTATCCAGAGCGCACAGGAAATTGCTGTGCAGAATTCTAATCAGCAACTGGAGCAGTCCCATCTCTTGCTGGCACTTCTGCAACAGGAGGGAGGCCTGATTGCCCAATTGCTGCGGAAGATGGGTGTCAATGTGGAAAGCTTTCAGGCTGCCACAAAAGCGGAAGTTCAGAAACTGCCCGGTGTGACAGGTAGCCGGGAGGCTGACCGATTTTATATCAGTGCCGATGTGGATACCACATTGAAGGCTGCCCAACAGCAGGCTCAGTCCATGAAGGATGATTTTATTTCCGTGGAGCATCTGCTGCTGGCACTGATGGAAACGGCCAAGGGCGGCGTAAAGGAGCTGTTTGAAACCTATCGCATCACAAAAGAGGGGGCACTGCAGGCGTTGCAGGGCATCCGTGGCAATCAGCGGGTGACCACTGATCATCCAGAGGGAACTTATGACGCCCTTGAAAAGTATGGTACGGATCTGGTCAAACGGGCACGGGAGCAGAAGCAGGATCCGGTCATCGGCCGTGATGAGGAAATACGAAATGTGATTCGAATTTTGTCCAGAAAAACAAAAAACAACCCTGTTTTGATCGGTGAACCCGGTGTTGGTAAGACTGCCATTGCCGAAGGCCTGGCTCAGCGGATCGTGAAGAAAGATGTGCCTAAAACCTTACAGGATAAGACGATATTCTCTCTGGATATGGGTGCGCTGATCGCCGGTGCAAAATATCGGGGCGAATTTGAAGAGCGGCTGAAGGCGGTTCTCAACGAAGTGAAGGAGTCGGAAGGCCGTATTATTCTATTTATTGACGAACTGCACACCATTGTGGGCGCAGGCAAGACCGAGGGAAGTATGGATGCAGGCAATTTGCTCAAGCCCATGTTGGCACGAGGGGAATTACACTGCATCGGTGCAACGACTTTGGATGAGTACCGCCAGTATATCGAAAAAGATCCGGCTTTGGAGCGGCGGTTCCAACCGGTACAGGTTGACGAACCGACGGTGGAGGAAACCATTTCCATTTTAAGAGGATTGAAAGAGCGGTATGAGGTGTTCCATGGTGTAAAAATTGCGGATTCGGCAATCATTGCAGCGGCAACATTGTCCCACCGCTATATTACGGATCGTTTTCTGCCGGATAAGGCCATTGACCTGGTGGATGAGGCTTGTGCCCAGATCCGTACAGAGCTGGATTCCAGCCCTGCTGCATTGGATGCGGTGTCCAGAAAGATCATCCAGATGGAAATTGAGGCTGCTGCACTGAAAAAAGAGGATGATGAACTTTCTAAGGGAAGACTGACCCAACTGCAAAAAGAACTGGCAGAGGAACGGGATAATTACAATGCCATGAAAGCCCAGTGGGAAAATGAAAAAAATGCCATTGGTCGTGTGCAGCAGCTGCGGGAACAGATCGAGGATCTCAGACGACAGATCGAGGCTGCTCAACAGCGTTATGATCTGGAAAAGGCAGCAGAATTGCAATATGGTCAGTTGCCCAAAATGGAAAAGGCGTTACAGGAAGAAGAGTGGCGTGCCCAGACGAGAAAAGATACCGTCATGCTCCGGGATCGAGTGACGGAGGAAGAAATTGCCCGGATCGTGGAACGATGGACAGGCATTCCTGTTTTCAGACTGGTGCAGAGTGAACGGGAGAAACTGTTGCATTTGGATGAAACTCTGCATCAAAGGGTCATCGGGCAGGATGAAGCGGTGCGAGCGGTGGCAGAGGCTATCCAGCGCAGCCGTGCCGGTATTCAGGATCCCAATCGTCCCATTGGCTCGTTTTTGTTCCTTGGCCCCACAGGCGTCGGCAAGACGGAATTGGCGAAGGCGTTGGCTCAGACTCTTTTTGATGATGAACAGAACATGGTTCGGATCGATATGTCCGAATATATGGAGAAATACGCTGTGTCCCGTCTGATCGGTGCGCCTCCCGGATATGTGGGTTACGACGAAGGCGGACAGCTGACGGAAGCGGTTCGCCGGAAACCCTACTGCGTGGTGCTGTTTGATGAGGTGGAGAAGGCCCATCCGGATGTGTTCAATGTGCTGCTGCAAGTGCTGGATGACGGACGGATCACCGATTCCCAAGGCCGGACGGTGGATTTTAAGAATACCATTATTATTCTGACCTCTAATTTGGGTTCAGAGTATTTGCTCGGTGGCATCAATGCGGATGGTACCATCGACGAAAAGGCAAAACAGCAAGTCCATGGACTGTTGCGCCGTTCCTTTAGACCGGAGTTTCTGAACCGGTTGGATGAGATCGTGTTCTATAAGCCCCTGACCAAGGAAAATGTCACCGGCATTATTGATTTGCTGGTTGAAAAATTGAATCAGCGGCTGGCAGAGCAGCAGATCCTCGTAGTGTTGACGGAAAATGCGAAAACTGCCATTGTGGATGCCGCTTACGATCCCCAGTTCGGCGCAAGGCCGCTGCGCCGCTATTTACAGCATACGGTGGAAACCATGCTCAGCCGAAAACTGCTTCGTGGGGACATTCTGCCGGGCAGTACCGTGACCGTGGACGAAGAAAACGGAGAACTGGTGATCAGATGACCAAAGACCGCCGATGCCCTCAAAGGGCATCGGCGGTTTGCTTATTTCAGGGTTAAACCATCGTGGAAGGCTTGACCTACCTGTTCTCCCAGAACCAGGTAAGTGTGGTGGAAGGAATCGTAGGTAATGGGGCGCAGTTTGGCAACGTCCACTTTGCCATGCTGATCCAAAATGGACTCATCGGCGCAGACATTGACGATTTGCCCCACCAGACGGCAGGTTTCGGCATCGTAGGAGATCAGTTTGCACTCTAAAGCCAGGGGAAGTTCGTCGATAAGAGGTGCATCCACAAATTCAGAGGGGGCTGCGTGGAAGCCGGCCTTGGCAAACTTATTTGGCTCTTTGTTGCCGGACACCAGACCTACATAGTCGCAGGCAACCAGATGGTCAGCGGTGGCCATGGATACGGTGAAGGCCTTTCTTGCCAGAATATTTTCAGTGGTTTTGTGGTCGGCACTGACGCAGATGGAAATTTCCGTTTCCTCGCTGATGCCGCCCCAGGCAGCGTTCATGGCATTGGGAGTGCCGTCAACGCTGTATGTGCCGATGATGTAGACCGGCATAGGATAGCAGGCTGCTTTTGCTCCAAAATTTTTACGCATGATTTGTCCTCCAAATGAAAAATTAGTAACAGCCGTTGCAGCTGGAACAATCGCCGCAGCATCCGCCTTTTTTTCGGCGGTTGCGAATGATAAGAATGGCTCCAACCACGGCGCAGATGATGCCGGCAATCAGCAGGTAATCGGAAAGGCTCATAAGATCCCTCCTAAAACCAAACGCACCAGCAGGGTGACCAGCCATGCAATGGCACATTGCCACAGCACGACACCTGCTGCCCATTTGCCGCCTAACTCTCGACGGACGGCGGCGATTGCAGCTATGCAGGGGGTATACAGCAGACTAAAAACCAGCATGCTGGCGGCGGTCAGGGGAGTGATGGCGGTGGTGATGGATGTGCCAAATAGCACCTCCATGGTGGCTACCACACTTTCTTTTGCCATAAAACCGCTGATCAGGGATGTACAGATCCGCCAATCTCCCAGGCCGATGGGCTGAAACAGGGGAACAAGAAGCCCTGCCAGTACAGCCAAAATGCTGTCTTGAGAGTTGTCCACCATGTTCAGCTTCAAATCAAAGCTCTGCAAGAACCAGATAGCAATGGATGCCAGCAGAATTACGGAGAATGCACGCTGCAAGAAGTCTTTGGCCTTTTCCCACAGCAGTTGGGATACATTTTTTGCCCCGGGCAAACGGTAGTTGGGCAATTCCATGACGAAGGGGACCGCCTCGCCTTTAAAGGCAGTTCCTTTCATCAGGTAGGCCATGCCGATGCCCACGGCGATCCCAAGGAAATACAGCCCTGTCATAATAAGACCACGATAGGCCGGGAAGAAACTTGCTACAAAGAAGCCGTAAATCGGCAGTTTTGCAGAGCAGCTCATAAAGGGGGTCAGCAAAATGGTCATTTTTCGGTCACGTTCGCTGGGCAGTGTCCGGGTGGACATGACCGCCGGAACAGTGCAACCGAAGCCGATGAGCATCGGAACGATACTCCGTCCGGAAAGACCCATTCGCCGCAAAAGCTTATCCATAAAGAAGGCGACCCGGGCAATATAGCCGCTGTCTTCCAACATGGACAGGAAGAAGAACATGATGACAATGATGGGCATAAAGCTGAGAACGCTGCCCACACCGGCAAAAATACCGTCGATGATCAGGCCGTGGATGGCGGAATTGACGTTGGCAGAAGACAAGGCGCTGTCCACGATTGCGGAAAGATGATCAATGCCTGTTTCCAGAAGCCCCTGAAAAAATGCACCGATGACCTCAAATGTCAGATAAAAAACCAGCAGCATAATGCCGATGAAGCAGGGGATGGCAGTATATTTACCGGTGAGGATCCGATCGATCTTTTGGCTTCGCATCCGCTCCTTACTTTCGTGAGGACGGGTCACCGTTTGGGCACAGAGCCTTTGAATGAAGGCAAAGCGCATATCTGCAATGGCAGCAGAACGGTCAAGGCTGCGCTCGGCTTCCATTTGCAGCACGATGTGTTCCAGCATTTCGCCTTCGTTTTTATCCAGCCTCAGCTGTTCCAAAATCAGACTGTCACCTTCGATGGCTTTTGCAGAAGCGAAGCGCAGAGGCAGATCTGCTCGTTCAGCGTGATCTTCGATCAGGTGATCCACGGCGTGCAGGCAGCGGTGAACAGCACCGCCATAATCGTTTTTATCGCAGAAATCCTGTTTTTTCGGCTTTTCCTGATATTTTGCCACATGGATGGCGTGCTTGATCAGCTCATCGACGCCGAAATTTTTGGCTGCGGAAATGGGTACGACAGGAACGCCCAGCAGGGCTTCCATGCCGTTAATGTCGATAGAACCGCCGTTGCCGGTGACTTCATCCATCATGTTCAGCGCCACCACCATAGGCACATCCATTTCCAAAAGCTGCATGGTCAGATACAGGTTGCGCTCGATATTGGTGGCATCGAGAATATTGATGATGGCCTTGGGCTTATCCAGCAGAATATGGTTTCGGGACACGATCTCCTCGCTGGAATAGGGGGACATGGAGTAGATGCCCGGAAGATCCACCACAGAGGTGTTGGCATAGCCCCGAATGGGGCCGTCCTTTCGGTCAACGGTGACACCGGGGAAGTTGCCCACATGCTGATTAGAACCGGTCAGTCGATTAAACAGAGTGGTTTTGCCGCAGTTCTGGTTGCCCACCAAAGCAAAAGTCAGCTCCGTGCCTTCGGGCAGGGGATCGCCGTCCCCTTTTTCGTGGTATTTGCCGCCCTCGCCAAGACCGGGATGCTGGAATTTGCTGAAGTTAACGGCACTTGTGTGGTTTTTGGTCCGCTTGGCAATGGGCTCGATGGTGATTTGAGCAGCATCATCCAGACGGAGGGTCAATTCATAGCCATGGATCTGCAATTCCATGGGATCACCCATGGGTGCAAATTTTACCACGGTGACTTCCGCTCCGGGGATCACGCCCATGTCCAGAAAATGCTGCCGTAGGCTGCCTTGGCCGCCCACAGCGGTGACAACGGCAGAAGCACCTACTTGTAATTCTTTCAGGGTCATAAAGTTCCCCCTTTCTATATCTGGGGTTATTATAATACTTTCTGCACCGCTGTACAAGAGAAAATATGAAAAATATTGCCCCACCGATTTTTAAAAAATCGGTGGGGCAACACAAATAGATGGTAAGCTTACAACTGTCGGATTTTTGTAACCCAGGCATTCCAACGGGGATCTTTCTGCATTTCGGCTTTGACCGATTCTGCTTCCGGCACACTCCACCAGGGCCAGTCTTCCGGCATGGACAACAGATCCGTTTTGGCGACTTCGGGGGCGCAGGGGGCTTTTTCCTCAGCCAGACGAATCAGTGGGGCAGTGTAGTGGGCGGCACCATTTTCGCAGACGGCAAGAAGTTTCTTCCCGTTATCCAGTGCACGGTCCAGTGCTTCAAAAGCCGCCTCCTGCTGACCATCCAGCCAGAGATACAGCGAATGCAGCATTTCCAGACTGGCGACATAGCCATGGTGGCCGCCGTAGTTTCCGTCGGGACAAACAACGGCAAACAGCCGGATGGCACTGGCGATGCAATCCGCCTTTTCGTGGGCGGACAGATGCCGTTGATCGCCGGTGGTGATATTCACGATGAATACGGCACAGGCACGCAGGGATGCCAGCAGAGTTTCACTGTGGGCTTTGACATACTGCTTTCCATCGCAGGCATAGGCTCGCAAAAATTCCCGACTGTTCCACAAATCCGGGGCAGAGTCTGCCAGCGCCATGGCTTTTTCGTGCTCTCCCAGATTTAGATAAAGCTGGGAAAGTTCATTGATCGCACGGTTTCGTGCAGCACCATTGGGCAGAGTTTCCAGAGCTTTTTCATAAAGGGGTACAGCTTCCAGCCATTCTTTGTAGGTTTTGTGCTTTTCGGTGTCGTAGACACTGTAGCCTTCTTCGTCGATCAAATGGCACTCGCCGTAGCGGACATAGCCGGCGGTGTTTAGAACAGAAGCCAGGCAAAGCATCAGCTTTTCATTACCCGGAAATTCAACGAGGGCATTTCTGGCGAGTGCGATACAGGCATCGATATTCACGTCCACGCCCCTGTTTTGACGATCCATTTCGTCGATTTGTGAAACGAAGGCGTCAATGCGCTGCTCACGCCGGTTGGTATAGCCGAACAGTTCGTCAATGGTGATGCCGAAGTAATTGGCAATAGAGGGGATCAAATTCATATCGGGATAGCTGCCGCCGGACTCCCATCGGGAAACGGCTTGCGAAGTGACACCCAAGGCGTTGGCCAGATCTTCCTGGGTTCTGCTGTCACGGTGGCGCAGGGTGCGGATCTTACCGCCCAGATCAAGTTGCATTTTTCTTCCTCCTTGTGTTTGATCACCGGTGTAGCCTTATCATAACATATTTTCCGGGAGAAACAATTATCAATTGGTTGTTTCAAAATCAATCAATGGTTGGAAACGAAATCTTTATTGAACATTTTGGAAGGACAACTGTTGACGAAATCCGGTTTTTGCAATATAATATATTTAATAACCCCCAAAAGAGAGAAATTTTGCGGAGAAAATCTTAGAAATTGGTGGTGGAATGAATGATGGATCCATTCTTGGCACGGACGATGGTGGAATCCCTGCGTAACGGTATCAACCCGGTGACGGGGCAGGTGCTGAGCAGTAACGATAGCTGCTCTAACGAGGAAGTGCAGGCGGCATTGCAGGCAGTGCTGGAGCATTGCACCATTGCGTCGGTGGAGCAGTATATTCTTCAGGAACAGGAGGATAAGCAGTCTGCCCGGAAAAATCGTGGGTTGAAGAATGCCCAGCGGTATCCCAGAGGTGGCGAAGTGTGGTCGGCCAAGGAGGAGCAGGAGCTTCTGACCATGCTGCGGCGAGGGAAGAACATCTATCAGATCGCCCATGTCCTCAAGCGAACTCCCAGAGCCATTTCCGAGCGGATGAAGAATTTGCAGTGCGTTCCAACCCGGCAGATTAAAAAGACTGACAATCAGGAATAAAAATCGACACAGGATCGGAAATGGCTTTCTGATCCTGTGTTTTCGTTTTTTGAGGGCGGAATTTCTGCCACTGAGGGGCTGATTTTGACCAGTGGGTGAAAATCTTATGACAAGAAGAAAAAAGCAGTGTATAATAAGGCCAGTTCTTAAGAACGAGATCGGAAAGGAGCTGATGATATGAAAATCAAATTGGAATCGGCAGTGCTGGACGAAACGGAAGTCATCATCCGAGGGGATGTGGCAAGTCAGGAAGTGGCATCACTTCTGCAAATGCTGGGAAAGCGGAACACGGGTAAGATTCTTTTCTACAAGCAGGAGGAGCAATGTATCCTCAATGCAGATGAAATTGTATTTCTGGAGGTGCAGGACAGCCGAGTGTACGCCTATACAAAGTTGGATACATACGAAACCAAGCAAAAACTCTACGAAGTGAAGGAGCAGCTGCCCAGCCGCAGCTTTGTGCAGATCAATAAGAGTGTTATTGTGAACATCAACTGTGTCAAGTCCATCCAAGCGGAGTTCAGCGGAA
Source organism: uncultured Oscillospiraceae bacterium (assembly GCA_964586875.1). GTDB lineage: Bacteria > Bacillota > Clostridia > Oscillospirales > Oscillospiraceae > Faecousia. Next base: position 67,607 of record CAZPJH010000001.1, read on the forward strand.
ACTATCGGCTGAAACTGAAAAACCGCAAGGAGGTTCTAACCATTTCCCGGAAGTATTTTAAGGAATTTAAGGATCGTATTTAGGAGGAACGGATATGAAAAAGAATTATTTGTTCAATGCAATTATGGGGATGGGCTTTGGCTTTCCGATCACCTTACTGTGCATGGTGTTGATCGGGGGCTATAACGAAGTATTGAGAGAGTTCATTGTTTGGATGGTGGCATCTGCCTTGTACGGTGTGCTGTCCGGCGTGATTTATAACTGGAAAAATGACCTGCCCTTGTGGGGGGCGGTGGGACTTCACGCCCTGGGGTGCCTGACGATCACGATGGCGGCGGCTATGATCTGCGGTTATGTCAAAAGCGTTACAGATGTGCTGCCGGTGCTGATTCCTGCGGTGATCGTCTATCTGGTGGTTTATGCCATTTGCGTGCTGATGATGAAGCGCAGCGAAAAGCAGGTCAATAAGGCACTGGAAGAAAAGTAAAAAATATCCCGGAATTGGTGGGGCTTACGCTTCCAATTCCGGGATTTGTTGTGGTCATAGGCTGGGCTTTCCTTGCAAAGAAAAGCCCAATGTGCTACAATGAAGAAAAAATGGGTGCTGCAAATGAAAAAAGTAAAAATTACGGCCATTCGCAAGGCCTGCTATCCGAATTTGATAGAGAAGTACGAAAATCCCATTACCCACGCCTGCGATGTATCCGAAGGGCAGGTTTGGGTGTCGGAAAAGGGCTGCAAGCCAGAGGGCTTTTGTGACAGTGCATGGGAAAGCATGGCAGCATTTGTGGAGGAACTTGCCCATGGAGGCGGCAATTTTTACGATGGTTGGATGAAAGATCCCCATTCTGCCATGATCTCCTGCAACGACGGCTTTCGCCCGGTCAGCTTTTACTTGGAAACCATGGAGGAATAAAAATGGCTTTCGACTTCAAAAAAGAGTACAAGGAATTTTACCTGCCCAAGAATAAACCCCAAATCGTGACCCTGCCGCCTATGAACTACATTGCAGTCTCCGGTAAGGGGGATCCCAACGAGGAAGGCGGGGCGTACAAGGCATCCATCGGCGTGCTGTATGCCATTGCCTACACCATCAAAATGAGCAAGATGGGCGATCACCGCATAGAAGGGTATTATGATTATGTGGTGCCGCCGCTGGAGGGCTTCTGGTGGCAGGAGGGTGTGGACGGCTTCGATTATGGGAATAAGTCTACCTTTCACTGGATCAGTGTCATTCGACTGCCGGATTTTGTGACGAAATCGGAATTTGACTGGGCGGTGGCGGAAGCCACCCGGAAGAAAAAGCTGGATTGCTCGATGGCGCAGTTTCTGACCATAGACGAGGGGCAGTGCGTCCAAATTATGCATCTGGGTGCCTTCGATGATGAACCAGCCACGGTAGCCGTCATGGATGCGTATTTGGAAGAAAACGGCTATGAAAATGACTTTTCTGGGACCCGACTGCACCATGAGATCTATCTGTCCGATGCCAGAAAGGTGGCACCGGAGAAATGGAAAACCGTCATTCGCCATCCCATTCGGAAGAAAAATGGATAAAAACCAATGCCGCCGGATCTCCGGCGGCATTTGATCTTTATAGGGGATGATATTTGCCGATTTCCCAGCCAAGCAGGCGCATGATTTCCAGCTCGTCCAGGGCATCAAAGAAGGCGTTGTGGCTTTCGTGGTATGTATGGTTATCGCTGAGCAGGCGGAGCATGGCTTCCACGCCGTAGCCCCGTTTCAGCCGCCCGGTGGAACAGCAATCGGCGGTGGAGGGGATTTTTGGGTTGTGCTGGCGATAGGCGGCAAGGCGCATAATGTCGTGCCAGCGCAGAGAGCGAAGCTCCGGCAGGTGATTGCGGTCAAAGCAGGCGTTGTAGGCGAAAACGGACTGGACACCGTGGCTGGCAAACCAGCTTTGCAGATCGGCGATGGCCTCGGCTCTGGTGCAAAGAATGGGCGGCACCGGGGTGTCGATATAGAGGGTGCTTTCATACATGCCGCCGATTTGACATTCTATGGGCAGGATATGGTATTTGGCTTCGATCAGCTCGAAGTTATCCTCGTCTGCAATGCAGCAGCCAATGCTCATGACCTGATCGGCCCAGTTGGTCTCGGTATCGATGACGGCGAATTTGCCCATAAACGCTCTCCTTTCGGCGGTTGTAAGGATAGTATAGCGGAAAAGAATGAAAAAGGCAAGTTTACAATGCAGATGTCAGTGTGCTATAATAAGAAAAAAGCGTGGGGTGGAAGAATGGAACAGGCGGTACAGGTGGTCACCATTGAAAAAATGACCAAGCAGCTATGTCGGCAGTTTTACAAAGACTTTCAGATGGACCCGGCTCTTTATCTTGACCCAGCGGAATTTCGTCCCTTCGTTTACGAGGAAGCGGAGCGAGATGCCTATTTTGAGCGCTATCAGCAGTTGGGGCGAGTCCATCTGGCGGTGATGCTGGAAGGACAACCTATCGGGGAAATCGTACTGAAGAAAATGGATTGGAAACAGCGGTGCTGCACCATGGGCATTGTTATGCAGTGCGATGCCTACAAAAACCGAGGCCTTGGTACACAGGCGGAGCGTTTGGCACTGCAATATGCCTTTGGCGAGCTGGGGCTGGATACTGTGTATGCCGATGCAGTCCGCACCAACACCAGAAGTCAGCATGTTTTGGAAAAAGTGGGTTTCCGTTTTGTTAGGGAAGATGAAACTCTCAAGTATTATGCAATTACAAAAGGGGAATGGCGGCAGTTTTGGTCCCAATTACGTTGAATTTCCTGCGGAAACTGCCGCAGGACGAATAAAAATGCTCCCTCTTTGGGGGAGGTGAAGCCGCCGAACATCGGCGGCTTTTTCGTTCTTCGGGGAGAATATGCACGCTTTACATTGGAAACGAGCGGTGGTACAATAGGAGAAAATGCTGGAAGCGGAAACAAAGGTTTCCAAATTAGAGCCTTATCGGAGCGTTGCATTCTTCCATCATGTGATTTTGAGGAAAAACAGCCTATGAAAGATTGGTACACGGTTGAGCAACTGGACGAAGCCACATTCGTCATCAGCGAATATGGGCATTGGGAGCAGACCCACTGCTATCTGCTGATCGGACATGACCGGGCCTTGCTGATCGACACAGGATTGGGTGTGGGCAATATCCGCAGGCAAGTGGAGCGCTTGACGGACAAACCGATGACAGCCGTTGCCACCCATGTTCATTGGGATCATATTGGTGGTCACAAATTTTTCCCGGATTTTTATGCCCACGAAGGGGAGAAAGAATGGCTCAGCGGTGGATTTCCTTTGCCCATTCAAGCGGTGAAGAAGATGGTAGCAGACCGCTGTGAACTGCCGGAAAATCTGACCTATCCCCAAACCTCCCCAGTGCTTTGTCGGGAAACTGAGAAGCTGATGAGATCGCTGGTTGGGTTTGAACTGGCAACAGAGGATGATGCAAAGACGATCATCGAATTGCGGAAGCAGATTTGGGCAACCACCTACCGAGGATTCTATCCAGACAGCATGATCGACGACTTTGACGATACGTGGCATCTGGAAAAGGAATTAGGACGGATCAGACACCCCCAATATCGTGTGTATCGGATTGTGAAAGATGACCGTAACATCGGATACTTAAGTATGCGGAAAACGGATGTTGTGATGCTACAGTCGTTGTATGTTTTGAAAGAATACCAGCACCAAGGTGTTGGAAGGACGGCATTTGAATTTGTGAAGCAATATTGCAGGGAAAACAGCGCAGATTCTTTCGTTTGCCATTGTCTGCCTGAGAATTGGAATGCAAGAAAGTTCTATGAAAAGATGGGCGGTACGATCGTTGGTGAGGATATGGATAACGAAGAAAGCTGGATGAATTCGGTGATCTATCGGTTCATGCTGTGAGAAAAAGGTGATATTGTGAACGCTGAGGAAATGAAGAAGTATTGCTTGCAAAAACATGGAGCATATGAAACATACCCTTTTGGGGATGTCCCAATCTGCTATAAGCTGAATAATAGGATTTTTGCTCAACTTTATCCCCATGAACATGATTATAAAATCACGCTAAAATGCACCGCTGATGTAGGAGACTTTTATCGGATGATTTACCCGGGCAAGGTTGTTCGTGGATATCACTGTCCGCCAGTTCAGCAGCCTTATTGGAACACCATCTACCTGAATGACTTTCCAGAGGATGAGCTGTATCACTTAATTGACCTTGCCTATGATACGGTGCTGAACAGTTTTAGCAAAAAGGTGCAACAAGAGATCCTTTCGAGTGAAAAGTAACCAGCAGGCATCTTCATAAAAACAAAAAAGTCCAGACTCCGCATAAGCGGATTCTGGACTTTTGGTCCGAGTGGCGAGACTCGAACTCGCGGCATCCTGGTCCCAAACCAGGCGCCCTACCAACTGGGCCACACCCGGATGATTCCTCAACAGAAAACTATTATACACGATTCTTTTCTAAAAAGCAACCGAAAAATGTCAAAAGTTGCGGCAATTTCCTTGTGCACCAGTTTTTACATCGGATAGCGATAAGGCATCGGTGTCAAAATAAGGTGAAATGGTAAAAGGGGCGAGAAAAATGGTCAGAAAAATGGCTTGCATTTTGGCTGTGCTGGTTTTGACATTGGCTGTTTCGGCATCGGCGGATGATGGGCAGGAGGATAAGGTGATCTATCTGACCTTTGATGATGGCCCCGGTTGCTACACTGCACAGCTATTGGATGTTCTGGGGAAGTACGATGTAAAAGCTACATTTTTTCTGGTAAACACCGGTACCCAGATGGAGGGGACGCTTCACAGAATGGTGCAAGAAGGGCATAGCATCGGCATCCATTCCTACAGCCATGATTTTAAGAAAATATACAGCAGTGACGAAGCTTTCATGGAAGACCTTTATCAGATGCAACAGCTGATTTATGAAAAATGCGGTGTTTGGACCACGTTGCTCCGTTTTCCCGGCGGTAGCTCCAATACGGTCAGCCGCCGATATTGCAACGGGATCATGTCCAGATTGACAAAACGAGTAACGGCGGAAGGCTTTTATTATTTTGATTGGAATGTGGACAGCGGCGATGCTTATGTCTGCCCCGATCGGGAGAAAATCTATCAGAAGGTGATCGCCGGCATCAAAAATAAAAGATGTGCCGTGGTGTTGCAGCACGATGTGAACGGATGTAGCGTTCAAACGGTGGAGCGTATTATTCTTTGGGGAAAACGCAACGGCTATGCCTTTCGGGAGTTGACGACAGACAGCCCTGCCTGCTGTCATTCGGTGCAAAATTAAGCGCATTTTTTGTCATTATACCTTGCTTTTTGACGGATTGGATGGTATAGTTATCGGGACAAGATCGTTGTGTTCCACATCGTTGTTTTTTGAGAACAGAGGAGATCCATGGATAGATTTTTAAATAGATTACAGAGTATTTTTACAGGAGGAAGGACCATTCGGATCCTTGCGATAGAGTTATGCGTCATTGTGCTGCTGCTGGGAATTCTGTTTGCGGTGTCTGCCGATATTCAGATCCAACTGCAGGGGGAGAATGTACTGACTGTTGAAGTGGGGGACGTTTTCCAAGACCCCGGCGCAGTGGCGATGATGGATGGAAAAGCGTTGGATGTGAAGGTGTCCGGAGAGGTGGACACAACGGCACCGGGTACATATACCTTGTGCTACAAGGCTCGGTACCTGCTCAGCAGTAAGACCATCTATCGGACGGTGGAAGTGGTAAAGGCTGAGAAACCGACCATCCGGCTGACAGATGGAAATGAGATAACCATTACCATGTGTCCCCAATTTCAAGAGCCGGGATTCCGAGCCACGGATAAAGAAGGCCGGGATATTACGGATCGGGTAGAGGTCATCGGCACGGTGGATTCTATGACGGAAGGCACATATCGCCTGACTTATCGGGTGACGGATGACGGGGGGCGTACTGCGGAACAGATCCGTTTGGTAACGGTCCGGCCTGCCAGACAGCCGGATGTGGTCGATCCCGATGGAAAAGTGATCTATCTGACCTTTGATGATGGCCCGGGACAGTATACGCAACAGCTTTTGGATGTGCTGGCAAAATATAATGCCAAGGCCACCTTTTTTGTAGTCAACACGAGCTATTCCGAAAAGGAAGCCGTGATGAAAAACATTGTTGACGGCGGACATGCGATCGGCATCCATTCATTGACGCACCAGTGGTCCATTTATCAGAGCGAGGACTCCTTCCTGGAAGACCTGTACGGGATGCAAAAAGTCATTGAAAAAGCAACCGGTGTAACGACTACCTTGATGCGCTTTCCCGGCGGCAGCTCCAATACGGCCAGCAAAAAATATTGTGCCGGGATCATGACTGCTTTGACCAAGAAGGTGACGGACCTGGGGTTCCAATACTTTGACTGGAATGTGGACAGCAATGATGCCGGCGGCGCAAAGACAGCAGATGAAGTATATCAAAATGTGGTCAACGGCATTGGAAATAAGAAAACGGCTGTGGTCCTTATGCACGATATTAAAAACTACAGCGTGGAAGCTGTGGAGAAGATCCTGCAGTGGGGGCTGGCCAATGGATATACCTTCCAGGCACTGACACCGGAAAGTCCTGTATGTCACCATCAGGTCAACAACTGATATACTATTATAATAATGTATCCGCAACAGGGGAGGGGCAAAGGCCTTTCCCCTGTGCTTTTTGCCGTCAAAAGGAATTCTCTGTTCTGAATGAAATTTAAGTGAAAAATTTGTGATTTTTTCTAAAAAAGTAGTTGACAAATGGGAAAAAGGGTGGTATCATAATCGAGCGCGTGTAGGGAAACTCTGCGCGTGCACTGCGATGATGCAGGAGATTGCGTTGAAAGACGGTAACTTCTGCGGAGTATGTCCGGTCATCGGGCGGCTGAACTGTGTTCGTTTGCGCTTGCGTATATCGCTGCGCCACGAAAAGGGTCGGCCATGCGTCGGCCATTTTTCATGGCTTGGAGTGATACGCACGGCGGCGTGAACAAAACGGTTCGACCGTACCCAGACACACAAGCAAACTGAGTACGTTACATTCAAGGAGGAAAACAAACCATGGCAAACCAGATGATCCGCATTCGGCTGAAGGCTTACGATCACCAGCTGATCGACTCCAGCGCTGCAAAGATCGTGGAGACCGCTAAGCGCAACGGCGCTCAGGTTTCCGGCCCCATCCCGCTGCCCACCAAGAAGGAGATCGTGACGATCCTGCGTTCTCCCCACGTCAACAAAGACAGCCGTGAGCAGTTCGAGCGCAGAACCCACAAAAGACTGATCG
>CAZPJH010000002.1:0-62428 GCA_964586875.1 uncultured Oscillospiraceae bacterium
AGAAGTTCATTGCTGCTGAAGGCGGTATTGAGCGTATTGTGTGGATGCCCAAGGAGCTGAAGGATGACGTAGCAGAGAAGCTGAACAAGACGGCTCAGGAACTCTATGGCATCGAGAACTTCATTGATCTGGTTGCTGATGAAACCATCACTTGCGATTGCGAGGAACTGATGAACTGGCTGACCGAAAAGGGTCACCCGGTTCTGAACATGGAGCCTCTGATGTAATCTATAATCTTCAAAAAAGTTGTGGACGATTCTTCGTCCACAACTTTTTTCGTCTTTTTTCAACAAATGTTGAGGGATAATTGAGAAATAGTTGAAAAAGATGGAGTATGATGCCTCTGATAGAAAGAAATGGTATAACGAGGAGGACAATAATGGCTGTGATTTGCGGTATTTTGTGGGTGCTTTTGGGAGCTGTCGCCGGATATTTTCTGTTTCTGCTGGGTTGCGCTCTGCTGGTCGATCCCCGGAAGGAGTATGAAAAACACAGCGATTTTTACCGCCACGTTCTCAATGGTGTTGATCGGATCGCAGTTCGGGGTGCCGGAATAAGACTCCATACAAAGGGACTGGAAAAAATCCCGGAAGATACCAAAAATCTGCTGTTTGTCAGCAATCACCGCTCTAATTTTGATCCTATTGTGACTTGGTATGCGCTGAAAAAATGGAAACCGGCCTTTGTGTCTAAGGCTTCCAATTTTAAGATCCCGATTTTTGGGCGCATGATCCGAAAATGCTGTTTTTTGGCCATTGATCGGGAAGACCCGAGAAAGGCCATTGTGACCATCCAGAAGGCGGCCCAATTGCTGGAAAGCGGGGAAGTGTCCGTGGGGATCTACCCGGAGGGAACTCGCAGTAAAAACGGTCAGCTTCTGCCGTTTCACAACGGTGTGTTTAAAATTGCCCAGAAAGCCCGGGCACAGGTGGTAGTTCTGGGGATATCCGGGACGGAGAAGGTTCATCGGAATTTCCCCTTTCACAGAACCGAGGTCTATCTGGAAGTTCTGGATGTGATCGATCCTGAACAAGCGCCGACCAAAGGTACGGCTTATCTGGGGGAGCGGACAAGACAGCAGCTGCAGTTGTGGCTGGAAGATCCAAAAAGATAAAGGAGAAAACCATGGCAACAGGATATGTTCTTTATAATCAGATGGCAGGAAATGAAAACAGTTTGGAGCAGGTCCAGACGCTGGAACTTTTGTACGATGAGCCTTTGAAATTTATCGATGTGCAGGAAGTCACCAATTATCGGGTGTTTTTGCAGGGACTGGAGGCGGATGATTACATCATTCTGGCCGGTGGTGACGGGACATTGAACCACTTTATCAACAATGCCGAAGGAATTGCATATCCCAATGAGGTGTTGTACTTTCCCAATGGCACAGGCAATGATTTTGCCGGGGATCTGGGATATGAAAGAGCCTGTAATCCATTTCCCATCAAAAAATATTTGCAGGATCTGCCCTTCGTAACGGTCAAAGGGAAAAAATACCGTTTCCTCAATGGCGTTGGCTATGGGATCGATGGGTATTGCTGTCAGGTGGGGGATGAACTGAAGAAAAATCCGGGCAAAAAAGTCAATTATACCGCCATTGCCATCAAAGGATTGCTGCTGCATTATAAACCGACAGGAGCGAAAGTTACGGTAGACGGCTGTACCCATACATACAAAAAGGTGTGGATCGCACCGACGATGAATGGCCGCCGATACGGTGGCGGTATGATGCCCACGCCCTTGCAGCAGCGTAATTCCGGCAATTTGTCCACCATGATCTTTCACGACAGCGGAAAACTGAAAACGCTGATGATCTTTCCCTCCATTTTTCAGGGGAAGCATGTGCGGCACACAGAAGTAGTGGATATTTTCACTGGAAGAGAAGTGAATGTACAATTTGACCGACCGGTGGCACTGCAAATTGACGGTGAAACCATTCTGGATGTCAGTGAATACACAGCCTGTATCCCGGAAGGGAGCTGCTATGAAAGGCAAGAGCGGGTGAATTGACATTCTAATCCCTATAACGCAGAAAAAGACCAATCCATTTGGATTGGTCTTTTTCTGGTGGGGGAGGACGGATTCGAACCATCGAAGCGATACGCAGCAGATTTACAGTCTGTCCCCTTTGGCCACTCGGGAACTCCCCCATATTCAATTACCTGTTCCAAGAGCCTGTCTGGAGCCGGTAGACGGACTCGAACCCCCGACCTGCTGATTACAAATCAGCTGCTCTACCAACTGAGCTATACCGGCGGCTCAAACAGAACACGCTTATTATAGCGGCGCAGAGGCGGTTTGTCAAGTACTTTTTCGCCAAGTTTGAAGAAAAAATCTGATTTCCTGTTTTGGAAATCATTACAGCTTGTCAGAGAGCGTCTTTTTTGGTATTATTAGGTCAGTCCTCGCGAGACGAATCCGACGAATTAGGAGGCATGAGACATGTTCGGTTGCGATTTTACCTTTGATTGCGGCGCCATCTGGCAGGCCATCTGCGCCCTGTTCGGCAAGAGCTGCTAATCGCCATTAAAAACTTAGGGCGTGTTGCGTTGCAACACGCCCTGTTTTTATAGCAAATGACCGTCTTTCATTTGTAATACCACATCTGCCTGTTCTGCAACTGCCGGATCGTGGGTGACGATGATGACGGTACATCCGTCGTCGTGAGCCAAGCTTCTGAGGATACCAACGATATTCTGGGTGTTGGCAGAGTCCAGGTTTCCGGTGGGCTCGTCAGCCAGAATGATCTTGCTGCCCTGAGCCAGCGTACGGGCAATGGCTACACGCTGCTGCTCACCGCCGGACAGGTGACTGGGCAGGCGATTGTCGTATGTTTCCGGCAATGTGACCCGCTCCCGGCTGCGTCTGGCTAACGCCAATGACTCTTTTTTGGGCATTTTCTTCAGTTCCAGTGGGTATCGGATGTTTTCCTGTACGGTCAAAAGGGGAAACAGATTATAGTTTTGATAGATAACGGACACAGCTTCCCGACGCATTTTGTTTCGGTTCCAATCTCTGGTGGATTTGCCGTCAACGATGATCTGACCCTCTGTGGGTAGATCCAGACCGGCCATCAGGGATAACAAGGTCGTTTTGCCGGAACCGGATTTTCCGATGATGGCATAGCATTTGCCGGGCTCAAAAACATAGGAAACGCTGTCTACTGCCCGTACTGTCTGGTACTTGCCTCTGTAGCTGTATGAAATGTTTTGCAGCGTAATGGCCATATCATTCATCCTCCTTGATGGTAGTCAACAGATTTTTACGAAGGAAAACCAACAGTGCGGCGGCAAGTCCGATGAAGTAGATGAACCCAAACAGGCAAAGCTGCCCCGAAGGCTGCCAAAGACCGTAGATACCGCCGAAAAGAATACCTGCAACGATGCACAGCAACCGTTCCAGTGCCAGTTCCGTAAAGATGGACAGGTGAGAGGCACCCATGGTACGCATCAGGGCGATCTCCCGTTTTCGGGAGCGGATCATCAGAAAACCGGTGAGGAAACCTGCCCCAACGGATAAAGTAAATATGGATGCGGAGATCAATTGATTGATCCGGATGCTGTTTTTCATACTGGTTTTCAGATTTTGCAGCAGGGCATCGTCAATATCCAACGCATAAGGGTAGTATTCCGTATCATATTTACCCCAGGGGGTAGGTGCGCCGGTAGGATTGGGCCTTGCAAACCAGAGGTCGGCAGTTTCCTGTAAGGCTGTAAGCTGGTCGTTGTCGTTCAAAAAAGCACCCAGCTGTTCGATCTGTTTTGATTTTCCCAGTAGTGTATGAACATCGGAGAGAGTCTGATAGGGACAATAGATCCGATTGTTACCGGGATCAACATAGTAACCGACGACCTTCAAAGGTCGATAAGATAATCGGTCAACCTCTGCCCCCATATCGTTCACATATCGGTAGATGAAAGTGATTTCCATTTCCTGATAATGCTGATTGACTTCCGGTACGATGCACACATCCGCATTGGTTTCCAAAATGCTCTCATCGTAGCCTTCGTACCAGTAAATTGTACCGCCGTAGTTGGCGGTCAGTTCTTCTGCCACATGGGTGGAACTGATGCCTGCTGCGGTCACTTCATCGGAGAGAACAGGGTAATGATGGTTGTCCAAAATGGGCTTGCCGTCCGGATCTTGCAGAGCATACTTGGCAATACAGGAGATGCGAACATGGGTATGGCTAATATAAGGTGCCAGATTGGGATGTAAAAAGCCGTCGGAAAACAGTTCCGTGATCCATCCGTCAATTCCGTTGGGATCACTTACTTTGGAGCCATCCAGGTCTGTGACCTTAAAAAACACAGGAATGGAAGCATAGGCATTTTCAAAACTGCGCTGTTCTTCTGCAGCTGTGATCTCCAAATGACAAAGTACCAACGTCAGCACGGCGGCAAACAGGACTGCAACGAGGCTGGAACTGACGTGACGAGTGATATTTCTGTAAAGTCTTTTCAACATCGTTTTCACCTCCGGCTGGACATGCCTTTGGGCAGGGCAACAAAGAGTGCAACGATGGCACTCAGCGCAAAGGCGACCACCAGCTGCATCAGAGCCACCACTGCCAAAGTCAGCGGATCCAACTGCATGGAAATAGAAGACTCTGCCGAAGCTTGCAGTGCGCCGGATACATTGCTCCACAACAGATGCCCCAAAAGACCACCGAGCAGGGAACCGGGGATCACGAGGGCCATAGAAGAAGCCAGTACGTGGGCAAAAAGTTTGCGGAAAGGAGCGCCCAGGGACAGCATGGTTTTGACATTCTTTCGCTGGGTGCAGGGATACAGCAGCAAAAACAGAAGTAGCAGCAGGTACACGACCATACCGATGAGCAGGATCTGGTTTGCCAGCAGTTTATAGTTGTGAAAGTTTCCTGCTACAGTGCTGTAGCCCTGATCGTTGTATTTGAACATACCGGCGTGACCTGCCTGACCGGCCAGTTCTCTGAATTGATCGATTTTGCCGTTGTTCAGTACCACAGTGATAAAAGGAACGCCGTCACAGGATTCCATGGTGGTCTGTACGGAGGACTTGGGGATAAAGATCGTGTTGGGGGAGAAGGCGTATTCATCTTCGGATACATCAGCAAAGGTCCCCTGACCACGCCACAGACCGACAATGGTATACTCTGCGGTTTCGGTAAATGGTGTGGTGTCGAAGTAGAAAGATGCAGTGGGGTTGAGGGCACCTTTATACTGACCGGGCAGGCCGCCGTCGGTTTGATAAAAAGAGGGAGTGATGGTGTCGCCGATCCGGAGGCCATTGGCTGTAGCCAGTGATTCGGAAATGATACACACCCGGGCACCGGAGGCCAGTTCTTCGGCAGTAAAGTCACGGCCGGCCGCAATTTTTGATTTTTCCATGGAAAAATCCGCTAAATAGCCCATTTTCTCCACACCGATCACGGCAAAAGATTGATTGTTGATGGCATCACGTTGCAAGGCTGCTCGCCATGGTTGCCCGGCCTCTGATTGCAGGAAAGCCTCCACCGTACCATCCAAACGGGCAATGGTGGGCTGTTGATAGCGGCGGATATATTCATCCAAACTGACGGTCACCGTTTGCCCTCCGGCGTCGGTATATGTAATATCCTTCTGAGGCTGCAATTGCAGCAGCGTTCCGGTTTCCTCGTCACGGATGACCTGATACTCGATCAGGGAGATCGGGCCGTCCAAGCTCATGGAGATGGCGTTGACCATGTTGTAGGTATACTGCTTCAGAAAGACATAATTGTAAGTGGCGACAGCATCGGCAAGAAAAGCCAATTCCGGGCGGGCTTGAGCTTTTTGGCGGTTTCGCTCCAGTTCTTCTTCTGTAAATACATGCAGAAGTGCCGGGTCGAAGGGATCGAACCGGAGATGGCTGTACTGACCGGACTGATTCATAGAACCGACAAATTTCCAGTGCTCATCGACATAGTCGGTGCCGTGAACAATGTACTGTTGCCCGGGGATCAGATCCAACTGATCCAGTGCTTCCAAGGTCGGGACGGTCAGCGACAGACGGGCGACTCGCTGCTGCGGATCGCGATAGCCTTCCTGCAAGGAAATCACCTGAGTGACAGTACCGGTCAATTCTACAGTGTAGCCCTGGATCACGGTTTCTGTTTCTACGGTGTTCAGCCATTTGTTATAATCTTCCACGGATGTAAAATCATCGGCGGTAAGCGTTTCCTTTTTTGCCACGAGCATGGTTTCTTCTGTGGGGGTGCTGACTTCCTCCAGTTGGATTACCAGCATGGCACAGGAATAGGGCATGGCATAGGGTGAAGACTGATAAAAATAAGACTGGAGGACGGAGGTGCTCAAGGGCGCCACATATTGCTCAGAGGTAATATTCAAGGGGGTCATCTGAGGAATATAGGCCGAGAGAAATCCATGGTGAACGATGGACTGGATAATGTCCGAGTGGTTCTGAGCAGTGGTTTCCAGCCAGGTTAATAGTTCGGCACTGACGGTGACGGCTGCATCGGATTGCACAAGCTGCAATGATTCTTCCGCCTGAGGAATTGCCACAGTGGAAAAACGATAATTCAGGTCTGCTTCCGTGGCACGGGTAGCCAATGCCTGCCCGACGCACAGGCAGACGATGGCGGCGGCAAATGTGATCAGGATCAATCCGGTCAGGGATTTTAGAGGCTGGCGGAACATTTGCTTGATCGTTTTCATAGGATCCCCCCCTTTTTTGAGGCCAATTATATCATGCTTGCGGACAAAAGTCTACCGTAAAAACACTTGGTTGTTTTTTTGTATTTGCATTCCCGGTAATTTCTGCTATAATGGTGACAGCGAATAAAAACCGCCTTTTGGCGGCAAAGGGAGAACCCAAATATGAGATATGATGTGATCATCGTCGGTGCAGGCCCCGGCGGCATTTTTGCTGCCTATGAGCTGATGCAGAAAAAGAAAGATCTGAAGGTGGCGGTTTTTGAGGCAGGCCACCCCTTGAGCAAGCGCCACTGTCCCATTGACGGCGACAAGGTGAAAAGTTGCATTAACTGCAAAAGCTGCAGTATTATGAGCGGCTTCGGCGGCGCAGGGGCATTTTCTGACGGAAAATATAACATTACCAATGATTTCGGTGGCACCCTTTACGAGCGCATCGGCAAGAAAAAAGCCCTGGAACTGATGCAGTATGTGGACGAGATCAACCTGCGCCACGGCGGCGAAGGAACAAGACTCTACACCACTGCCGGCACCCGCTTCAAGACCCTGTGTATCCAGAACGATCTGCACCTTTTGGATGCCTCCGTTCGCCATCTGGGCACGGATATCAATTACATCGTGCTGGAAAATATTTATAATCACCTGAAAGATCAGGTGCAGTTCTTCTTTGATACCCCGGTTCAGTCACTGAAAGCGGTGGAGCAGGGCTATCAGGTCATTTGCAAGGATGCCGTCTATGAGTGCGACCGGTGCATCGTATCTGTAGGCCGCAGCGGCAGCAAGTGGATGGAAAATACCTGCAAAGAGCTGGAGATCCCCACCCATTCCAATCGGGTGGATATTGGTGTTCGGGTGGAGCTGCCTGCGGCAGTCTTTGCCCACTTGACTGACGAACTGTATGAAAGCAAGATCGTTTACCGGACTGCAAAATATGGGGATAAGGTGCGTACTTTCTGCATGAATCCCAAGGGTGCCGTGGTCAACGAGAACACCAACGGCATTATCACCGTCAACGGCCACAGCTACGAAGACCCGGCCAAGCAGACGGAGAACACCAACTTCGCTCTGTTGGTGGCAAAACATTTTTCCGAGCCGTTTAAAGACTCCAACGGCTACGGCGAGTCCATTGCCCGCCTGAGCAATATGCTGGGCGGCGGTGTGATCGTCCAGCGGTTCGGTGATTTGATCCGTGGCCGCCGCTCCACCCCCAACCGCATTGAGGAAGCCTTCATCACGCCGACTTTGAATGCCACCCCCGGCGATCTGAGCCTGGTGCTGCCCAAACGGATCTTGGATGGCATTATCGAAATGATCTATGCACTGGACAAGGTAGCCCCCGGCACTGCTAACGATGATACCTTGCTCTACGGCGTGGAAGTGAAGTTCTACAACATGGAAGTGGAAGTCAGCGACAAGCTGGAGTCCCGGTATCCGGGTCTGTACATCATCGGTGACGGCAGCGGCATCACCCATTCTCTGTCCCATGCATCCGCCAGCGGCGTATTTGTGGCAAGACAGATCGCTGAAAGCTAACAGGACAACCCTCCGGCTTCGCCGGAGGGTTGTGGTTTGCATCCGCCAGTGGTATGTTTGTAGCAGATAAATTGTCGAGAACGAAAAGAACATCCCCCCGGAAAAGTCGGAGGGATGTTTTTCTGTTATTGTCTGCGGAAGCGAGCAAGAAAATCCTTGGTTTCCTGCCGCTGGGGATGGACAAAAACCTGCTCCGGTGTGCCTTCTTCACAGATCAGGCCCTGATTCATATAGATGACCCGGTTGCTTACGTCCTTGGCAAAAGCCATTTCATGGGTCACCACCAGCATGGTCATGCCCTCCTTGGCCAGATTCTGCATGACGGACAGCACCTCGCCCACCATTTCCGGGTCGAGAGCGGAGGTGGGCTCGTCAAACAGCAGCACTTCCGGCTCCATGGCAAGGGCACGGGCGATGGCTACACGCTGCTTCTGGCCACCGGACAGCTGCCGGGGCAGGGCGTTGATGTAGGGGGCCATACCCACCTTTTCCAGATAATTCATGGCGCTGTGCTTTGCCTGTTCTTTGGAGATCTTGCGTACCTTGGTCAGGCCGATCATGCAGTTGTCCAGCACCGTCATATTGTTGAATAGATTAAAAGACTGGAATACCATGCCTACATTTTCCCGGTATTGGGGCACGTTGATCTTGCCGTCGGCCACATTGGTGCCGTGGTACAAAACCTGGCCGGAAGTAGGGGTTTCCAGCAGGTTGATACAGCGCAGCAGGGTGGACTTGCCGGAGCCGGATGCGCCCAGAATGGAGATCACATCCCCTTTGCTGACGGAAAAGGACACATCTTCCAGCACCACATGGCTGCCAAAAGCCTTGGACAGGTGCTTGATTTCTAAAATCGACATCTCACGTTTCCTCCTTGTATTCTCTGCTTTGCTCCCGGAAGGCTTTCTTGTCCGGGTGGGAATAAGTTCCGGCGGCCATCACCAGCTGATCTTCCTGCACCAGTTCGTAGTTGGCACTGCCTGCCATCTTCTTTTCTACCAGCCGCAGCAAAATGGAGGCGGTAAGGGTCAGGGTCAAATAGCCGGCCATTTCGATGGCGGCGGAGGGGAAGTAGAGGTAGGTGGTGCCGACGACACTCTTGTGAATGTCAAAAAAGTCTGAAAATCCGATAATGCTCATCACAGAAGTATCTTTGATGTTGATGATCAGGTTGTTACCGATCTGGGGCAGAATGTTGTGCAGGGTCTGAGGAAGGATCACGTGGCGCATAGTCTGCCAGTGGGTCATGCCGATGGCTTTTGCCCCCTCTGTCTGGCCGGGATCAATGGAAAGAATGCCGCCTCGGACAGACTCTGCCATATATGCACCGGTATTGATGGATACCACCAGAAAGGCGCATAGCCAGATGTTGTCAAAGCGCAGGGTGTTGTTGGTAAAGTAGGGAAGACCATAGAAAATTACCACAGCCTGCAAGATCATAGGGGTGCCCCGGAACACTTCCACATAGACCCGATTGATCATGCGGATCAGCCTCAGCAGGGCTTTCTTGAAGGTGTTGTCGGTGGGGGTATAGGGAATGGTGTTGAGGACACCGCACATCAGGCCGATGATACAGCCAACGGCGGTACAAAGGGTAGCAAGACTGAGGGTGTTCCAGATGCCGTTCAGGTACAGGCCGGCATAGTTCTGCCAGAGGGAAGAAATATCCTGTGCCAGCTTTGTAAAAATGTTCATAACTTACTCCTTGGATGGGTTTTTATTCGCCGATGGGCTGGATCCTGGCGGCTTCGGCCATCAGGGTGTCAAAATCGTCAGCCGTCATGGAAGAAAGTACTTTGTTCATGGCTTCCAGCAGCTGCTCATTGCCCTTACGAATGGAAATGCCGATGTTGATATCCTCCTCGGAAACTTCAAAGTTGTCATTTTCAGCGAAGGTCAGGATCTTCATATCGGGGTAGGCGATCAGGGCACCCTTGGCGGTGGGCATATCGGTGCAGACGAAATCTACTGCGCCGCTGTTCAGTGCCAGCAGCATGGCAGGAGCGGTATCCTGAGCATTTTGGATGCTGACATTGGAAAGCTGGGGCAGACAGGTATCGTACCAGATGGTGCCACGCTGGGAGGTACACTTGCCGGACAGCTGAGAAATGCCGGTGATGTTGGCCAGGGGAGAGTCTGCCTTTACAAGGCAGACGATAGAAGCATAGAGGTAAGGGCCTGCAAAATCAACTTGCTGGGCACGCTGGGCGGTCATGGATTGACCGGCGATGGCACAGTCGATCTGGCCGCTCTGTACCGCAGGAACCAAAGAGTCCCAGTCCAGTTTCTTGATCTCCAGCTTCCAGCCGTTGGCTTCACAGATGCGCTTGGCCATCATGACATCGTAGCCGTTGGCGTAGGAGCCGGGGACATTGGAAATGGCCACAGCACCGTTAGAGTCGTCGGACTGCATCCAGTTATAAGGAGCATAGGCACATTCCATGCCTACAGTGAGGACGCCGTCTTCCACCCCGGAGGCGGCACCGGCGGAACAGGCGTATAGGGGCAGTAATAAAATTAGTGCCAGAGCGATTGCGATGATCTTCTTCATAATGGGATTCCTCTCTTTTTTAAAAATAAAAATTGGACCGCTTTGTCAAGCGGTCCAATAGCGGTGTGCCAATACTTCAAAATGGGAAGATCAGTCGCAACTGCCGTCGATAGCGCTCCACAAAAAATTTGTGACAGTCCGGCAGATCTTTTCTGACGAACCAGCGGCGAAGGCTCAGGCGGCCAACGACACTTCGGCGAAATTCCCTTTCTCCGGACGGCTGCCTGGCCGTCTGATCCGGATACTGATGAAGTTCGCACCTCTATCAAGCGATTCAATTTGTGCCTATCCTAGCACAGAGGATCAAACTTGTCAATCCCCTGTTGACGGATAAATGTAGCTAATCGGCGGATTATATAAAAAGGGACAGGTGCATGGGGAATTTTTGGGGAGAATTGCCCAGCAAAAAACGGACGTGTTGCATGAAGTACGCAACACGTCCGTTTGTCAGGCGTTGATCAATAGATGGATGCTATTAGGCTTCGGAAACGGTCTTGACCAGTTCGTAGACGGCATCGGCGGTGATCGGGGTGGAGTCCACACCGGTCATGGCGTATTCGCCGTTGATATAGAAAGCCCAGTAGGCATGCTCTGTATCCCAGTCAGCAGTGATGCCATTGACGGTGGTAACATACAGACCATACTCGCTTTCCGTACCGGCGATCAGTTCCAGTGCCAGCAGGGCAGCACCGACGGTGGTTTCGTTGGTGTGGATCTCAAACTTGGTTACAGTTCCGTCCACATTCTTAACGGTGCAGTAGAAACGGGTGTTGCCCTCGCCCTTTTGGGTGTAGGAAACGGTCTTAACAAAGCTGTAGGTAGCACCTTCGGTGATCGGGGTAGAGTCTACACCGGTCATGGCGTATTCGCCGTTGATGTAGAAAGCCCAGTAGGCGTTCTCAGTGTTCCAGTCGGCGGTGATACCGTTAACGGTGGTGACATACAGACCATACTCGCTTTCCGTACCGGCGATCAGGCCATTGGCCAGCAGGGCAGCGCCTACGGTTTCGGCATCAGAAGCATATTCAAAGGTTTTGCTGGTGCCGTCCACATCGGTGACAACGACATTGAAGTTGACCTTGCTGTCAGGCTCGGTGGGAGCGACAGTGGGTGCAGCGGTGGAAGTCACGGTAGGCGCAGTAGTGGGGGCAGCAGTGCTGTTGGTGGTGGTATCATTGCTGCCGCAGGCTACCATGCACAGGGTCATGACCAGGGCAAAAAACAGTGCCAGAAATTTCTTCATATTGTGTGATTCTCCTTAAGATTTTTTTATTTAAGCCGGAAACGGCTGTTTTACATTATAAAATGCCGGCGCTCCTTTATTGCGACCAAACATCCTTTGGCAATGGAAAAGCCCTCGGCGAGGGCAGGCTTCTATTGATCGCAACCTCGATAGCGGAAAAAGTTGGGCAGGCTGTTCCCGGAAGGGCCATCTGTGCAAGGAGGGGTTTCACAGCATCCGGGAACAGCCCAAAAAACCGCTGCAATCCAAAGATTGCAGCGGCCGATTTCCCATACAAGACCACCGAAAACCATACTGGCAGTTTCGGGGTTAAACACCGTTTAAGCAGTTCTCCTGACTTGCGGATCAACAGTTTTCGGGCGGCCTTCTCGGCGGATGCCAATGACCGACTTTCGTCTTGCCCGGAAACCTCCACGCTTACAGTGGCGGTACCGTTCGTGAATTGCACACGATTCTCTATTCTCTCCGGGGGCTGTGACCGCATCCCGAAGCACTTAAACTACTATTCTCTTCTGTGCAAGTATAGCACCGACCGGGGGGAAAGTCAATGGAAATTTTCCGGTGGGATTGCAATTTTTAATTGGCTGTGATAAGATAAAAAACAAGAAATCGAAAGGGAAAGATTTATTGGAATGGGGAAATCCCAACGGTACCAAGCCGCCGTAGACGGACACGATAGCCCTGTGATCTCATTGGCAGATGCTGAGAAGGGACACAATCGGGCGTCCGGAGTCGGAATACAGGATCTTGCCCCATGGCTGGACTCTTGGGGGCTGTCCGGCAGTTATTTTTGCTCCCGTTTTGGGAGCTTTTTCTTTTGGAGGGGATGCAATGAACCGTTTTTATATTTCCACCATTGATCCGCTGGGACACCGGGTGGCGGAAAAGTATCACCTAGGGCTGGAGATCGCAGAATACTGTACGGCCTGGAATATGGACGAAGCATATCAGAAGACGGATGAACAGGTTCGTTCAAAAATTGAAAATTGTGAACATCTGGTGCTACACGCTCCTTTTAACGAGCTGTTTCCCTGCGCCATCGATCCCAAAGCCCGGGATCTGGCGGTAGAACGCTATCGGCAAGCGGTGGCACTGGCCAAGAATTACGGAGCGGAAAAAGTGGTGATCCATGGAGGCTATCATCCGATGATATACTACCCTCAGTGGTATGTGGAGCAGTCTATCGTCTTTTGGAAGAATTTTTTGCAGACCACGGAAAGCCTTCCGATCGTGCTGGAAAATGTGCTGGAAAAAGAGCCAAACTGGCTGCTGGAGATCGTGGAAGGTGTGCATGATCCCCGACTGCGGTTGTGTTTGGACATTGGCCATGTCAATGCTTATTCGGATATTCCGGTGATGCAGTGGCTGGAAATACTGGCACCTTATCTGAGCCACTTCCACATCCACAACAACGATGGCTCCTGGGATACCCACAGCCCCTTGGATCAGGGGAGCATCCCTATGAAGGACTGGATCAAAAAGGCACGAGAGCGTTGCCCGGATGCCACCTTTACTCTGGAATTGGCAGAAAGTGAATCTTCCGTAAAATGGCTTTTGGAGAATTGTTTATGGAATGGGAAAGAATAATCAAGGCAATACCCCCACTGGATGAAAATGCCATGGAACAGGCAAGACAGCGGCAGGCGCAACTGGCCAAACCGCCCGGATCTTTGGGACGGTTGGAGGCACTTTCTATCCAATTGGCCGGCATTACCGGAAAAGTACACAATGAGATGGGGAAAAAGCATCTGCTGGTTTTTGCGGCGGACAACGGTGTGGTGGAAGAAGGGGTGTCCAGCGCTCCTCAGAGTGTGACACTGATGCAGACCATCAATCTGACCCGACACAAAACGGGGGCGTCTACCCTTTGCCGTCATTTTGGTTGTGAGATCACCGTTTGTGATGTGGGAGTCAATGCCAAAATCAACGAACCGAAGGTAATAAACAAAAAAATTGCCTATGGTACAAATAATATAACGCAAGGTCCCGCTATGACCACGGAGCAAGCTCGTTTGGCCATCCAGATCGGCTTTGAATTGGCCTGCAGCACGGAGGCACAGGTGCTGGGCATAGGGGAAATGGGCATTGGCAATACCACGACATCCGCAGCGGTGCTGGTGGCACTGCTGGATGCAGATGTGGAGGCGGTGACCGGTCGGGGCGGTGGCGTGACAGACCAGGCGTTTTCAAAGAAAAAGCAGGTCATTCAACAAGCCATCCGGGTCAATGCCCCGGACAGAAATGATGTGGTCGATGTGCTGTCCAAGGTGGGCGGCTTTGATCTGGCGGCCATGTGCGGCGGCTTTTTGGGCGCTGCGGCGACCCATCGACCGGTGGTCATCGACGGATTTATTTCTGCAGTGGCGGCGCTGTGTGCATTTCGGCTGTGTCCCAATGCGGCACAGTATTTTGTACCCAGCCATGCGTCCTTTGAAATCGGCTATCAGCTGGCTATGGACGCCATGGGGCTGCAGCCCATCTTTTATCTGGGGATGCGGCTGGGGGAGGGCAGCGGTTGTCCCCTGGCTTTTCAAGTGTTGGAAGCTGCCTGTGCCATCATTAACGATATGGCCACCTTTGATCAGGCGGGCATTGATGATGGCTATTTGGAAGAAATCCGACAGGGTGACAAGTTTACGGTGGAGGAGACCCCATGAACTATTTCATATCCGGTGGAGCGAAAAACGGAAAATCTACCTTAGCACAGAATTTAGCTGTGACCTTGGGGAAAAAACGCTACTATGTTGCCACTATGATCTCCTCCGGCGCGGAGGATGACGAACGGATTCGCCGCCATGTGGCGGATCGTGCCGGCATGGGATTTGAAACGGTGGAGTGTTTTAAAAATATCCTGGATTGTCTGCAATGTACCGATCCTGAGGCGGTTTTTTTGGTGGACAGCGTAACAGCACTGGTGCAAAATGCCCTGTTTCCGGTGGAGAAAGACTACCAAATGGATCTTCCGGCTGCTCAACGCTGCGCCGATGAGCTGGTGGCCCTTGCCCAAAAGGTAAAACATGCCATTTTTGTCAGCGATTATATCTATTCCGATGCAGAGCGGTACGATGAGGCCACGGAGCAGTATCGTAAATGTCTGGCACAGATCGATCGCCGATTGGCAGATGTTTGCGATACGGTGGTGGAGGTCGCCGCCGGACAGTATATTATTTACAAGGGAGGCTTGCCGCTGTGAAAACCTATTTGCATGCCTTTGCCATGTGCCAGAGCATGTTCTGCGCCATCCCCTTCCCGGGTAAGATCTGGGATGAGGATGCAAAAGGGCGGATGCTGCTGTTTTTACCGCTGGTCGGACTGGAGATCGGTGGGATATGGGCTCTGCTAGCCTGGCTCGGCTGGCGATTACAGCTTCCTGCCATGGTGGTGGGACTGATCTTAGCGGCTTGGCCCTATGTGGCCACAGGTTTTATCCATCTGGATGGCTTTATGGATGTGACGGATGCGGTAAAATCCTGGCGCAGTCTGGAACGACGCCGGGAAATTTTAAAAGACTCCCATGTGGGCAGCTTTGCTGTCATCGGTGTGGCACTGCTGCTTCTGGCACAGTTTGCGTTCTTTTCTTCGGCGGTGGGAGAGAAACCTTTTCTCATATTGCTGTTTGTCCCGGCGGTGAGCCGCTGCGGTTCTGCCTTAGCTGTGACAGGGCTGAAAAGTATGTCCACCAGTCAGTATGCCGATCAGAAAAAGCCCAGGGCGCATTTGGCGATCCTGGGGGCAATGCTGTGCGCCTTTTTGGCGCTGGGTTTTGTCTTTTGCGGAAAATATGGATTTGTGCTTGTTGGCTGCGTGGCTGGTTACGGACTGGGATTGCAAAGAGGTTATCGATCCCTGGACGGTATGAATGGGGATATTGCAGGGTATGCACTGACCGTCGCAGAGCTGTGTGCGGCAGCAGTTTATGCATTGATTTGAGGAGGGAACCATGGTTTTGATCATTGGCGGCACCTATCAGGGAAAGCTGGCATTTGCGAAAAAGACATACGGCCTGAAAGAGGAGGACGTTTTTACCTGCAATGGAGGAATGATCGATTTTTCCAAGGGCTGTATTGATAAGATTGAGGAGTTTGTTTGGGAAAATGAGGACCCGGTGGCTTATTTTCAGGCACATAGGGAGCAGTGGAAAGACAGTGTTCTGATCATGCAGGATATTTTCTGTGGCGTAGTTCCTTTGGGTGCAGAAAATCGAGCATGGCGGCTGAAGGCTGGGCAGCTGGTGCAGTATTTGGCAGGGGAGGCCACGTGCGTCAGTCGAATTTTCTGTGGATTGGAGCAGCGATTGAAATGACGATCTATCTGATTCGCCACGGAAAGACCCGGGCAAATGAGCAACATTTATACTGTGGCAGTACGGATCTGCCTCTGTCTGATTCCGGGAAAGAAGAGCTATGTAAGCTTGAATATCGGATCTGCCATGCCCGTTTTGTGAGCAGCGGTATGCGCCGCACCAATGAAACGCTGAAGGTGTTGTTCGGACAGGTGTCCTTTGAGATCGATCCTCGTTTTCGGGAAGTGGATTTCGGCATTTTTGAAATGGGATCCTATGATTTGCTGAAGGAGGATCCGGATTATCAGACATGGATCAGTGGTGATAATGAAGCCAATATCCCTCCGAAAGGGGAAAGTGGCCTTCAGATGAAAAAAAGAGTGCTGGAGGCTTTTTCGGAAATCCAAGAGGATACCGTTGTCGTTACCCACGGCGGCGTGATTGCTGCGATCATGGAGTACCTTTTTCCTCATGAGGGGAAAAATCGCTATCAATGGCAGCCTCAGCCGGGGCATGGCTACGCTGTGACGGCAGAAGGGTATCGGCTGTTGCCGTAAAATCAAGGTATCCGATATAGATAATGAGGAGATGGAAACATGAATCGGGATCTGACTGTGGGAAAACCTTCCGCAGTGCTTTGGAAATTCTGTCTGCCATTGCTGGGCAGTGTGATCTTTCAGCAGCTTTACAACCTGGCCGACAGCTGGGTGGCGGGCAAATTTATCAGCCAAAATGCCCTGGCAGCAGTGGGCAACAGTTATGAGATCACCCTGATTTTTCTGGCATTCGCCTTCGGGTGTAATATTGGCTGCTCTGTGCTGGTATCCCAGCTTTTTGGCGCAAAAGATTATGAAAAAATGAAAACAGCGGTCTATACCGCTATGATCTCCAGCGGTGTGGTGTGCCTTCTGCTGATGGCCGTTGGTATTTTGGGCTGCAATGGACTTTTGCGCCTGATTCGCACCCCGGAGGTAGTATTTGAAGACTCTGCGCTCTATTTGGATATTTATGTGTGGGGGCTTCCTTTTGTGTTTTTCTACAATATTTCCACAGGCATTTTCTCTGCACTGGGTGACAGCAGAACGCCGTTCCTGTTTCTGGCAGGATCCTCGTTGGCGAACATTGCCATGGATATTCTGTTTGTGACAGCTTTCCATATGGGCGTTGCCGGTGTTGCGTGGGCAACGTTTATCTGCCAGGGCATCAGCTGTGTACTGGCGGTGGTGACGGTGCTGCTGCGGCTGAAAAAGATCCCCACCGGGAGGGTCAAGCCCTTTTCGACTGTGCTGCTGCGCCGTTTTGCGCTGATCGCTGTACCAAGTGTTTTGCAGCAGAGTTTTGTTTCGGTGGGAAACATTATGATCCAAAGCGTTATCAACAGCTTTGGCACAGACATTATGGCAGGCTACTCCGCTTCGGTAAAGCTCAACAGCGTGGCGATCACCTCCTTTAACACCCTTGGCAACGGCGTGTCCAATTATGCAGCCCAAAATTTGGGGGCAGGGAAGCCCCAGCGGATCAAAGAGGGACTTGGTGCCGGTGTGAAGATGGCCTGGGTTATTTGCCTGCCGCTGGTGATTGCTTATTGCTTCTTGGGACAACCGCTGATGAGATTCTTTATGGAACAGCCTACGGATTTGGCGCTGTCCAGTGGCATGATCTTTCTGCGGATCCTGTCACCGTTCTATTTTGTGATCTCCACAAAACTGGTGACGGACGGCATCCTGCGAGGTGCCGGAATGATGAAGACCTTTGTGATCTCTACTTTCACAGACCTGATCCTGCGGGTGGCGCTGGCCTTTGTGCTGTCGGGCACGGCACTGGGGTCTACGGGTATCTGGTGCGCCTGGCCGATTGGCTGGACGGTGGCTACGATCCTGTCGTTGCTGTTTTATCGGACGGGTCCCTGGAAGAATATCAAACCCCTTCCTGTGCAAAATTCTTGACACCCCTTGTCGAAAATGATAGACTAGGCATAATGACCAAAAAAGAAGGAGATTTTTATGCAACACGAGAAATGGCTGGAAAGCGTTTACAGCGATGGTTCGGCACTGTTCGTCAGCGATCCTCAGCCCAAGCTGGGTGATAGGGTCACCATTCGCATTCGGATGTACGCCGATGCACCGGTGCGTCATATTTTCCTGCGCTGTGCGCCCAATGGCGGCGAGCATGTGCTGAAAATGGAACTGGAAAAGGTAGAGAGGGGACTGGCTTATTACGCCACGCAATTGCTGATCACTGAAAACCGGATGCACTATCATTTTTATTTGATTTGTGACGATGTGATCTACTATTATACCCAAAAGGCTATCACCACTTATCTGCCGGATATTACATATGACTTTGTGCTGCTTGCTGACTATGTACAGCCTCAGTGGGTAAAGGATGCGGTATTCTACCAGATCTTTCCGGAGCGGTTCTGCAACGGTGATCCTTCCAATGACGTGAAAGACGGGGAGTATCAGGTGGAAGGACACGATACCATCCACATGGAGCATTGGGAAGACGATCCCTTGCCCTATGACAAGGGACACTGCATCGATTTCTACGGTGGTGATTTGCAGGGCGTCAAGGAGAAGATACCTTATTTAAAAGAACTGGGTGTGAATGCGGTTTATCTGAACCCCATTTTTGAAGCACCCTCTGTCCACAAATATGACTGCATCGATTACTTCCATGTAGATCCCCATTTCGGCGGAGATGAGGCCCTGGCGGAACTGAGTAAGGCACTGCACGAAAACGGCATGAAGCTGATGCTGGATATCTCCATCAACCATACCGGTTCTGCTCACCGCTGGTTCAACCGGGATGGCTTGTACTTCGACAAGAGCGAAGGCGCTTACAACAATCCCGATGCTAAGGAACGGAAGTATTATTTCTTCAAAGAGGGGACCAACGAATATCTGGGCTGGTACGGTGTGGAGAGCATGCCTGTGCTGAACTATACTTCCGAGCAGCTGCGGGATATCATCTATCGGGCAGAGGACAGCGTTCTGCGTAAGTGGTTGAAGCCGCCCTATTCCATCGATGGCTGGCGCTTTGACGTGGCAGATGTGTTTGCCCGGAACAACGAGGTGCAGTTGGCCCACGAGCTGTGGCCTCAAATTCGCCGGAGCATCCGGGAAGTGAACCCTCAGGCCTACATCCTGGCAGAGGACTGGGGCGACTGTGCCCAGTATTTGCAGGGAAAAGAGTGGGACTCTGCCATGAACTACTATGGTTTTGGCCGTGTGATCCGTCAGTTTGTGGGAGAGCCGGATCTGTTTGCCCACGATCCGCTGCTGCGTGAAGTGCCGTATAAAATGACGGCGGAGGATGTGGAAAGCCGTGTTATGGAACATCTGGCCAAGCTGCCCTTTGCGATCTGGCAGAACCAGTTTAACCTGTTTGACAGCCACGACACCCCCAGACTTCATAACAATTCCAAGATCCATCCCCAGCAGTACCGCGGTGCGGTGATGATGCTCTTCAGCTTTATCGGTGCAGCCAATATGTATTATGGCGACGAGGCTGACATTGGCGGCTGGCTGGATGGCCACGAAGGATGTCGTTATCCGATGCCTTGGCACAAGGATTTTCAAAACAGTGATGTCTATAAGCTTTATCGGACTCTGGCCAAGACCAAAGCAGCGCATCCTGCCCTGCGTGACGGCGGCATGAAGTTCCTGTATGCCAAGGGCAGCGTGCTGGCCATTGCCCGATTTACCGCAGAAGAGGCATTTGTTACCGTTATGTCCACGGCGGATCAGGATGAAACAGTTCGTCTGCCTTTGGCCGCTATCGGAGCAAAGGGCATTCTGGGCGACTGCGATATCTTCGGAACGCCGATCAAGGCGGTGGCAGACGCGGATGGAAAGGCTGTTGATATGGAAGTCAAAGCCAATCAGGCATACATGTTTGCTTGCCGTATGGCTTGACTCGACTTTTCACATTATGGCCAAAAGAATTTGACCGGCGGACACGGTGTGCAATATGCCTAAAAAGGCGGCCGAAACAAGGGGGCTTCGGAAACGATTTTTGGGTAGTTTTGTATGAAAAATAGAATTGCGTATTCCAAAGAAACGTGTTATTATATATTATGTACGAGTTGTACGAAAGTACATACCATAGATTATTTAGGAGGAATATTCAAATGAAAGCAAACAAGTTCCTGAGAATTGCCCTCGTGGCTGTTCTCTGCATGGCAATGCTGTTTGTTACTGCTTGCGGTGACAATACAACTACCACCGGTAAGAACGATACGACTACCGCTCCTGCCGGCGACACTACCACAGCACCCTCTCAGGGTGGCAACACTCCTGCTGAGGTTCCCACCGAAGAGGGCAAGGTTACTTACTACTTCACCATGAGCGCTGACTCTCCCGCTGTTCCTGAGCACGCTGGCGTGTTCATCACCGGCGGTGCATGGGGTTGGGGTACCGGTGCTGATTCCGAGATGTTCACCAAGTTGGAAGGCACCAATATCTACTATCTGATCACCGACAAGAACCCCAAGACCGAGGGCGCTACCGCTGACCAGGAGTACGACTTCCAGCTGGTCGTTGGCCTGACTCAGGCTTCCGGCGCTGCTTCCTGGGGCCTGCAGTGGAACGACAACTACAAGTCCGCTGAGTGCGCTGAAGTTGCTTATCCCGACAACCCCAAGTTCACCTGGAATGAAGGCGACAACAAGGTTGACCTGGGCACCCACACCTTCACCGCTATGCCTCCCGCACCTGTGCAGGTCAGCACCACTCTGGAAGTGACCTTCACCACTGCTCTGCCTGAGGGCGCAAAGGTTCTGGTCATCGGCGCTATGAACAGCTGGAACGGCGAGGCTATGACCTCTGTGGATGGCAAGACCTGGACCCTGGATGTTTCCCTGCTGGCTAACACCTACGAGTACAAGATCAAGGTCTTCACCGCTGAGGACGGCCTGGCTGATGACTTCTCCAACAAGTGGGACTGCGGTACTGAGTACGGCGGCGCTGAGGGTGCAAACCTGAAGGTCGAGATCACTGAGTACGACGGCGTTATCGGCATCCTGAATCTGCAGAGCGATCTGGTTTTCCCCAAGACCGAGGCTACTCCTGCTGAGTAATTCAGCCAACAAACCTGTATACCAATTCCGCACTGCTCCCGGCTTGCCGGGGGTAGTGCAGAATTATAAAAAATTACATTTTTGACTAGATGAGGTGCAAACTATGAAGAAGATCCTGTGTCTTGCTCTGTGCGTGCTGATGCTCGTTGGCCTGGTCGCTTGCAGCGGCAATGGCGAAAGCAAGAAGACGACCATCATGGTCTGGGGCCCCAGCGAACACGAAGCTCTGTATAAGACTTGGCTGGAAGAGTTCAAGGCCGCTCACCCCGAGCAGCTGGCAAATGTCATTTTTGACTACGCTGGTTCCGGCGATGCCGGCGCTTACTCCGCTATGGCTACCGACCCCGCTTCCGGTGCTGCCGTGTACACTTTTGCAAACGACCAGATGGCAAACCTGCTGAACCTGGGCGCTCTTTCTCCTGTTACCGGCGACAACCTGACTTGGTCCAAGAACAACAACTCTGCTGCTTCCGTGGAAGCTACCAAGATGGGCGATGGCTACTACAGCTACCCCCTGCAGGCTGATAACGGCTACTACATGTACTTTAACAAGTCCGCTTTCCGCGGCACTTCCGTTTGGGATGAGACAACCGACTCCCTGAAGGCTGGCTACACTTTCCGTGACCTGTACACTGCTCTGGACGAAAAGGGCGGCAACTGGGCCAACGGTAAGGTCACCTATGCAATGGGCGATAGCTGGTACCTGTCCGGTATCTTCTTCGCTGTTGGCGGTGACTACTCCGTTCAGTACGACGAAGACGGCAAGCAGACCTCTGCTGACTGCTGGTTCGCTACCGAAGGCGAAGTCAAGGACGGCGACTTCAAGATCGGCTACAACGCTGTTGAGTGCATGATCAACGCTATCTGCGACAAGGGCACCACCACCATCAACAAGCACTATGTTTACACCGATGGCGATAAGAACCCCCTGAACGACTACATCTCCATCCACACCAACCCCGATGACGATCTGTGCAAGACCGAGCCTCTGGCTGCCGTTGTTTGCGGTACCTGGAAGGCTAAGGAACTGCAGAAGAACTGGGGCGACGATTATGCCGCTACCGTTCTGCCCATGCTGGAAACCAACGACGGTTCTCAGTACGCTATGAAGAACTTCGCCGGTTACAAGAACATCGGCGTTAACCCCCAGTGCGCTTTCGCTAAGGAAAGCCGCGAAAACCTGCTTCTGCTGCACGAGCTGGCACAGTACCTGTCCGGCAAGCAGCAGCAGATCGACCGCTACAATGCTACCGGCGCCGGCCCCTCCAACCTGGACGCTCTGAAGGACAACACCATCGCTGCTGATGCCGCTCTGAAGGCTCTGAACGCTCAGTACGATCGTGAGTGTGTCTATCCCGAGGGTCACGAGAAGGCTGGTCAGCCTGTTGGCAATGGCCTGGGCTACCGTGTTCAGGACTCCGTGCCTGCAAACTACTGGACTCCCATCCAGAAGTTCGGCAACCTGCTGTACAATGAACTGGCTGCAGGTAAGCTGGAGAGCTTCTCTGAGAAGAATCTCAGAAAGACTCTGGGACAGCTCCAGCTGGACATTGAGGCTGCTGCACAGTAATTAATATCTGTCAGGTATCTTTTCTGCTGGATTTCAAATTTACAGGGAAGAGATACCTGACTTTTTTAAGGAGTTATTTCTATGACACAAATATCTTTTTTGGAATATTTGTCGATGTCAAAGCCCAAGCGTGCCTGGTATAAGTTCTACTCTTTTATCTTGAACATTCCGTTTGCCATCCTTGCCTTTCTGAAGGCCATCCCTGCAAAGATCTGGGGTGTGCTGAAGGGAATCGGCGGCTGGTGCATGACTTTTATAAACGCCCTGCGCTACGGCAATACTGCCACACGGCTGTCTTTGCCGATCTGGGGCGCCGGCTGCTTTGCTCATAAGCAGATCGGAAGGGGCATTATTTACCTCGGCTATGAGATCCTGTTCGTGGTCTATATGGTTTTGTTCGGTGTGCCTTATCTTTCCAAAATCGACACACTGGGTGATACCCTGCAGGTCCGCGACGAATTGGGCTTTGTGATTATGGAGGGCGACAATTCCTTCAATATCCTGCTGTATTCCATGATGTCTGTTGTGATCATCCTGTTCTCTTTGGTGATCATGATCAAGTCCGTCAAGGACGCTTATAACAACCAGCTGGGCAAGGCCATTGCTATGCGCAGCCCCACCTTGCGTGATGACGCTTCTCAGCTGCTGAACCACAAGTTCCATATTACCATTCTTGCAGCACCCATGACCACGCTGGCTGTTTTCACCATCGTGCCGTTGATGTTTATGCTGCTGGTGGCATTCACCAACTTTAACAGAAATACCTTGCCCCCTGCCAACCTGTTTACCTGGGTAGGTTTTGATAACTTTGCATCCATGTTGACCGGCGAGGCTATGGGCGGTACTGCACAAGACGCAGCTCGCTGGTCTTATACCTTCTGGCATATCCTGTCCTGGACGCTGACATGGGCTGTTATTGCTACCTTCTCCAACCTGTTTATCGGCATGGGTCTGGCTGTGCTGATCAACAAGAAGAGCATTAAGCTGAAAAAATTCTGGCGTACCTGTCTGGTGACAGTTATCGCCGTTCCCCAGTTTATTTCGTTGCTGCTGGTTTCTAAAATGTTCCGTGATGAGGGTATTATCAACACCATTTTGCGTAATGTCTTCGATCTGACGGAACCGGTGAAGTTCCTGAACGGTTCTACCAGTATGGCCAAGTGGATCATTATTCTGGTCAACGTTTGGGTGGGTGTTCCTTATACGGTGCTGTCCTGTACCGGTATTCTGCTGAACATTCCTTCTGACCTGTACGAAGCCGCCCGTATCGATGGTGCAAATCCCTTCAAGATGTTCACCAAGATCACCTTCCCCTATATGATGTTCATTCTGGGACCCTCTTTGATCGGTACCTTCGTTGGCAACATCAACAACTTTAACATCATCTTCCTGCTGACCGGCGGTCAATCCGGCACCATGGACCCCAATTTGGCAACCTCTGCCGGCGACTTGGATCTGCTGATCACATGGCTGTATAAGCTGACAGTTAACAACTCTCAGTATGATATGGCTTCCGTTATCGGTATTATGGTGTTTGTTGTGGTCGCCTTCTTCTCCCTGGTGGTTTATTCTCGCTTGGGTGCAGTTAAGAATGAGGAGGACTTCCAATGAGAGATCTACGCAAAAACAAACGCAGCATCAAAGGCCACGTGGTCGATGGTTTCATTTACATTTTGCTGATAGCCATCAGCGTGATCTGGCTGTTTCCTTTCCTGTACCTGATCGTCACTGCCCTGCGCGGTGAAAGCACAGCAATTGTTTCCTACATTTTCCCTAAAGAATGGTCTTTGAAGAATTTTGAGTGGCTGTTTACCTCCCCGGACTCTCAGTTCGGCAAATGGTACATCAATACTCTGATTATCTCCTCTGTGGTGGCCGTTCTGAATACCATGATCACCCTGCTGACAGCTTACGCTCTGAGCCGTATGCGTTTTAATGGACGTGTGGGCCTGATGAAATTCATGCTGATCTTGGGTATGTTCCCCGGATTCTTGAGCATGATCTGCATTTACCACATCCTGAACGCTATGGGTCTGATCGGCAATAGCCTGTCTGTGCTGGGCTTGATCCTGGTTTATGTTTCCGGTACGGTCATGGGCTATCAGGTGGCTAAGGGCTTCTTTGACACCATTCCCAAGTCCCTGGATGAGGCTGCCATGATAGACGGTGCCACCAAGAACCGAATTTTCTGGTCCATTATCCTGCCGCTGTCCAAGCCGATCATTATCCAGACTGCACTGGGCGCCTTTGTTGGCCCCTGGGGCGACTATATGATGGCAAACTACATCGTTGGTCGTGGTGCTTCTGAATACAAGACTGTGGCTATTGGCCTGTATACCATGATCGACAGCCAGAGCAAGATCGTCGACCACTTCACCCACTTCTGTGCCGGTGGTGTCGTCGTTTCCATCGTGCCGATCATTCTGTTCTTCTACCTGCAGAAGTATTACGTAGAAGGCGTGACCGGTGGCTCTGTGAAGGGTTAAGTGTTATGACAAGAAGACACTCTATCCCAGTGATCTGCTTGATGCTTGCCACTGTACTGGCTTTGTCTGCCTGCATTCCGGCAAGCAACACCAAAGAGTCGGGGAAGGATATCTTGAACGCTGATGTTCTGAAAACCACGGACAAAATGCGTACCTATTATGAAATCTTTCCCTACTCCTTTGCAGACTCCAACGGCGATGGCATTGGTGACCTACAGGGCATCATCGACAAGCTGGATTATATCGAGGATATGAATTTTGACGGCTTGTGGCTGACCCCTGTTCATCAGTCGACCACCTATCATAAGTATGATGTGGTGGACTATAAGACCATCGACAGCCAGTTCGGAACCATGGAAGACTATGATCACCTGGTGGAGGCCTGCCATGAACGGGGCATGACCATTCTGCTGGATCTGGTATTCAACCACACTTCTGTGGAGCATATTTGGTTCCAGGCTTGCTATCTTGCCCATAGCCGGGGTCAGACAGACAGCCAATACTACAATTATTACAATTTTAAGGAATTGGAAGACGGTCAGCAGCCGGAGGCCGGCTGGGAGATCTACCGTGGAAACTGGGCTTATGAGTGCCAGTTCTGGGGTGGAATGCCGGATCTGAACCTGCAGAACGTGATCGACGAGCCGGACGGCTATTTAGCGAACGATCTGAAGGAGATCATGCGGTTCTGGCTCATTGACCATGACGTGGACGGTTTCCGTTTGGATGCTACCGGTGAGTACTTTACCGCCGACAGCGAGCGCAACACGCAGTTCTTGACTTGGCTGAACAAAACGGCCAAGGAAATCGACCCCGATTGCTACATTGTCGGTGAAGCAAGCTGGGGCAACAAGGCAGAAAACCAGCGCTACCAGGCATCCGGTGTGGACTCCTTCTTCTCCTTCCAGCATTCCCAGGGCGCAGGTAATTTGTCCTATGCAGTTCGGCTGGACAAGGCTGCTTACCTGTATAAGATCGATCAGGAGAATGCAGAGTATGCCGCAGGCGGCATCCCTGCCACATTCATTGCCAACCATGATACCGGTCGCGCATACGGCGCTACCCAGGCTGCCAATGACCTGAACAATCTGAAAATGGCTTACGGCCTAATGGCTATGTGCTATGGCACCATCTATCAGTATTATGGCGACGAAGCCGGAATGGTCGTGCTGAGCGGCTCCGGCACAGACAGCTATAAAGATGAAGATAAGCGCCAGCCCATGCCCTGGGGCGATAGCTACACCTGTAAACCGGTCATTGGTTCAACCAAGGGCGAAGATTCTGCAAAGTATCCGCTGGGTACCATTGCAGATCAGCTGGCGAAGGAAGACTCTGTGATCTCCTACATCACCAGAGCCAATGCCATCCGCCGGGCGTTTCCGCAAATTGCCCGTTATGTGGGCGAAAATGTTTATCTGAATGAAGACAGAACCGTTTGTGTTGTATCGAAGGGCGAGGGCAGCGAAAAGATCTATATTGTGATGAACGCTTCTCACGATTATGAATCGACTATCGACCTGTCCATGCTGGGAAATGTGCAGTTGGCCGCAACGTTGTCTACCGGCGATGTGCCTTCTGTTAAGGGTCAGACCCTGACCATCCCTGCCCAGTCCTTTGCAATATTTACGGAAGTGGAGGAATAAGTATATGTCTAACCTGAGTTTACGGCATTTATACAAAGTATATCCCAACGGGGTAAAAGCGGTAAACGACTTCAATATGGAAATTGAAGACAAGGAGTTTATCGTTTTCGTCGGCCCCTCCGGCTGTGGTAAGTCCACCACCCTGCGTATGATCGCAGGCCTGGAAGAGATCACCGCAGGCGAACTTTACATTGGCGACACCTTCTCCAATCATGTGGAGCCCAAGGATCGTGACATCGCAATGGTGTTCCAGAACTATGCGCTGTATCCCCACATGACGGTGTATGAAAACATGGCATTCGGTCTGCAGCTGCGCCATGTGCCTCAGTCCGAGATCCATAAAAAGGTTCTCTGGGCTGCGAAGATCCTGAAGCTGGAAGAGTATCTGGAGCGTAAGCCCAAGGCTCTGTCCGGCGGCCAGCGCCAGAGAGTTTCTCTGGGCCGTGCAATCCTGCGTACCCCCAAGGTCTTCCTGCTGGACGAGCCTCTGTCCAACCTGGACGCAAAGCTGCGTACAGAAATGCGTGCAGAGATCGCAAAGCTCCATAAAGAGATCGGTACCACCTTTATCTACGTTACCCACGATCAGGTGGAAGCAATGACCATGGGTACTCGCATTGTGGTCATGTCTATGGGCTATGTCCAGCAGATCGATACCCCCCAGAATTTGTACAACTATCCTGAAAATAAGTTTGTGGCAGGCTTCATCGGCACGCCTCAGATGAACTTCTTCCCCGCAACGCTGCGGCGGGAAGGGGATAAGGTTGAGGTGAAGTTTGAGGGCATCGAGCGCACCATCTTCGTTCCCTTTGAAAAGCTGCTGAAGGTTCGCCCCGAGTATCTCAACGGTGAGAAGAAGATCATCGTGGGCCTGCGCTGTGAGCAGATCTCCGTTGATCCAGAGGTGCTGAAGAAGTCCAATACCATCATGCAGGTCAAGATCTCCCACTTCGAAGAGCTGGGTAACGAAACCCTGATCTACGGTGATATGAACCTGAACAAGACCCGTCTGGAGGATTCTGCCACACGGATCATTGTTAAGCAGTACGGCGGCGAGCACGAGTCCCGTGTGGATGATGTGATCGACGTGGCACTGGATATGGAAAAGGCACACTTCTTCGATGCAGAGACGGAGCAGACCATTGCACCGCGTATTCCTGCTGAGAATATTTTCGACGTTACTGTTCAGGGCGGCACTGCTACGATCCTGGGTCAGAGCGTCAATCTGCCCGAAGCCATCCGCAACCAGCTGGCTGATGAGAAAAAAGTCACTTCCGTCCTGATTCCCACCGATGCACTGCGTGAGGGTGGTAGTGAACTGAAGACTGTGGTCGATGGCGAAGAAGTGATCAAGGACACTGTCGTTACACATCTGCACTTCGGCGGTCGTACCTTCTTCATGGTGGGCAAGAAGCACCATGAAGTTGGCCAGGAGCTGGGTCTGGATATCGATTTCAAGAGCATCTGCCTGTATGACAGCGAAATGAATGAGCTGGCAAAGCCCCTGCCCAAGTATGATACCTTCTACGGTTCCTACTTTGACCGCACCAATGCTAAGCGTTCCAATACCTTCTTTGTTCAGCACAATGATGAAACCAAGAAGAAGACTGTCGAGCAGCTGGATGCTCAGTTCGAGCAGAAGTTGTCCGAGCTGCTGGTGCAGCCTTCTCTGCTGAAGAAAATCAAGGATGCTTATGCAGAGCAGTGCCGGGCTATTAAAGAGAACCTGTCCTACCGCCTGGGTACAGAAGATCTGGGTAAGGAAGGTAAGAAGAAGGTTCGCCAGGAGGCACAGAAGCAGCTGGCACTGGCAAAGGCTGAGTATGAGGCGAAGGTGGCCGAATACGAGCGCAAGAAGGCTGATTACGCCAAGATGTCTGAGGCTGAAAAGCAGAAGCGTATGCCTGAGGTCAATGCTCTGCGTGCCCAGCATGAGCAGAGCAAGAAGCTGATCGAGGCAAAGTATGTGGAACTGAATCGCCAGGCTGAAGCCGGTCTGGATAATGCTTGCAAGACCCTGCTGCCTCTGGAGGAAGCAAACCAGAAGACTGCACAGGATGCAATGGTCGCCGCCAAGGCTGCTTATGTGGAGCGCAAGCAGAAGCGTACTGCAGAACTGGACGCTGCCATCGAACAGGCAAAGGCAGAGGCTGCTACTGCAGCAGGCGAAAAGCGGGATACCGCTGCGCTGCTGTACAAGGAAGCCCGTCGTGCCAAGATCGATGAGCTGGAGAAGGTGGATGCCGCTTACAATGCAGAATTGGACGACATTTCCTTCAATTCCAAGGTGTTTGCCCTGTACATCAACGGTCAGACCTTCGTGACCAGCCAGGAGATCAACAAGAAGATCGTCAAGGGTCTGGGCGCACAGCTGTTCGTCAGCCACTATCGCTTTGAAGCTCCCCACGAGGCTTATACCATTGGTCAGAACGGCATTGAACTGACGGTTGACAGCATTGTTGACTACGGCAAGGAACACTATATCAAGTGTAATCTCTTTGACGAAGTAATTTACGTCAAGGCCGATAAGACCGTTAAGCCCGGCGAAAAGATCCGCGTTTCTCTGGATGTGGAAAAGATCCGCATTTTCGAGAACAAGTTTGACATTCGTCTGTACTAATATCATAAAAGCAATGTGTGCCTCTGCCAAATCTATGGCAGAGGCACACAGTTCAAAGAAACGGAGATCTCATCAAGTATGAAAATGAGAATTTTGGCCATTGCAGCGGCGCTGATCCTGCTGTTATGCACAGGATGCAGCAAACAAATCCAGCCTAACCCCGAAGTGGAGGCTTTCCTGAACACAGATATTACAGCCGAGAAGGCCTATGATGCAGTGGCAAAGGTGGAATATACCGTCCACCAGAGCAAGCAGAACAAAGCCGGACAGGAAACCGGCGGATATGATCTTCATGTGAAGATCGACAAAACAGATCCGCAGAACCTGCGCCTGGAATTCCAACAGACTTACTTTGGCGATGGGGTAAACGATGGAATTGAATCGGTCCGGGCGACCATTGAACGTGTGGATGGAAGTTATTTGTACACCACCACGAAAAACGGAGAAACAAAACAGGAAAAGGCGGAAGATAAATTCGTCACAGACTATATTACCTCCTTTTTCTACATGGATAACGGTGCATATAATGAAGGCGGCCTATATTACGGAGATTTTTTCCTGCTATATATCTACAAGTATCCGGAAACCGCTTTTTCTGTAGATAAAGAAAAGAACCAGTGTATCTTTAATGAAAAAATGAACATCACGTATGAAGCCACCGGAAATGTCCGACTTCATCAGATATCCAAGATCAATGTCTGGGGCTTACTGGATAGCAATTACGAGCGCTATGAAAGCATAGACCAGGACATGGTCCTGGTCTCGGAGCTGACAGCCAGCTATACATTTGCTTAAATCAGGGCAAAAGCACCTGCTTCATGGCGGAACAGCAGGAAATACACCAGCGTAAAGTCCAGATTAACACTGAACACCAACGCTACATCTGCGATGAACAGGAGCATATCCTGATCCATTTTGGACAACAGATCCCAACCATAGGCACAGCCAAGGAAGAAAACTGCGGCAACGGTGAAAATCACACCGCCGAGGGCAACGAAAGTAACGCCCGGGCGGAAGGGAGTACCGTCCCGATTGAAAACCAGACTTTTCATCATCAGTGTTTGATTGCTGCGTAAGGAGCGAATGACGAACAAAGTGATGCCGGTTTCAAACAGCAGGGCAAAAAGAATGGAAAACAGATTGATGATGTCCATAAAGGTGATGGAGCTGGCCAGGTGGGACAGAATGCTTGCGATCAGCTGATAGAGCATATAGCCGCACAGGGCTAACGACATCAACAGATAGCCCAGACGAAATTTGTTTATTTTTGTCAGCGTATTGACTTTCATGGTTTCCTCCGTGTATGATAAAGATAGGTTGTGCGACCATCATAGCAAAGGAATGATCAAAAGTCAATGCTTGTCCGGACAGGACGGAGGATCGTCGGCCTGTATTATAAACAGACAATAAAGTAAAGACGGAGAGATATTATGCTGAATTTATCCATATCACACATCCCATCCACCGTGGATGCCTGCCCTCTGGATGGGCAGATGCACCTGCGTTTTCGGGTGCAAAAGGGAATGATCCGCAGTGCAAAGCTGATCTATAACTGCAATAAAAACGACTGGCATGAGTTCCGACTGGAAGCAGACATGGAAAAAGGCTTTGAAGATGGGGAACTGGAATATTATCGTGTGGCAGTTCCGCAGACGGATACCCGTTTTGCCTATATTTTTGAATTGCAGTGCATGGACGGTGTGACTCGTTACCTTTCTGAGGAAGGCCTGACGGAGCAGTTTGACCACAATATGGGTTATTTCTGCTTTTTCCAGTATGTGTCCCAGTTTGAGTGTGACACAATGACAGTTCCCCAGTGGGTCAAGACTGCTGCTTGTTACCAGATTTTTCCGGAGCGGTTTGCCATTGGCTCTGAACCCAAGGATATGCACTATGTCAACACCAAGTGGGGTGTTCGTCCTACGCCCAAGAGTTATTACGGCGGTGACCTGAACGGTATCCGGGAACATCTGGATTATTTGACGGATCTGGGCGTGAATGTGCTGTATATGACACCGGTTTTCTGCTCACCGACAAATCATAAGTATGAAATCACCGACTATGAGAACGTAGATCCGGCATTTGGCGGCAATGAGGCGCTGAAAGCACTGATCGATCGGGCCCATGAGCAGGGAATGAAAGTGATTTTGGACGGTGTCTTTAACCACATTTCCTGTCAGCATCCCTTTTTCCTGGATGCCCGGCAGAAGAAAGAAAAATCCCCTTATTATCATTGGTTCTTCTGGAACCAGGATGGATCTTATAAGACATTTGCCAACGTAAAGACCATGCCGAAACTCAACACAGCCAATATGGATGTGATCCGTTATTTCTGCGACGTGGCAGTGATGTGGATGCGTGACTACGGTGCAGACGGTTGGCGGTTGGATGTGTCCGATGAAATGTCCCATCGTTTCCTGCGCCATTTCCGGGAAGCTGTTGTGGCGCAAAACCCCCAGACCATCATCATCGGAGAAGATTGGCACCGGGCTGTGCGCTATCTGAATGGTGACGAGTACGACGGTATCATGAATTACGGCCTGACCAAGGCTTGCCTGGATCTGCTGGCTTTCCGAACCATCGATTCTAAGACCTTCCGGGATCGCCTGGTGGGACTGTATCATACTTTTAGCTTGGCAGCCAACGACAAAATGCTGAATTTGCTGGGCAGCCATGACACCGACCGCTTCCTGACCCGTGTGAATGGGCAAAGCCAGTGCTACCGCACCGCAGCGGCTATTATGTTCTTCTATCCCGGTATTCCCTGCGTGTACTACGGAGATGAGATCGGTATGGAAGGTGGTTATGATCCGGATTGCCGCCGTACCTTTGATTGGAACGAGGAAAACTGGGATCATCAGACCAGAAAGCTGATCCAGACACTGATGGCGTTGAAAAAAGAACCGGCATTGTCTGTGGGTGATTTTGCCATCGATGAGAAAGATGGCATTGTGACCATGACGCGCCGGGCAAAAGAGCAGGTGGTGACGTTGCAGGTGAATGCAACGGCCGCAGAAAAGGACGGACTGCCGCCTTTTGGTTTCCGAATTCAATAAAAATGAGAGAGCAGACATCCGAAAAAGACCGGATGTCTGCTTTTTGTATTTATTTGCAGAAAAATGAGTGCTATATACGATGAAAAAACAGAAATGTCCGTGTAGCGTGGACAAATATTTGCCAATTTGATAAAAGATACGTCTTTTTTATGGGGGAAGAATTAGATATTTTAACTATTGTTAAGCAAATTTGAAAATTTACATAAAATTTACATAAAGTTCAAACAGTGAAAAATTAACAAAAAGGTCTAAAAAAGAGGGGCAAAAATGGAGAAAAATGAGGGATGACAGGTGTAAAATAACCAAGACGTCGAAAAAAGACATAAAAATATGTGCAAAATCACTAGTTTACGGATGGATAAAAATGATGTAGAATAATATCGTGCGTGATTATATATGGATGAAAATACAGTTTTTTATACACGCACACTTGTCCGCGTATAAAAATTGCAGGGAGAGGTTCTTCTCCTGCATGAAACGCAACAAATATTCAACCGCAGGAGGAGCAAAAGTGAAAAAAGTTTTCAAGAAGCGCCTCAATTTTGTATTGCCACTGTTGCTGGCGATCTTAATTGTGGTAGGGTGTGCAGGGGGCATCGGGAACTCCGGTTCCGGTGGCGCTGCATTTACAGATGTGACCGGTCAGTTCAGTGATCAGTTCTCGCAGCTGATGAAGGATAACCTCAGCAGCTCGGTACTGAAGACCGAAGCAACTTACGAAACGAGAACAGTGCTGATCAGCCTTTCTCAGAAGAGCCTGACAGATTATGCAGGCAAACAGAGTGTTTCCTCCTATGCAACCACTGCTAAGGGCCAGGAAAAGACCGAAAAGATCTATGCCCAGCAGGATAAGATTTTGAGCCAGCTGAAAGAGGCTGGCATTGATTACGAGCTGAAGTATCGATATGTGGCTGTGGATAATGCCATCGCCGTGGAGATCGATACCGCCCATGTGGCACAGATCAAGAAAATGTCCGGCGTGGATAGCGTGGTCATCTCCCGTGAATACGCTTATCCCAAGACCGTACAGACCTATGGCAGCGCCGGCTCTGCTGTGGTCAATGCCACCAGCGTTTATAAGACCGGCGTTTACGACTCATCCTTGGCAGTAGGCGAAGGCTTGGACGGT
Organism: uncultured Oscillospiraceae bacterium; assembly: GCA_964586875.1. Lineage (GTDB taxonomy): Bacteria > Bacillota > Clostridia > Oscillospirales > Oscillospiraceae > Faecousia. The sequence continues at coordinate 33,865 of CAZPJH010000002.1, forward strand.
TCCGGCATGGTGGTGGCGGTGATCGACACCGGCCTGGATTACACCCACAGTGCATTCCAGGATATGCCCAACAGCGAAACGGTTCGCTTCTCCAAAAGCGATATTGCCAACATCCTGGCGATGAAGGACATGCGTGCTGAGGATCTGACCGTCGGTGGTGTTACCGTGGACGATGTCTACTACAATGCCAAAGTCCCCTTTATGTATGACTATGCCGACAAGGACCCTAACGTCTATCCTTCCTATTCCAACCATGGTACCCACGTTGCCGGTATCGTTGCCGGCCATGATCCCAATGGTTACACTGACAAGGACGGCAATCATGTGGAAGAGGCCTTCTGGGGTGTTGCACCCGAAGCACAGTTGGTCATCTGCAAAGTTTTTACCGATGATCTGGAAAGCACCGACCTGGGCGGAGCTGTGACAGAAGACATTCTGGCTGCGCTGGAAGACTGCATGTTCCTGGGTGTTGATGTGATCAACATGAGCTTGGGTACGACCTGTGGCTTTACCAGCACCGATGACGGTGATAGCGAAGGCGAATACCTGAACAAGGTTTACACGGCCATCGGCGAAGAGGGTATCAGCCTGGTGTGCGCTGCGTCCAACGATTACAGCGCTGGCTTTGGCGGTGTGTTTGGCACCAACCTGTCCACCAACCCCGACTCCGGTACGGTTGGTTCTCCTTCTACCTTCCCTGCGGCATTGTCTGTTGCGTCCATCAGCGGCAAGAAGTCCAATTACCTGCTGGCCAATGGTGTAGATGCCATCTTCTTCCAGGACTCCAACGACGGCAACAGCAATCCCTTTGACTTCGTCGGCGATATGTTGGGAGAAGGCGAAACTTCCAAAGAATTTGAGTATGTGGTCATTCCCGGTGTGGGTCTGGCTTCTGACTATACTGCCAGCATTCAGGAACTGGTCAAGGGGAAGATCGCACTGGTCAAGCGTGGTGACTCCTCCTTCCAGGAAAAGGTGGAGCTGGCCAGAGATTTTGGTGCCATCGGTGTGATCATTTATAATAATGTATCCGGCACCGTTCGTATGTCCCTGGGCGATGTGGATGATCCCATCCCTGCCATTTCCATCGATATGAAATCCGGTGAAGCTTTGGTCAGTGCCGCAAAGAACCGTGTGGGCACCCTGAAGCTGGACAAGGAATATCAGGCAGGTCCCTTTATGAGTGAGTTCTCATCCTGGGGCTGCACCTCCGATCTGAAGCTGAAGCCCGAGATCACCGCCCACGGCGGCGAGATCACCTCCTCCGTCCCCGGCGGCTACGGCGAGCAGAGCGGTACTTCCATGGCATCTCCCAATATGGCCGGTGTGGTGGCACTGGTGCGTAGCTATGTTCAGAAGCAATTCCCGGACTACACTGCTACACAGATCAACCGCCTGGTCAATCAGCTGCTGATGAGTACAGCAACTACTGTTTACGATCAGAACAACCTGCCTTACTCTCCCCGTAAGCAGGGTGCAGGTTTGGGTAGCCTGGAAAATGCCCGTCATACGTTGGCTTACCTGTGGGTCGACAATGCTGACAATGATTACCGCCCGAAGATCGAACTGGGTGACGACAAAGAGAAAAACGGTGTTTATGAACTGGTGTTCAATGTTACCAATTTTGGTACGCAGGCACTGTCCTTTAAGACCAATTCCATTTTCATGACTGAAACGCTGTCCGTTGACGGCATGGCTGTGGCGGAGCAGGCACACCTGCTGACGGATGTGGCTGCAAAGTGGATCGTCAACGGTCAGGAAGTAGGGGAGGGCGGCACTTTTGCCGTGCCTGCCGGCCAGACCTATGAGATCAAGCTGACACTGACCCTGTCTGATGAGGAAAAGGCTTATATCGATCAATCTTTTGCCAATGGTATGTTCGTGGAAGGCTTTGCAAAGCTGCTGTCCGACACGGAAGGCCAGTGCGATCTGGTGTTGCCTTTCATGGGATTCTATGGCGACTGGTCCAAGGCTCCCATGCTGGACTGGGATGTTTATGAGCTGGCAAAGAAGGAACAGGACTCTTCCATTCCCGATGACGAGAAGCCCCAGGCAAGTGTTTGGGCAACACAGCCCTATGTCAGCTATCAGAATGGTCAGTACACCCTGCCTATGGGCAGCTTCCTGTACCTGCAGGATGAGTATGCTGACCAGATCTACGCAGACATGGAGCATAACTCCATCTCCTGCTATAACCGCTACTTTGGCGATGAATCCGCAGATACATACCTGACATCTTATAAGTTCAGAGGCCTGTACGCTGGTCTGCTGCGTAATGCACGTTATGTGGACTACAAGCTGACCAATGCTGACACCGGCGAGGTGCTGGAAACCGATACCATTTACCGTGTTGGTAAGGCCTACGCCAGCGCAGGCAGCACCGTACCTGCCTTTGTCAAGTTTGAAACCGATCCCACGGAGTTGGGTCTGGTCTCCGGTGAGAAATACACCATGACCTTCGATTTCTATCTGGATTATGAGAATGAAAATCGGGAAGGAACAAAGGAAACCTACGAGTTCTCCTTCTATGCTGACTATGAAGCCCCCGTTTTGCAGGATGTCCGCGTTCGTTACTACGATTACAAGGATGGCAATAAGATCAAGCAGCGTATTTACCTGGATCTGGACGTGTTCGACAACCACTACGCCCAGTCCGTTATGCTGACTTACCTGGATAACGATGGCACCAAGCAGGAACTGAAGATGGCTACGGAGTATGTGACTCCTGTTTATAACGCCAATAAGAATGGCACGACCACCGTTTCCATCGAGATCACGGATATTTACGAGCAGTACAAAGACCGCCTGTATGTGCAGGTGGATGACTATGCCCTGAACCACAGCCAGTACTGGCTGAACCTGAGCAAGTGCAACCAGACCCTGGCTCCCGATTATTTCGAGTTGGCTGAGGGCGAGGACAGCATTCAGCTGGGCGTGTACGAAACGCACAAGGTCCAGATGACCTACGAGGGCAATGGCAATCTGTCCAACTTCGACTGGTCTTCCAACAACCGTACCGTTGCTGAGGTCAAGAACGGCGAGATCGTGGGTCTGGCTCCCGGTACAGCGACCATTACAGTCACCAATGGCAGCGGCCTGCGTCAATCCATTAAGGTGACGGTGACGGAGGAAGTCAATAAGCTGCCTCTGCCGTCCATTTCCTTCGGCACCATCCAATCCGGCGACGGCTACCTGACAAGAGGTGCTGTGGCGGTATATCCCGGTGAAAACTTTAAGCTGGATGTAAATACAGATCCCTGGTATTATCCGGTGGATCAGCTGACTTTGAAGTGGGAGTCCACCAATGAGAAAGTTGCTACTGTTGACCAGCAGGGCAATGTCAGCCCTCTGGCAAAGGGTACAACGGTTATCAAGGCCATCATCGTGGTGGACGGCAAGCCCACTGCCTATATGGCGACGATAACCGTGCGTGTGCAGGATCCCTTTGTGGTGGATGGCGTCACGCTGACGGAGTATCGTGGCTTGGGCGGCGTGGTGGAGATCCCCACCGATAAGAACATTATGATGATCGCAGAAGGTGCCTTTGAAGACAATGATACCATTACCGAGATCGTCATTCCCAAAACCGTTATGCAGATCGGCAAGGAAGCATTCAAAAACTGTACTGCATTGAAGGCCGTTTATTTTGACAGCCGGGAAAAGCAGGAAATTGCTGACTGTGACATCAACATCATTTATCAGGAAGCCTTTGCCGGCTGTACATCCCTGGAACTGGTGGATCTGACGAATGTGAAGGTGGTGACCCTGGGTAGGGAATGCTTCCGTGGCTGCACCAGCCTGACACAGATCAAGGCACTGTATAAGGCCAGCACCTTGTACAGCTACGCTTTCGCAGACTGCACCAGCTTGAAATCCGTTGATTTGAGCGGCCTGTTCGTTTGCGGCACCGGTGCTTTCAGCGGTTGTACAAGCCTGAGCGAAGTGAAGACCGCTACGGCTACAAATCTGGGTGATTATATCTTCCAGAACTGCATCAATCTGAAAAACATTACCCTGAGCGCCAGCCAGATTGGCGACTATGCCTTTGCCGGTTGCTCCAATTTGAACCGAGTAACCTTTGCGCCTGCAGAAGGAAGCGGCCTGTCCGCCTCCATTGGCGACAACGCTTTTGCCGGCTGTACAAAGCTGACCAGCGTTTCCTTCCGGGAAGGCACAAAGATCTGGTCCATCGGTGATCGCGCTTTTGCCAATACCGGCCTGCGTTCTTTCCAGATGCCCCAGGGCCTGACGGTTTTGGGCAATGACATTCTGGCAGGCAGCCATGTTTCCGAGATCATCATTGGTGATGATTTTGACTTTGGCACCATCCGCCTGACCGGTCTGACCTTTGCAGACCTGAATGTGAAGCTGGAAGAGGGTTGCAGCAAGTATGTCATCGAGAACGGTGTTCTCTACAACAGCGATCGGACAGAACTGCTGCTGGTGATCGCCGGTACGAAGAATGTAACCATTCCCCAGACAGTGCAGGTCATTGGTGACTACGCCTTTGCCGGCAGTAATGTGACGACAATAACCATCCCCGCATCGATCAAGACAATTGGAAATTCCGCATTTGCACAGAGCAGCTTGACGACTGTCAAATTTGCTCAGGGCAGCCAGATCACTACGATCCCTGCCAACGCATTTGCAGGTTCTAAGCTGTACAGCGTGGAAATCCCCGCTTCTGTGACCACCATTGAACAGAGCGCTTTTGCCAATACCAATTTGGTGAACGTTTCCTTTGCAGGCAGCGCTGTCAATTACATTGGCGATGAAGCCTTCTACGGCTGCAAGCAGTTGACCACGGTGACCTTGCCTGATGGTGTTACCGAGATGGGTACGGCCGTCTTCTACGGCTGTGCACAGCTGCGTGAAGTTGTTATGCCCTCTGTGAAAAAACTGGGTGACTACACCTTCTATGGCTGTAGCAAGCTGACTACTGTCCGTTTCGGCGAAAACGCAGCTACTTTGGGTAATTATACCTTTACCAATTGTACCGCTCTGACCAGTGTGACCTTCGGCGATCAGATCACCAACATCGGTGAGGCTGTATTTGCCGGTTGCAACGCTCTGCAGACCATTGATCTGAAGCAGGTGACAGTCGTGGGCAAGGAAGCCTTCGCCGGTTGCGTGAAGCTCAGCACCGTTAACGGACTGAACAAGGTCACAGATATTGGTGAACTGGCATTCTATAACTGCAATGGCCTGAAGAAACTGGATCTGGCTGCTGCAAAGAACATCGGCAAGGGCGCTTTTGCCATTGAAAACGGCGGTGCTGCTTATACCGAGATCAATATTCCTGCTGCCCAGAAGATCGGTGATATGGCCTTCTACGGCGGCGGCGAAAGCACTGTTACCATTCCTGCCACATTGACCAAGCTGGGCTATGGCGCATTTGCGTACGCTCAGAATTTGACACACTTTGAAGTTGTGGAAGGCGGCATCTTCTTCCAGCAGGACGGCGTGCTGCTGCGCCGCATCAGCGATGATGAGTATGAGCTGTGTGCCTACCCCGGTGGCAAGGTGATGGAGGGGGGAACCTACTCCATTCCCGAATATACGACACGCATCGACGCCTATGCATTCAGCGGCCTGCGTAAAGATGCTGTTAAAAATGTGATCCTGCCCTGGTCTGTACGAGTGATCGGCGTATCTGCTTTTGAAAACAGCGGTATCCAGGACTATACATTCCACAGCATCCAGGCACCTACACTGGCCTGTGTCTATCGTGAGGATATTTATCAGCTGATGGTAGATGCTGTTGCAGATGGCACCATGGATCAGGTGGCTGTCAGAGGCCTGTACTATGCCAACTTCGATACACTGCTGGTGTATTATACGGATATTCTGGGCGGCACCAGCGACATGGTGATGCACTTCCCCGAAAACGGTAAGGGCTATGATAACTACATTTGGACGACTTACTTCGGCGTCCGCAACAGCCTGGGCGTTCTGATGGACGACACCACCCGAGATGCCATCGCTTCTATCGAAGCACTGAAATCTCTGGAAACCGTCCAGGGCTGGATGAACTGGGAAGTCAATGACGAAAACCTGCAAAAAGTCAAGGATTTTGCCGAAGAAGTGACCGCTGCAAGAGTGCTGTTCAACAAAGTCACCGATGCAGCCCAGAAAGAATACCTCACTGCTGAGATCTCTGAGAAGCTGTCTGCTCTGGAAGCACAGGTTCGTGCATTGAAGGAGAAGTTCGGTATCGCAATGCAGGTCGATCACATCGACTTTAACGACGGCTATCAGAAAAATTATAACGAAGGCGACCAGTTTGACATGACCGGTCTGGTGCTGACCCTGGTTTACAAGGACGGTTCCACACAGACCATCGACATGTCCAAGGTAACGGTAATTGCACCTCAGGGCGGCCTGACCCAGTATGACTGGACGGTCACGCTGGAGTATCGGGATGGAAACATCGTTGAAACGGTGGACATTCCCGTAAAGGTCAAAGCCGGTACCACCCAGCCTGATGAGCCTGTGCAGGATCCTACGGAAGGTCCCACAGAAGGTCCCACTCAGGAACCTACGGAAGGCCCGGATGATACAACCGCCCAGAAGCCTGCCGGTTCCAATGTTCTGGTGATCGTGCTGATCGCTGTGGGTGTGCTGGCTGTGGCCGGTGGTGTGACTGCCTTTGTTCTGACCCGTAAGAAACATGAAGAAAATGGGAGACAGTCAAAAATGACTACCGAAAAGAATCATGCTGACCGTTCCTGGCTGAAGTGGCTCGTCATTGGCGTGGTGATCGTGGCAGCTGTCGTTCTGATCGTTTATCTGGCCGCCGGAAGCGGAGATGACGATGCCATGTCCGATGTGAAGGCACAGATCCATTACTTTGCCAACGGTGGAGAATTTGCTGACCACCAGTCTGAAAAGACCATTGGTTACAAGGAGAATTCTTTCCCTCTGAACATCGGATTTCAGAATTTGACCAACGGCAACGTCAACATGGGAACCAGAAATGGCTACGCATTTGAAGGCTGGTATCTGCCCGCCCGCGATGAAAACGGCCAGCTGATCTATGAAGACGCAGAAAAGAAAATCGTTAAGCTTGGTGAAGCCTTTGACTTCACCAAGCGCCTGGAAAACGGCACACAGATCGAACTGTACGCCAAGTGGCGGAAGCTGGAATCTGTATCTGTCCTTTTGGCCGGAACCGGCTTGCAGGACAAAGACGGCAATACCTATCAAGTTGGCGACAAGATCCGTGATCTTGAATTTGAAAACGGACAGGTCAGTGCCTATACCGGCAGCCGTCTGCTGAGTCTGGAGAAGGGGAGCTACACCTTCGTAGAATATTACTACGATGCAGAATGTACACAGGTTGTGTCCTGGCCCATCCAGAAGACAGACGCAGAAAACTACCAGGTCTATGCAAAGTTTATTGAAGGCGATTGGGAGATCGTCAATGACAAAGCTTCTGCTGAAAAGATGCTCAAGGCACTTTCCGGCGACAAGAAGTACTACCTGATCGCTGATATTGACATGGGCGGTGCTACCGTCAAGACCCAGACCTCCTTTGGCGCGACCATTGAAGGCAACGGTCACAGCATCTCCAACTTCTCTGTTGACAAGAACAACGTCAGCAAAACCACATCTCTGTTCGGCGATGTAAAGGCGGAAGCAAAAATCCATGATCTGAAACTGGAAGCTGTTACATTGACCATTGGTATCTCCAAGGGCTCTCCTGAAACCTACTTCCTGTTCAATCAAATTGCTGACGGCGCCCAGATCTCCGGTCTGCATGTCAGCGGACAAATGACCATCGGTGGTGCAGAAGGCACCAGTGCCGGCAATATCCACAATGCAGACTCTGCATGGATCATTGGCGGTGACCAGTCCAAACTCACCGACGGCAGCATCGTTGTGGAAGCTACCTGTAACTACAACGACGAAACCTATCGCTATCCCCTGAATCAGGGTTGATCCACCAGTCCGATAAAGTATATTAAGGAGAGTTTTTATGAACAAGAACTTCAAACGCGCACTCTGCCTGGTCTGTGCGATTGTCATGCTCCTGGGCGTGACTGCCTGCGCTCCCAGCAGTGGCAGCACCGGCAGCAACGGCACGACCCCCGGTGCGAACGTCAACCACAAGTACGATCCCGAAACCCGTCCCATGACGTTTGCTATCGGTGCACTGGACGGCAACTTTAACCCCTTCTTCTATACCTCTGCCAATGATGGCAGCGTGATCAGCATGACCCAGATTTCCATGATGACAACCGACTCTGATGGTAATCTGGTCTGCGGCGACAAGTACGCTACCGCTGCTCTGGCTCTGAAGATCACCATGTATGATGCCAACGGCAATGTTTCCGCCAGCGGCGACAACAACGGCTACACCGACTATGAGTTCGTCATCAAGAACGGCATTAAGTTCAGCGATGGCAAGGAACTGACGATCAAGGACGTCCTGTTCAACCTGTATGTGTATCTGGATCCCATGTACACCGGTTCTTCCACCATTTATTCTACCGACATCCAGGGCCTGAAGGCTTATCAGGCACAGGATCCCAGCCTGAGCGACGATTCCGACAATGACATCTCCGCCGGCTTCTATGCAGATGCCCAGACCCGTATGAACCAGATCCTGGAGTACCTGACCGATAAGGATGCTGAGTTTGACGCAGAAACGCTGGCAAAGATCAAGGCTGACATTGAAAAAGCCAAAGAAAAGTTTAAAGAAGAGTTGACTACCGACTGGACCACCGTGGCCGATGCCGGTCTGAGCAGCTACACGGAGTACAGCTTCACAGAAGTCTGGCAGGCTTACCTGTTCAACGAAGGTATCGTCACCGTTCAGACTGAGATCAATGAGCATGGCGCTACCGTTAAGAAAAAGGATGAGAATGGCAAGTACCTGACCTCTCTGGATCTGGAAAACGACATCAATACCGAAGAAATGAACAACGCATTGTCCGCAGATAAGATCAAGGCTTACATGGACAAGAACAACTGCGACGAAGCCACCGCAAAGCAGGCACTGATGAAGGAAAAGGCCATCGAGATCGTCTACAAGGCGAATACCTCCGTCAACTCTAAGATCGCCGATGTTCTGCGCTACTGGGCAACCGGTACCACCATGCTGGAAGAGTTCGCTGCTGAAGCAAAGTCTGAGTACTTTGAGCAGAATGGCGGCAATGTGGACAACATCTCCGGCATCACCACCTACAAGACCTCCAATTTCAATGGTACTGACCTGGGCGAAGAGCACGATGTGCTGAAGATCCGTATCAACGGTATCGACCCCAAGGCTATCTGGAACTTCTCCTTTGTGGTCGCTCCCATGCACTACTACTCCAATGAAGAACAGATCGCAAAGTTCGACGGCCAGAAGCACTTTGGTGTCGAGTTCGGCAGCAAGACCTTCTTCGATGAAGTTCTGAAGGATCCTGCAAAGAACGGCCTGCCTGTTGGCGCCGGTGTTTACAAGGCAACTGACGACAAGAACAATACCACCGTTGATAAGAACAGCTTCTATAGCAATAACTATGTTTACTTCATCAGAAATGACTATTTTGAAACTGTTGGCAAGGATCTGAACAATGCAAAGATCCGTCTGTTCCGTTACAAAGTCGTCAGCACGGATAACCTGGTCAGCGCTCTGAAGGCCGGCGAGATCGACTACGGCGAGCCCAATGCAAAGCAGGAAAACATCAAGCAGGTCAGCTCCGTGAGCCACCTGGGTTACAAGACCTATCGTACCGGCGGCTATGGCTATGTGGGCATTAACCCCAAGTATGTTCCCGACATCGAGGTCAGACAGGCCATCATGAAGGCGATGAATACCGCTCTGATCGTTAAGGACTACTACACCGGCCAGCTGGCTGAGCTGATCTATCGTCCCATGTCTTCTACTTCCTGGGCATATCCCACCGATGTGTCTGAACCCTACTACGCTTACACCACCGATAAGAAAGAGATCCAGAAGCTGGTTGAAGAGGCCGGCTGGAAGCTCAACGGTAACGGTATCTATGAAAAGGACGGCAAGACCCTGAAAATCACCTTCACCATCGCCGGCGAAACCGTTGACCACCCCGCTTACAACATGCTGCAGCAGGCTGCTGACTTCCTGAACAAGTGCGGCTTTGAGATCACAGTTACCACAGACGTTAATGCCCTGAAGAAGCTGGCTTCCGGTGGCCTGGAAGTTTGGGCCGCTGCTTGGAACTCCGCAGCAGACCCCGATATGTTCCAGAACTATCACAAGGACTCCACTGCCAACGCACTGAAGAACTGGTACTGCCAGGGTATGCTGGACGATACCAGCGGACAGTTTGACGAGGAGCAGCTGCTCATCGAAGAACTGGCTGAACTGATCGAGAAGGGCCGTGAAACCAACAACCAGGACGAGCGTGCCGAGATTTACGCCGAGGCACTGGATGTGGTTATGCAGCTGTGTACGGAGTTGCCCACTTATCAGAGAAACGATCTGTCTGTCTACAATACAGAGGTCATCAATGTCAATACCCTCAATCAGAATCCCTCTTACAATGAAGGTGTTGTCAGCAGAATCTGGGAGGTTGATTACAACTAAGGTTGTAATCAACACTTCACCAGAAAAGATAGGATAAAGAGGCTATGGTAAAATATATTTTCAAACGCATTCTACTGTCCATATTGATTCTTCTCGGTGTATCGGTGATCCTGTACGGCCTGTTGCGGTGTATGCCCCTGAACTATGTTGAAACACAGTTCTATGGCTCGAACCCCAATGCACAGGATAACTACATGACACTGTATCAGGAACTGGCAAACTGTAATTTGGTGGAAACCAATGATACCGACAGTGTCATCTACCAAACAGATGCAGACGGCAACCGGATCGCCATTGAAGTGGGCGCTCCCATTTTCCAGACGGATGCAGATGGCAACATCATTTACCGTCTGAAAGACAATGGGGAGTATGAGTTGACTTCCGATGGCAGAAAAATCCCCGAAGTAAAAGAAATGCCCATTATGAAAGGCTATTTCAAGTGGCTGAGTGCTGCACTGAAGGGTGACCTGGGACAGTCCTGGAAATACGGCGACTCTGTCAGCAATGTTATTTTCAAGAACATGGGCATCTCCTTTACGGTGGCGCTGATCTCTCTGATCTTGCAGCTGATCATTGCCATCCCTCTGGGTATCAAGAGCGCATGCAACCAGTATGGCAAGCTGGACTACTCTGTCACGATCCTGACGATGATCGGTATTTCTTTCCCCAGCTTCTTCTTTGGCAGACTGATGATCAAGTATTTTGCAGAAGATCTGGGCTGGTTCCCGGTTGGCGGTATCATTTCCTCCGACCTGCCGCTGGACGCTTCTGCTATGACGGTTTTTGCGGATAAGGCTTGGCACCTGGTGCTGCCCATCTTCGTTCTGACCATCCTGTCCATCGGCTCTCTGATGCGCTATACCCGTACCAATACACTGGAAGTGCTGAGTGCAGACTACATCCGCACTGCCCGTGCAAAGGGCTTGTCCGAGCGGACTGTTGTTTACAAGCACGCTTTCCGTAACACGATGATCCCTGTGGTCACCATGTTGGCAGGCACACTGCCCAGCCTGTTCGGCGGTGCGATGATCACCGAGCAGATCTTCGATATTCCCGGCGTCGGTAACATTGCATACCAGGCTTTGAACGCGGGCGACATTCCCTTTGTTATGGGATACAATATGTTTATTGCAGTTCTGACGGTTGCAGGTGTTCTGCTGGCGGATGTTATGTACGCTGTGGTGGATCCCCGCGTGAAACTGTCGTAAGGGGGTGCCGAGATGAGCGATAAGAAAGAAAATATCCAAGAGGAAAGCAAAGTTGAAACTGTGGTGGATGACCTCCACGGCGAAAACCTGAACGACCGTGTCAAAGTTCTTTCCCCCACCATGACCGTTTTGAAGCGGTTCTTCCGTTCCAAGCTGTCTATGCTGGGTTTGGCCATCCTGGCGTTCCTGTTCCTGTTCTCTTTTGTCGGCCCGCTGTTCTCTCCCTGGGGTGAGATGGAAGTGGACCCCACGCCCAAGCAGAATACCAATATGCTGGCGCTGGAGTACCAGATCACCTACATTGATGAAAACGGCAACGAGGTCACGCAAACCCAGTATGCTTATGATATCAGCGTTGAAATGACAGAAAGCTATATCAAGGGCGAAAGCTCCTGGAAGCACTGGCTGGGCACCGATGAAACCGGCAAAGACCTGATGACCCGTCTGATGTACGGTGGTCGGATATCCCTGACCATCGGCATCGTTGTGGTGTTCCTGTCGACCATCCTGGGCGTGCTTCTGGGCGGCCTGGCCGGTTACTTCGGTAAGTGGGTGGATCAGGTCATCATGCGTATTGTTGATATTCTGTACTGTATTCCCCAGCTGCCCATTATGCTGATCCTGTCAGCAGCTTTTACGGCTTTGGGTATTACGGATATTCGTAGACTATACTATATGATGGCTTGTCTGTGTCTGCTGAGCTGGACCGGTACCGCTCGTCTGGTCAGAGGCCAGATCCTGTCCCTGCGTGAGCAGGAGTTCATGCTGGCTGCAAAATGCTCCGGCTTGTCTACCCATAGAAAGATCTTTAAGCACTTGATCCCCAATGTTTTGCCTCAGTTGATCGTTACCATGACCCTGGGTCTTGGTTCCATCATCCTGACCGAGGCAACGCTGGGTTATCTGGGTCTGGGTGCACCTTTGGGTACTGCTACCTGGGGCAGCCTGATCAACTATGCTGCAAAGACCGAGTATATGAATGATATCAATTTCTGGATTCCTCCCGGAATCTGCATCACACTTGCGATCCTGGCCTTCAACTTCGTTGGCGACGGCCTGCGTGACGCTTTTGACCCGAAGTCGAAGAGGTAATGGAAATGGCAGAAAAGAAGAAAAATTCGCATTATATCTCCCGCAATGAGTCCAAGCGTATTGCACAGGAGAACAAAGCGGCTTACCGCAGATATAATCAGCAGAAAAAGATGAAGGTGCGTGAAGAAGATTACACCACCGTCATGAAAGATCCCACCAATCTGGTGGAATTTGACAACCTGCATACTTACTTCTACACCGATGCAGGCACAGTTCGTGCCGTTAACGGTGTCAGCTTCAATGTTCCCGAGGGCGTGACTGTGGGTATCGTTGGTGAGTCCGGCTGCGGCAAGAGTGTGACCTCCATGTCGCTGATGCGTCTGATCAACGGCCCCTCCGGCCAGATCGTAGACGGTTCCATCCGTTTCCGCACGAACGCATTTAAAAAGGATGCTAAGGGCAAGAAGATACCCGTTCTGGGGGAGGATGGTCAGCCGGTCAAGGATGAGCTGGGTGGTATCTGCTTTGAGAAAGAGGAAAAGGTATTCGACATCGCAAAGATGCCCCTGGATCATATGCAGTCCATCCGTGGTCGGGAGATCGCTATGATCTTCCAGGAGCCGATGACCTCTCTGAACCCGGTATTTACCATTGGCAGTCAGCTGGATGAAGTTTCTCTGCTCCATGTAGAGGGAATCTCCAAGGAAGGCGCCAAGGCTCGCAGCATCGAAATGCTGACGCAGGTGGGCATTGCCGATCCGGATGGCGTTTACAAAAAGTATCCCCACGAATTGTCCGGCGGTATGCGCCAGAGAGTTATGATCGCCATGGCGCTGATCTGCAACCCCAAGCTGATCGTGGCAGACGAACCCACGACTGCATTGGACGTGACCATTCAGGCTCAGATCCTGGATCTGCTGAAGGAGATCAAGGAAAAGCAGAATTCCTCCATTATGCTGGTTACGCACGACTTGGGCGTGGTGGCAGAAATGGCCGACTATGTGGTGGTCATGTATGCCGGCCGTGTCATCGAAATGGGTACCACCGAGGATATCTTCGATCACCCCATGCATCCCTACACCATTGGTCTGCAAAAGAGCAAACCCTCCGTCAACAACGATGTGGATGAGCTGTACTGCATTCCCGGCTTCGTTCCGAACCCCATCAATATGCCCAACTACTGCTATTTCCGTGACCGTTGCGACCGCTGTATGAAGCAGTGCGCCGGCGAATACCCGGAGTTTATCCAGGTCAGCCCCACCCATAAAGTGTCCTGCTATCTGTATGCGGATAACCAGGCAGAAAAGGAGTAAAGGTTATGTCTGAAAAAATGAAAAATGAAAACATGGCCAATCCTTCCGAGGCTGTTCAGTTGGACGATGTGCTGTTGGATGTCCGCAATTTGAAAGAGTATTTCCCTGTTAAGACCAATATGTTCGGCAAGGTGCTGAAGTCGTTGAAGGCTGTGGACGGTGTTTCCTTTACCGTTCGCAAGGGCGAAACGCTGGGCATCGTGGGTGAATCCGGTTGCGGCAAGACCACCATGGGTCGTACGCTGCTGCGGTTGTATCCCGTTACCGGCGGCGAGGTCTATTTTAAGGGTCAGGAAGTGACCAAGCTCTCCAATCGGGAGTTTGATAAACTGCGGCCACAGATGCAGATGATTTTCCAGGATCCTTATGCCAGCCTTTCCCCCCGCCTGACGGTGGGAGAGATCATTGGCGAGGCCGCTCTGGAGCATGGTCTGGTGGACAAGGCTCACTACCGGGAATATGTTCTGGATGTCATGAAAAAGTGCGGCTTGCAGCCACACTACTATGAACGCTATCCCCATGAGTTCTCCGGCGGCCAGCGTCAGAGAATTTGCATTGCAAGAGCATTGGCACTGAAGCCTGACCTGGTGGTCTGTGACGAGCCGGTTTCCGCACTGGATGTTTCCATTCAGGCACAGGTCATCAATATGCTGCGTGACCTGCAGAGAGAGCTGGGACTGACTTATATCTTCATTTCCCACGACCTGTCTGTGGTCAAGCATATTTCCGACAATGTGGGCGTTATGTACCTGGGCAATCTGGTGGAATACGGTTCTAAAGAGCGGATCTTTGACAATGCACTGCACCCCTACACCAAGGCGCTGTTCTCCGCTGTTCCGGTGCCGGATATCCACGTAAAGAAGGAGCGGATCGTGCTGAAGGGAAGTATTCCTTCTCCGGTCAATCCGCCGAAGGGCTGCAAATTCCACACACGCTGTACGCACTGTATGGAAGTGTGTAAGGAAGTTCCGCCGGAGTATCGTGAAATCGAGCCCGGTCACTTCTGCGCCTGCCACCTGTACGATCAGGATAATCAGTAATACAAAACAGAAATTGGCGTGAATAAAGTGAAAAAAAGCGAAAATTGCAATCCGCTTGACACTGATCGCCGCAATACCAGAGAAGAGCTTGACACGGAAACCACCATTGCCGATATGAATGTGGAGGGAATGCCGTGGTACAAAGCAGATAAGCGTGGGGGAGGACAGAACGCTGAAATCCCCCCGCTTTCCCGAAGCGAACAGCGGGCGTTGGTCCGTGGTGCGCTACTGGCTGCTTTGCCGCTGATCGGAGGCCTGATTCTGGTGATGGCGTTGGTGTTTGGCTTAGCTTATCTCTGGCTTAGCTGAGATTTTTCGGTGTTTGAAAGACAATAGATATTTTTCGGCCCGAGAAATACAGTGAAGACTGTCTTTCAAAGATTGAAAAATCTGCTCCGGTCGGTCGCCGATCGGCTGGGACGCATAAGAAAGGTATGGTTACATACGAAAATGAAAACAAGAAACGTTTTAATATGTGTCATGGCGTGCGTGCTGCTGCTGTCGATGTTGACAGCCTGTGTACAGCAGCCTGCCGGAACAAACGGTTCCGATGGAGGGGTCACCGATACCACCGTTGCACTTCCGAAGCCCACAGACCCCGTGCCGCCCACGACGGTTCCCAACCCCACTAATCCTGATGAGGATGGCTATCGCGTGTCCCTGGAAGAGGGGAAGGGTGCTGATATAGAGTGCAGCACCAACTTAAATCAGCCCATCAAAGCCGGAACGACCATCAGTTTTACACTGAAGATCTCCGCTTTCTACGAGGGAACACCCGTTGTTCGTGCAGGCGAGGAAGCGTTGACCCCCAATGAAAATGGCCTGTATTCCTTTACTGTGAAGAAAGATACGGTCATCACCATTGAAGGTTTGACAGTTAAGACCTCCACCATGAGTGGCACCGGTACTTCCGATGATCCTTATCTGATCACAACGCCTGTGGATATGCTCTTTATTGCAGAGCAGGTAAATGCCGGCTTGAGTGCCTATACCAATGCACATTACAGCCTGCAAAAGGATTTGGATTTTGAAGGCGAGCAGATGACGGTGATCGGTGACGGATCTACCGACTATTCCGTTTTCTGTGGCTACTTTATGGGCAATGGACATACCATTTCCAATTATTACATCAAGGCCGGCAATACGCAGTATGTGGGTTTGTTCGGTGTGTTGCAGGCAGACATGAGCGGTACAGTCACCGGCGGTGGCAGTATTTATGACCTGCATCTGAAGGATTTTACCATTGAAGCTTCTGCTCCCGGTAAGGCCTGCTTTGTCGGTGCTATGGCTGGTTATGGCATGGGTGGCAACCTGTTCCTGTGTTCTGCGGAAAATGGAACCATCAATGTCTATGCAGACGGCAACAGCTTCTCCTATGTGGGCGGTATGATGGGTATTCAGCAGGCTCTGGATAATAGTGGCTATGCTTACTATTCCTCCATTTCCTACTGCTACACCGATGTGGATATCAACTGCAACAGCGGTATGGTCTACGCCGCAGGCGGAATTTCCGGCTATGTGGCAGCCTCCAGCGATGGCGTGACTTCCTATATCAATAACTGCTACGCCCTGGGCGATGTTTATGGCTCTATGCGTGCCGGCGGTCTGGCAGGTTACCTGTCCTCCGGTACATCTGTGGTCAATTCTTATGCCACAGGCGTGGTTTCTGCCCAGACGACTGCCACGGATAAGGTCAATTCTGTGGAATTCTGTTATGCTTATGCCGGTGGCCTGGTGGGTTATGCAGAAGCAAACAGTGTGATCGCCGAGTGTTTCTCCACTTCTGTGGTGCAGGCTGTGGCAAGCCTGGGCGGTGCATACCAGGTAACCAACGGTACACTGGCTTTTACCGCACCGGTGGAAAAGTATGATTTTGGCAATCAGCCTGCAACCGTATTTAACTGCATCTATGCCAAGGACGGTAAGGATGACCAGATCGATCTGACCAATGGCGCTTTCATTCAGGAAAAACTCCACTGGAATAATGTTGACTGGGTGTTTGAAGATGGCAAGTATCCCACCTTCAACCTGGAAAACGATGAAGAAAGCCAGAACTACTCCTTCACCGTTACCATCAACATCGATGGGGAAGATAATGCTTACGAGGGAATGACCTATCTGATGCCGATGCACTTCTGGTATCGATTGACGGATGAGATGGGGAATCTGATCGGCTTGCCCACAAGACTGCAGGCAGCGAACAGCAACCGCATTTCCTACGGCTATTATTTTGACGAGGCACATACACAGCCTGTCCCCGACGGCTTTATTCCTTCTTACAACATTACGCTGTATGCTGCTACGGCAGATGTATCCGATGTGATCGGTGACTACGATCTGGTGGTGGAGGGCAGCGATGAGCCAATTCGCCTGACCCTGAAGGCAGATGGCACGTTCCTCTACACCGACGCAGGCAAGACGGCCATGTCCGGCTATATTTATAACGGAAAGACCATCATCTTTGAAGATGCCCGCTTTGCTCAATATGTCAGTGGCGGCACTGACCTGACACACTATCAGTTCTATACTTTCTGCGCCACCGTGCAGGAAGATGGCAGCCTCAAGATCATTGGTGGTGTTTATGACGATGGTGTCAGCACTGAAGATACGATCTTCTTTACAGAAGAAAAACCGCTGATGGCCATTCCGCTGAAGACTGCACTGAGCGGCAGTTACTTTGACGGCACCGGTATTTATATTTTCAATGCCGATGGCACCGGCTTCCATCAGACCGCTTCCGGTCTGGAAGTCATCAGCTACACCCGCAGCGGTGCGGAACTGACGATCTACATTGGCAACGATTCCTTCGTTGGTTCTGTTTCCGATGGGAACATTATCATTGCAGGGAAGACCCTGCGCCAGCTGGATATCTTCGCCGGCAGCTGGAATGTGGACTCTAAGGCCAACAAGGTCTACACCTTCGACGGTGCAGGCAATTGGACCTATCTTCACTATGGTTATATCTCCGGCAATAAGACCGTTTATGAGCGTGCCGCCGGTACTTACACCATTGACGACAGCGGCATTCTGACGCTGGCAGGTGACTACAACGGCACTGCGGAACTGAACAGCGGTGTGCTGTATGTGACGGTGAACGGTAAGACGGTGACCTGCCATCAGGACGGCGGCTTCTACGGCACCTGGATCTATCCCGATTACGGCATGACGCTGGTACTGAAAGGCATCAATGCCAATGGCCAGGGCATTGCCCGGGTAGAATACCTGTACGCAGACGGCGTGATCGAATTCTATGACATGATCTACGCTCTGGACGGAAAAGATCCCGACCGCATTTGCCTGTACTACCGTGCCGACACCAATGGCGACGGAATTCCTGACGGCAATTATGAAGCGTTCGGCTATCTGAATTATCGGCCGGAAAGTGATCGGCTGTATGCAACCATCTATGTTGGCCCCATGGGTACATTCATGTCCAATGTGAACCTGATCCCCGTAGATAACTATGTGGGCGAGTGGATCGGTCAGATCGCAGGTCTGCCTGTGCTGAAGTTTGACGGCAACGGCAAGCTGACCATTGGCCAGCAGGAACTGACCTACACTCTGGAAAATGGAACGCTGTACGGTAGCTTCTACTACAACGGAACCGTATATCAGATCGCTTACAATGAGCATGATGACACCATGACCATCCTCTATAATGATCAGGAGGCTACTTACTATCGGAAGGATGCCTTCGGCGACCTGACGCTGACAGACGGCAATCATACCTATACCTTCGACGGAAGAGGCGGGCTGGACAGCCTGGGTACGATGTATATCGATGGCGATGCCGCATATACTTATCAAATCGTCGGCAAGGAACTGCGGATCCTCAGCAATGGCCGGCAGGTAGGCAGCATCACCGTTGGCGAAACGGCATATCTGCTGGAACTGAACGGTCAGGAACTGGTGGAACTGCGTATCCACACCGCATTTACGGACTTCTGGGCGAGATCGGAATTCCCGGCCGGTATGGTCATCGGCTCGATGGGTCTGGATGGCAAGCTCTATGGTAAGATCGATACCACCGATGTGGTATTCACCATGGAAGAGGACGGCAGCCTTTCCTTCGTCCTGGGTGGAGAAACCATCTATTTGGTGCTGGTCGGTGAGCAGAACATGATCATGTCCCCTTACAGAGAGTGGTATCTGTACACCAATTATGTGTATGCCTACTGCGCTCGTGTGGATGAAATGTATGGCTCCTGGAAGAACGGATTTAACGTGGGCTATCAGTTTGACGGATCTTCCAATGGCACATTGACTGCGGCGATCGTTCGGGGTGGTTCCTTCAGCAGCAACGGCACCTTTAACAGCACAACCGCCTATGGCTACCGTTATGAAAACGGCCAGTGGATCATGTGGAATGTTGACAGTGCCACCGGCCTGAGCAAGATCTATCGGCTGAACTTTGTGGATGTGGCCAAGGCCAGCAAGCAGACCTACATCAACGCAGACGGCACATTGGCATTCAATCTGGAAGAGGGTGACCGCCTGTACAACTTGGAAGCTACCGATTCCAATGGTGTTACCTACTCCTTCGACGGCTTCGGTAAAGTTACCACCTCCGAAGGTAAGACCTACACTTATAAGAATGTGGTGATCCACGATGCAACCTACACCGCAACAGCAAATATTGTGATCGATGATGTCACCTATCAGGCGACCATCGATTACAGTTCCGAGGATGTGTCCATCGTCCTGGAACAAAAATAAACGTATGTTATCCACCGACTGTTATATTCAGAAAGGATAATCACAAATGAAGAAAAACGTATTATCTCGCCGTGTGCCGGCTCTGCTGCTGGCACTGGTCATGCTTCTGTCTATCTTGAGCGGCTGTACACCGGCCGCTCCCACAGACGCTAGCGGCAACACAACGACCAACCCCGGCGATCCTACCGGAACGACTGCTCCGGACGACAACCATGAAGGTAAAGTTTACTACACCTTCGTGGCCAAGGGTCAGGGTGGCTTCCTGCTGTCTGACGTGACGATCTCTGTCACCGACAAGCAGGGTATCGAAGTGGCTACCGGTAAGACCGATGCAGACGGCAAGTATTCTGCATGGCTGGATCCTGCACAGTATACTGTAAAGATCACCGAGGGTCTGCGCGATGGCTACACTGCTGTGGAATGCAAGACCACCACCGAGGGCGGTACAGTAGAAGTGATCGCCAACACTGCCATTGTTAAGGCCGATAACTACGCACAGCCTGCTTCCTATGATAAGGGCGATGTTATGTGGGACTTCAAGTACAGCAAGGATGGCCAGCAGGTCGTGTTCTCTGAGGTACTGGCAGAGAAAAAACTGATCATCCTCAACTTCTGGGCAACCTGGTGTGGCCCCTGTAAGGCAGAGTTCCCTGTGATCGAGGAGATCTACCAGCTGTACGGTGATGATGTGGAAGTGATCGCTATGAGCACTTCCGACAGTGCTTCTAAGTGCGATAGCTTCAAGCAGGAGAACGGATACACCTTCACCATGACCCCTGATATTGGCCTGTACAGCCGCTTTGCTGGCTTCCACGGCGGCGCTTCTATTCCCTGTACCGTCTTTATTGACCGCTACGGCGTGGTAGTCAATTACATGGTGGGCGGCAACGACGAGCTGGCTGCATGGAAAAATGAGGTGGAGTTCTATCTGTCTGACGATTACACCCAGACCGGTAGCGCCGGCACGGTGGAACCCGAACCCGATGTGAACAAGCCTGATGTGGAGCAGTCCGCTTCTTCCGATATGGAAGCAGCAATCAACGGCACCAATACCGACGGCACAAAGTTTACCACCACTTACACACCTTCCAAGTCTGAAACTGTTTGGCCTTGGGTACTGACCGCTGACGGAAAGGCCATCGAGCCTTCCAACTATGGCAAGGACAGCACCAACGCCATGGTTTACTTCGACGTTGTCTTTGGTGAGGATCAGATCTTCGCCTTCGATTACAGCTATTCCATCGAGTACGATGAGTTTGGCACCCAGATCTATGATGCCTTCTATGTGTATGTAGACGGCCATATCATGCAGAAGCTGGTGGTCAAGCAGAACGGCAAGAGTACCTGCTATGTTTACGCTCCGGTAGAACCCGGCAAACATACCATCACCCTGGTTTATACCAAGGACCAGTCCGACGGCTACGGCTTCATGGAGCCCGGTAAGGAATATATCCATGTAAACAACCTGCGCCTGGTCAGCCATGAAGACATGAAGTCTGCCAATGGCTCTTCCAACGTATGGCGCCCTGCGGCCAGCGTTGTGAATGAAGATGAGAATGCTGCTACCAGCTATAAGAATTATATCGACGTGGTCATGGGTGACGATGGTTATTACCATGTGGGCACCAAGGATGGCCCGATCCTGCTGGCAAAGCTGAACGGCTCTACCCAGTGGGGTACTGCTCTGAGCGATATGTCCTACATGGGTCTGCTGAAGATCGACGGCATTGACTATACGCCCATGATCAACGCTGACCATCAGCGTAGCTACTGCTGGCTGGAAACTTACAGCATTCTGGGCTACTCCGTCGTGGATCAGGATCTGGCAGATCTGTTACAGCTGTTTGCCACCCGTCTGGGTGAAGGTAAGAACCACGACAAGGAATGGCTGGAGTTCTGCTCCTACTATGAACACTTTGGCGTAGGCGAGGGCATTACCAAGGTGACCGATGTCCGTCGTGGCTTGGATATGGTCAGCGCTTATCATGCACAGATGGGTGACAACCTGGCTGTGATCAACAACCTTCTGGTTCCCAGAGGATTCTTCTACGAATTTACCCCTGAGACCACCGGCGTTTACACTTTCTATTCCATCAATGAGGGCGGCACCACATCCAACAGCACCGGCAAGCTGGATACCATTGCCTGGCTCTACGACGATCAGGGCAATGTGATCGACGCCGGTGACAACGAGGCCGGTGATGGTCACTTCCAGATCTGGCACACGCTGGAGGGCGGCAAGACCTATTACCTTGCACTGGGTTACGACCCTGTGGATGATCTGGGTCAGTTCTATTTCCGTGTGGAGTATACAGCAGACAAGTTCGATGTCATGACCGTCTGTACCTCCGGCTGGACGACCTTGGAAAATGACTCCAACACCAGAGTGATCTGGCGCAACTACGATTTCCACGCTGCTCTGGGCACAGATGGATACTATCACCAGGTTCTGGCTGATGGTTCTCTGGACTATTCCGAAACCGGCTATGTGTATGTGGATATGCTGGGCTTGTCCGAAACAGAAGGTGCCAGCTACATTCCCTGGATCGGTGACTGGTGTACCCTGCGTAAGTGCATTGAAGAAGGCTACTACATCGTCAATGAAGATGGCCAGGCAGAGCTGATCCCCAATGCCTTTGACTTCACAAAGCGTACCGATGGTTCCGGTAGCGATTTGTCTTCCTGGGGCAACTGTCAGGCGGAAATGGAAGCTTATCTGCAGCAGGCTTTGTCTGTTGACAAGGATGATCCCACATACGGCTATGTGAAAGCAGATGCAAGACTGTGCCAGATCCTGACCAACTTTATGTCTTTGTATGGCATGAACAAGTACGCTACGGAAGATGAAATCGGCGGCGCACCTGTTGATGATCAGTGGTTGATGTTCTGCGCCTTTATGCGCCATGTTTGATCGACAAACCGTTACAAATCAACTTTTTGGTTGATAATTGGAAAGGAGTTCCCTATGAAGAAGATCCAAAAGTGTTTGATCGCTCTTTTGGT
The DNA here is from genome assembly GCA_964586875.1 of uncultured Oscillospiraceae bacterium. Lineage (GTDB taxonomy): Bacteria > Bacillota > Clostridia > Oscillospirales > Oscillospiraceae > Faecousia. The sequence continues at coordinate 56,732 of CAZPJH010000002.1, forward strand.
GTTCTGTCTGACCGCAGGCGCTTTGATCGCCTGTGGCCAGGACACCACAACTGCCGGCACTGATGCCAATACGCCCGGCACGACCACCACCGCCCCCGATACCACCGTTGCACCCACTGATCCGACCCCGGAGCAGACCGCCTACAAGTTTACCGTGGTGCTGGAAGGCACCAACGAGCCTGTTGAAGGCGTGGGCGTACAGCTGTGTCAGGTCGAACCCTATGTCTGCCTGATGCCGCAGTACACAGATGCAGAGGGCAAGGTGTCCTATACGCTGACCGGCGACTATACTTACGGTGTTTATCAGGTGCATATCATGGAAGACGACCTCCCCGAAGGCTATACCTTTGACAACGAGGCCCTTTTGACCACCGCCGATGTCCATGAGTACACACTGGTTCTGAAAAAGGCCGGCTGTGAGCACAACTTTGTTGGCGAAGAGTGCATCAAGTGCGGCGAAAAGAAGACCTACACCTTTACCGTGGTGACCAAGTATCCCGATGTGATCGAGAACGTGGACGGTAAGGAGCAGGTCGTGGAAGCCGGTGCAGCGATCCCCGGTGTCAGCCTGCTGATCACCGATGGTACCAAGATGGTCGCACAGGGTACTACCAACGACAAGGGTGAGTTTTCCTTTGAAGCACCCAAGTTTGTTTCCAGCGATGAACTGACCGGTTATGTTGTGGTGGTCCTCGATGGCATACCTGCCGGTCACTACACCCCGGACGACAATTCCTTTGTGATCAATTCCTACATCTGCACTGTGGAGTTCTATGAAGAGGTCATTGAAGGTGACTACACAGCTTTTAATCCCAGACCTGTGAAGATCGGCGAAACCGTCAACTTCACCCTGGCACAGAAGCGTGTGGACGATGCAGACGATCCCAATGCCGACCCCTGGTTCATTACCTCTCACGATGATTCTTTCTATTATTTCTCCGTGACTCCCTCCAAGCCCGGCGATGTGGGACATTATAAGATCACCATTACCGGTGTTCCCGAGGGCGTGACCATCTACCTGGGTCATTTCCCCTCTACCCATGCCATGGTTGCACCTGCTGCCGACGTTTATGATGTTTCCAATACCCCCGTGCTGGAGTTCAACATGGAAGAGCGTTATCTGAAAGACAGCACCGGTGCCTGGACTTACAACAACAGCTGGATATTCGGTGTCCGTGTGGAAGGTGAGACCGATTATCCTGTAAGCTTTGAAGTAAAGGTGGAGCGTGAGCGCGACATCATCGAAGGCGTGGATGTGGTTCAGACCAAGCGTGAAACCGTGGCTATCGTCGAGAATGCAAAGAAGGCTGCCGATGTTATCGGCGATGTGTCCGGCAAGAAGCTGACGACCATCAACTTTAGCGCTGCTTCCAAGATGGACATTGTGCTGGGCGCAGATGGCTATTATCATGTTGGCTCTGCAGACGGTGCGATCCTGATGGTCAATATCACCAAGAATAACCCCCTGCTGGGCGGCGAGGTATCCTTTATCAATGTGAATGCCACCTCCGGCACAGAGAACCTGCTGGTTTCCGTCATTGTTGACGAAAAGCACCACGAGGTTTACTACTACGCCGACATGCTCAAGGCATATGGAGAGCTGTGCAACGCTGACGGTGTTTACCCGGTCAACGAGCAGCTGTACAACTTCCTCAAGAGTTGGACAAGTCAGAGAGCTTCCGGCCAGATCACGAACGGTCTGGATGAAGACCATGCGTTCCTGCTGGGCTGCGCTTACTATGCTTGATCCTGCGTAAAGATCAGACCTGTTTCTCGAGTTTTCGGGAAACAGGTCTTTTTCGTTTTCTGTGATAAAATATCTTGAAACTGGTAGATGTGCGGTGTATAATAAGGAAAATTAAATTATGGAGGGCTTTGTATGACAGGCAATATCCGTCCCGATACCATGGCACGTATTACTACCCCCGCATTGGCAGAGGCATTCATCGACCAGCAGGTAGCTGACATCCGTAAACAGGTGGGAGATAGGAAAGTCCTGCTGGCGCTCTCCGGCGGCGTGGACTCTTCTGTGGTTGCGGCGCTGTTGGTCAAGGCCATTGGACGGCAGTTGGTCTGCGTCCATGTGAACCATGGTCTGCTGCGTAAGGGAGAAGCGGAACAGGTGGTCAAGGTTTTCCGGGATGAAATGGAAGCGAACTTGATCTACGTGGATGCAGCTGATCGATTCTTGGACAAGCTGGCCGGCGTATCTGACCCGGAAACCAAGCGTAAGATCATTGGCCGCGAATTTGTGGAAGTGTTTAACGACGAGGCTAAAAAATTGGAGGGGATCGATTTCCTGGCACAGGGAACCATCTATCCCGATATTTTGGAGTCCCATGGCGTGAAAGCTCACCACAATGTGGGCGGTTTGCCGGAAGGCATGAAATTTGAACTGGTCGAGCCTGTAAAGCTGCTGTATAAGGATGAAGTGCGTGTGGTGGGGGAAACCCTGGGTTTGCCTCATGGCATGGTCTATCGTCAGCCTTTCCCCGGTCCCGGCTTGGGTGTGCGGTGTCTGGGCGCCATTACCCGTGATCGGTTGGAAGCACTGCGGGAAGCGGACGCCATTCTGCGAGAGGAATTTGACAAATGCGCTCTGGCGGAAAAGGTCTGGCAGTATTTTGTGGCCGTTCCCGATTTCAAGAGCGTCGGTGTGCGAAACGGTAAACGCTACGACGGCTGGCCGGCCATCATTCGTGCCGTTAATACGGTGGATGCCATGACGGCTACCATTGAAGAGATCCCCTATGAAGTCCTGCACAAGATCACCGAACGTATCACCACCGAGGTGGAGGGGATTAACCGTGTCTGTCTTGACCTGACCCCCAAGCCCGTGGGTACCATCGAGTGGGAATAAATTGGAGTTGCTTAAAAAGCCAGTGTTTATACGGGTTTTAAGCATTCCAAGAAGTCTTTTGATAACAAATTGATAACAGTTGCAGGAAGTACCATTATTCTTACTATCCACTGGTTTGTGGGTGGAAGAATTATGAAGTGGTGGCTTGCAGACTGAAAAATCCATATTATTAACAAAGCCCTTAGCTGTGGGTAGTAACTCATAGCTAAGGGCTTTTTGTCGTGTTTATTTATTTTTTAAGTCGTCTTTGAATGCTTCCACAAGAGCGTCGCTGAGTTCCTGTGATGGAACTTTCGCCCAAATCTTTGTGGTGTCGAACTCAGGATAGTGATAACGCCATTTGTCGTATTCTTCCCTACTGATTTCTTCGGAAGATAACCTGTCTGCCTGTTCTTTCCAAGCGTGCAGCATTTGGAGAAGTTCGTAAGCGTCTTTGCCCTTGTCCTTGTCGACCTTTAAACAGACTTCACCGTCTGATTCACTGACGGTAAGACCGTATATATCTTCAAGGGTAAAAAAGGTGTGCATAAGACCGATATAACTGTCAATGTCGGGAACGTCAAGAGCCTGTGGTGAAACATCAAGCACCTGAGCTAATGCATTTGTAAGGTCTGTTTTCGGTTTGCGTGTACCAGTTTCGTACTGAGCTAAACGTACATCAGCACTTCTTTCGGGAAATCCGACTGCTGTACCGAGATACTTTTGTGTCATTCCACGCATTAGTCTGAAAAAATGTATTCTTTCGCTGATAGCCATAATGATTCGCTCCTTGTATATGTATTGAAATAAGTATAGCAGATATGTTTAGCGAAAGTCAAGGGCAAACGAAGCAAAAATGTTTAATATTTTTTCTAAAACCACTTGACACAAGCAAATATGCTTAGTATAATGGATAACACACTAAGCAAATACGCTTAATACAAACTAAATGACCGTCCGAAAAGCAAAACCGCCAAGACCTTGCCTGAAAGCAAGCGAGCGCCGGATGTACTGCGGTATATCGGGACAGCACAGTGCCTGCCGACAAGCGGGATTACCTGCTGGAACTTCAACTCGGATAGAGCGGCAATCAAACTATTTTAGGAAATCCCTAAAGGGATACCACGATGTCCTGTGGTGCAGGACAAAAATAATGAAAGGAAAGATGATATGGAGAACAAATTTATTCGTGCCGATGATGTGGCACAGGAACTAAGTGTATCAAAACCTTATGCATATAAACTCATTCGACAGTTGAATGAAGAGTTGAAAGCACAAGGCTTTATTACAATCGCAGGGCGTGTGAACCGCCAGTATTTTTATGAAAGGCTCTACGGAGCAGGAAAGGGGGAAATGTAAATGCCAGTATTTAAGAACGAAGACAATGGTACTTGGTATGTGATGGCAAGATATGTGAATTGGAAAGGTGAACGTAAGCAGAAATGTAAGCGAGGGTTTGCTACCAAAAGGGAAGCACAGGAATGGGAAAGAATGTTTAAACTTCAGACTTCTTCCGATCTTGATATGAGTTTTGAAGCATTTGGGGAACGCCGTGTTCCAAACTAGTTAAAACACGATAAGATACTGTATAACCGGAATTGGTTAATTCGTCTAAAATCACTTTTATTGTTTTTCCTTTATCGTGTGTTACAAGACCTTTAACATTTTCTAGTATAAAGCACTTCGGTTTTGTTTCTCGCAGTATTCTTGCAAGTTGAAAAATTATTTGTCCACGGTCATCGGAAAAACCATCTTGTCGTCCGATGACAGAAAAAGTCTGACAAGGAAAACCGGCGATTAACAAATCGAAAGCAGGAATTTTATCTGCGGTAATCTTTTTCAAATTGCCATAGTTGACATCATTTTCTGTATTATGCATTAAACGATATGTTGTATCTGCTAATCTACTTGTTTCGGAACGTCCAATACACTGTAATCCAACTTGTTCTAAACCCAATCTTCCTCCGCCAATGCCAGAGCAGAAGTCAAAAAAGGTTTTAATCTTCATTATGAATATCCTCCACAAGTAATTTATATGCTTCAATTTCAAGGGCATCGGCTATTCGTTGAATATTTTCCAAAGAAATGCTTCTTCGATAACATTCAATAGCGCTGATATAAGTACGGTGCATACCACATTTGTCAGCAAAAGCTTCTTGTGATATTCCCAAAGCGGTACGGTATTTTTTCAAGTTGGTTCCAAAAACTTTTATGATATCCATAGTTGCAATCCTCCTAATTCTATATTATAATGCGATTGAACACTATAAGTCTACACACAATAAGTATCAGAAAGGGGAGACGAATATGCCAAAGCGAAAAATGGTTCAAAATAATTTACTGAAAAATTCAATAGCAGCATATTTTGCGGCTATTGAAATACATAATAAACCGAACTTCTCATATCGTTATGAAACGACAACACTTCTTCTAATGAACGCTTGGGAACTAGTGCTAAAAGCGTTTGTAAAGAAGTATATAAAAAACAAAAATATTTTCACAAAAGATGGACATACGATTTCTATTGATAAAGCCATAGATTACACAGAAGAATACATAAATACTCTTGAACCTAAGGGCTTTAGTGCCATTAAGGAAAATTTACTTCTTATAGAGGGGTATCGTAATAACATTGTTCATTATTACAATGAACAGTTAGAACCTTATATTTTTATGCTTACGGCTAAAGCAGCGTTAAATTATGTGGATTTCTTGAAAAAGTATTTTTCAAAAGATATTCTTGCTGAAGATGGTTTGTTTATTTTACCATTAGGTTTCAAGTTGCCTTTTAAACCGGAAGATTTTCTAAGGCAACACCGCATAAATGCAAAAATCCGCATTATACAGTGGGTGCCAAA
>CAZPJH010000003.1:0-61828 GCA_964586875.1 uncultured Oscillospiraceae bacterium
AGCAGGCGTTGCGGAACTCGGTGATGGACATATCCTTGTTGAGCTTGCGCTTGGAGTTTTCGATGGCACGCTCGATGGGCAGACCGTGGTTGTCCCAGCCGGGTACATAGGGGGTATAGAAGCCCATCATTGCATGGCTGCGGATAATGAAGTCTTTCAGGGTTTTATTCAGAGCGTGACCCATGTGAATGAAGCCGTTGGAGAAGGGGGGGCCGTCATGCAGAATAAAGGGGGGCAGATCTTTGTTCTTTTCCAGCATGGCATTGTACAGATCCTGCTCCTGCCACTTTTCCAGCATACCCGGTTCCCGGGCAGGCAGACCGGCTTTCATGGGGAAGTCGGTCTTGGGGGTGATGATGGTATTTTTGTATTCCATTGGATATTACCTCCATTTGATATTTCTATATAAAAAACGCCTTTGTCCCTATCATCAAGAGACAAAGGCGCATGACCTCTGCGGTACCACTCTCGTTCCGCCAAAAGGCGGCACTCGTTGACGCGTTATCGGGCGAACCCGGTGTAGCCTACGCACCCCATGGGCTTCGGTACACAGCTCGGAGGGGATAAGAACATCTGCGCTTACTGCCTTGCACCAAACGGCAGCTCTCTGAAAGCGGGGAAGAAGTTCTCCTGTCCTCGTCTTAGCTTGTATTTATTTAAGGAGCCACTTTCATGTCCGAATCATCGCCTTCTCCGATCATCATGGCCAGATTGTGGGCGATCTCATCGGCCAAAGCGCCGGTTTTTGCTTCGGCGGCATTGGGGTCAAAGAGGCGGTTGCGTGTGTGCCGAGGAACGGCAGGACGATTGGCTTCTTTGACGGCTTCCAATTGATCGATACAATTGTTCATCTGGATTTGTAACTCGCTGATCTTGGCAGCGGCAAGGCGGCGAGCTTCTTCCACCCGGGCTTTTTCTTCTGCGATCAGAGCGGTGGCATTTTTGGCATTTTCTGTGGCGGCCTGACTGGCATCGCTGAGCATCTGGGCGCATTTGCGTTCGGCCTCTTTGACCATCATGTCGCAGGTTTTTTGTGCATTGAGCATGGCATCTTTCATGTTAGACTCATTTTCCCGATATTCTTCCAACTTGGTGACCAAAACACGCATCTTGCTTTTCAGAAGAGCATTTTCTTTGTAAAGGGTGATGTAGTCTTGGGTCAGGGGTTCCAGAAAATCGTCCACAGCCTGCATGTCATAGCCGCCAAAAGTAGCTTTTTTAAAGGAAACTTCTTCAATTTGTTGAGGTGTAAACATATTGATATACCCCCAATTGGATTTTACAGGCCGATTTCGTTTTCAGAATGAATGCTGCCCAGATCTCCTGCAACATCCATATTATGAGGGCAGAATAGATAAGTGCCGCCGGCGACCTTCTTGACACTGCCATCCAAGGCGTAGGAGCAGCCCGATAAGAAATCCACCACACGACGGGCAATGGACTTATCCAGATTTTCCAGATTGACAATGACCGCCTTCCGTTCCCGCAGATCATCGGCCGCTTTGACGGCATCGCTGAAGCTGATGGGACGGAACAGTACCACACCGGGCTTGTTGGAATTCATGTTCAGCACCTTGCCGTTGAAAGCAGGCTCTTCGCCGGAACTGCTAAAGCCGGAAACAGCGGAAGAAGCAGGTGCCTGACGGGTCACCCGAACCTTGTCATCAGAGAATAGATCCTCTGCATCATCGAAATCATCATAGTCATCATCCGCATAGGGCTGTGTAAACTTTTTAACATTATCCCAAAAACTCATTGGTTCATATCCTCCCGGTGTAAACTCATCCCTGCGGATGGACGGTATAGTTTCGGGCACCGAAGATGGCGGTGCCGATTCGGATCATCGTGCTGCCACAATCAATGGCATCGGCAAAATCGTCCGACATACCCATAGACAATATTTCCATGGATACATTATCGTATTTTTTTGCCTTAATGTCAACAGAAAGGTTGCGAATTTCTTCAAAAAATTTATGATTATCTCCGCTGTTTTTGCAGATCGGTGGAATTGCCATCAATCCACGGACGAAAACATTGGGGTAATCTGCTAACTTTTCCAAAAGAGAAGGGATCTCATCCTTGGAAAAACCGGATTTGTTTTCCTCTTGTCCAATGTTGATCTCCAGCAGAATGTCTTGAACAAGCCCCTGTTTTTGGGCTTCTTTGGAAATGGCAGACAGCAGACGCAGAGAGTCAACGCTCTGGATCAGACTGACTTTTCCTACCACAGATTTTACCTTATTGGTCTGCAAATGGCCGATAAAATGCACATTCGCCCCTTCATAAGCGTTTTCGGATCGCTTCTGGGTCAATTCCTGGACTTTGTTTTCACCGCAGCAGGTGATGCCTGCAGCGATGGCCTGACGAACACGGCTGCTGTCATTCATTTTGGTGGCGGCACAGAGAGTGATCTCAGCAGGATCACGGCCGGCTTTTTCGGCGGCGGCATGGATCTCAGTGCGGATGCGCTGGATATTTTCAGCAATGGACATGGATGGTTCCTCTTTTTCTGTATAATATGTGGAAACAGCCAAAGGGCGACGGGTATCCTCCGTCGCCCCTTGAATTTATGCAGTGCTGACTGCGGACTTTAGTGGCTTCATGGGTGCCAGTGTCGAAATGGCGTGCTTGTAGATCATTTGCTGCTTGCCATCGGAAACCAGCACCACCACAAAGCTGTCAAAGCCTGTGATCACTCCGCGGAGCTGGAAACCATTCATCAAAAAAAGTGTGACAGGCACATGATCCCGACGGACTTCGTTTAAAATGGCTTCCTGGAGATTTGTTGATTCAGACATAAGTATACCTTCTTTCTGTTCGTAATGAGGACACTTATATCTTAGCAGATTTTAGTTGTCGGATTGGCGAATAAGCTGTCGAGCCTTTTGAAGAATTTCTTCAAAACCGTCATTGGCTGTTCTGGTCAGCCAGTGAATGCTCTGATTGCGGCGGAACCAGGTCAGCTGCCGCTTGGCATAGTGCCGGGAAGATTTGCGTACTTCGTCCGCAGCTTCTTCCATGGTGATATGCCCTTCCAGCGCAGCCACAAATTCCTTGTAACCAATGGCCTGCATGGCGGTACACTTGGCAGGAATACCGCTGGACAGAAGATCACGGATCTCCTGCTCCAGCCCCTGCTCCAGCATCATGGATACACGCAGGTCAATACGGTCGTAAAGCAGCTGCCGGGGTTCAAAATCCAGGCCCAGCCACACTGGCGCATATCGGGCAGGAATGGCCTGGGTACGCTTGTTGTGGTCGGTGATGGTTTCACCGGTTTCTTCAAAAACTTCCAACGCCCGAATGATCCGCTTGCGATCAGCAAGGTGTAGCCGAGCAGCAGAGTCAGGGTCGATCTGGCGCAGTTTGGCAAGCATATATTCCATGCCCATTTCGTCGGCCTGGGTTTCCAGACGCTCTCTTGCACCGGTAGCAGGGTAGGGGGCAAAATCGTTGCCCCGAATCAGGCTGTCCATATAGAGTCCGGTGCCGCCGGCAATGATGGCGACTTTTCCGCGGGAGAGAATATCGTCCAAAATAGGGGTGGCCATGGTGCAGTATCGGCTCACAGAAAAATCTTCATCCGGGTCAGCCACATCGATCATGTGGTGGACAATGCCCTGCATTTCTTCAAAATTTGGTTTGGCTGTGCCGATGTCCATGCGGCGGTAGACCTGCATGGAGTCGCAGGAGATGACTTCGCCGCCCAATTCTTTTGCCAGTTCCACCGCCAGAGCGGTTTTTCCGGAAGCAGTGGGGCCGGCGATGCAGATTATATTGTTCATAGTAATTTCAGTCCCCATTTTCCGTCGGGTTCTTGGTAGTAGTAAAATTCGTTCAGCTCATCGGACTCCATCACTTCCAGCATGGATGCGAAGTCATCGCAGAGCAGACGGTTTTTCAGTTCCGCCTTAGAGATCCAGAAAACTTCGCCTTCGTCGGAAGATTGGATGTCCCCAGAAAAACGGTGGGTTTTGTAAAACAGAACCACATACCGCTCCCCATTCTTTGTCTGGAACTGCTTTGTGCCGCAAAGTTGGGGCTTTTCGATGGTCAGACCTGTTTCTTCTTTGACTTCCCGAATAACGGCCTCCACAAAGGATTCTCCCGGCTCTACATGGCCGCCGGGAAAGCAAATGCCCGGCCAGTCGGGATCTTTTCGGTCTTCTACAAGGATATTTCCCTTTGCATCGTAAATCAGGCATAAATTGGTGAAGATCGACTGTTCGCTTCGTGCCATAAAGAATCCTCCTGTGCTTATGTTCGCTTAAATTGCTTTTCCAGTTGTTTTTTGCTCAAGGTCACGCAGATAGGTCTGCCATGGGGGCAGTATTTCAGGTCTTCGTTGGACATGACGGCATTGACAATGGCAAGCAATTCCTGCTCATCATTGACCCATCCGGCTTTGATGGCAGCCTTGCAGGCCACGGTGTGCAGCAGCTCGTCCCGAACGGTGGTGGCTTTCTCACGGCGACCGTTCAGCAGGTCAGCGGCCAATGTTTCCAGCGCATCAGCTGCATTATCCGGGCTTAGATCCATGGGGATCTGTCGCAGCAGCACGGTGTTGTCGCCAAATTCGTCAATTTCAAAGCCAAGCTCATCCAGCATGGGGCGGTTGGACAGCAGTTCCGCCGCAGCTGCCGGGGACAGCCGGACGGAAATGGGAGATAAAAGTGATTGAGAGGAGATTTTCTCCTGATTGGCCTTTAGTTTTTCAAAGAGGATCCGCTCGTGGGCGGCGTGCTTGTCGATGAGGAAAGCTTCCTCCCCCTGTTCTACCAGGATATAGCTGTTATACAGTTCTCCTACCATTCGCCAGGGAATTTCCGGCGGCATTTCCAGAGCGGTCTGCTCTGCTTCATCCTCTTGGGGGGCGGAGTATACGACCTCGGGCTCCGCTTGTTTCACTACCACAGGGGCAGGGATCGGAGCAGGCGGCGGTGTTACGGGCATTACCTGAGGAGAGGCGACTGTTTGCCGCAGAGAAACGGTGGGCATCTGCTTGATGGCTTCATAGGTGGCTGCTGCCGCTTCTTTTTTCGGCTGAGGGGCAGTGTCCATGGCAGCGGTAAAGGACTTGTAAGATTGGGAATCCATGGTGCGAAAGAAGTTTTCCCGCCTTTTCGCTTCCTGCTTGGGTGCAGGGGAGATGGTGGTCGTGTTGGGCTTGAACTGCACCTGGGGGCGATCGGGGGTCTTGTTCAGCGCACCCAGAACGCCGTAGTGGATACAGTCAAAAACCGCCTTTTCCTGCAAAAATTTTACTTCTGTTTTTGCCGGATGAACGTTTACATCCACTGCATTGGCAGGCAAGCTTAAATGCAGCACACAAGCCGGGAATTTGCCCACCATGATCTGATTTCGATAGGCTTCTTCCAGGGCAGCGATCATAATACGGGATTTGACGGGCCGATCGTTGACAAAGAAAGTCTGCATACTGCGGCTGGGGCGGGCATCGGTGGGCTTGGAAATATAGCCGGTCAGATGATAGCCGTCCCAATGGCTGTCTACGCTTACCATCTGGGCACTTTCTCGACCATAGATGCAGTACACGGCAGCTTGCAGACCGCCTGCACCGGGGGTGGACAGCACTTGTTTTCCGTCCCGCAGGAAGGTAAGAGAAACTTCCGGATGTGCCAGTGCCTGCAACTGCACAGCTGCAGCGACACGACTGCCTTCTACAGAGTCGGATTTCATAAATTTCATTCGGGCAGGGGTGTTGAAGAACAGATCCCGGACGATAATGGTGGTGCCATCGGGACAGCCGGTTTCCGTGTCCTCGATGATCGCACCGGCTTCCAGATGGAGGCTGGTGCCACTGAGAGTGTCGGCGGTTTTGGTCATCAGATCGATTCGGCTGACGGAGGCAATGGCGGCCAATGCTTCTCCTCGGAAGCCCATGGTGCCGATGGCTGCCAGGTCTTCGGCGGTACGCAGTTTGGAGGTTGCATGGCGCAAAAATGCAGTTCGGGCATCATCGGCGGCCATGCCGCAACCGTTATCGGTAACACGCAGGAAGGTCATGCCGCCGTCTTTGATTTCCACGGTGATTTTGGTGGCACCGGCATCCACAGCATTTTCCAGCAGTTCCTTGACTACGGAAGCGGGCCGCTCCACAACCTCACCGGCAGCGATGAGGTTTGCGATATGGGGGGATAATTGAATGATCTTATTCATGGGGTTACCTCATTAGAATGACCAGAGCGTTGTTGACGATGTGGATCAGGATCGGAGTAAAGATGGAGCTACTGCGCTGATAGCTCCAGGCAAAGATAAGGCCGGCCGGCAAATATTGGATCAAAGCCAGCAGCAGATATCCGGCAGGGTACAGGCCTACATAGGAAAGCACATGAATGCTGGAAAACAGAAAGGCTGAGAGTAGGTATGCGGCCACACTGTTTCGGCTGTACATCCAGCCAAAGATCAGCCCTCGATGAAGGATCTCTTCAGCAATGGGGGCAAGTAATACTGTGCCCAGAATCATAAAGAAAGGCTCGCTGCCTGCCAGCGTCCAGATCTGATCATCATTTAGGTTGACATAATTTGGGAATGCTGCCTGGATCAACAATGTCAGCAGGCTGCTGCTCAGCCAATAAAGGGCAAAGCCAATGATGGCATACAGGATCGTTTCTTTTGGAAAACGGATGGTGCGTAGAAGATTTTTCTTCATAAAACGGCTGAAAATCACCAAACAGGCAATGCAATTAATGGAAAAGTAGAGGAAATTCAGAAGGCCTGTACTCAGAGGGTGAGAAAATATCCCGTTGATCCAGACCAGCAGCGACGACAAAAAACAGATCTCAAATAAAAGGTAACGTATTCCCCATTTTTTTTCGTTAGCCGTCAATGTGGGCAAGGGGTTTCTCAGTTGATCCATCAGTTCAGCATCCTTTTCAGCTTGTATAGTTCATTCATGGCTTCAATGGGCGTTAGTGTTTCTACGGTGATGGCAGCCAGAGCATCACAGATCTGGCTGCTACGCAGATCCTGCATGCTCACCTGATCGTCTGTTTCCCGGCTGACTGCCAAAGGTGCGGCTGTACCGTTTTCCAGTTCGGCAAGGATCTCCCTTGCCCGATGGATGACGGAGTGAGGCAGACCTGCCAGCTTGGCAACTTCCACGCCGTAGCTGTCATCGGCGGCACCGGGGACGATCTTTCGCAGGAAGATCATCTGGTCGTTCCGCTTTTTTACGGCAATGTTATAGTTTTTAACATTGGGTAGTTCGTTTTCAATGGTGGAAAGTTCGTGGTAGTGGGTGGCAAAGAGGGTTTTGGCCCCCAGTTTTTTGAGATTTGCAGCGTATTCCAGCACTGCTCGGGCGATGGACATACCATCATAAGTGGAAGTGCCACGGCCAATTTCATCCAAAATCAGCAGACTTCTGCTGGTGGCGTGCTTCAAAATAGAGGCCACCTCTGCCATTTCCACCATGAAAGTGGACTGACCGGATGCCAGATCGTCGCTGGCACCGATACGGGTGAATACCCGATCGACGATGCCCAGACGGGCACTGCGGGCAGGAACGAAAGAACCCATCTGCGCCATCAGCACGATCAGTGCCACCTGGCGCATATAGGTGGATTTGCCGGCCATATTCGGGCCGGTGATGATGGAAACCTGATTGTCGCTGCTTCCAAGACTGGTGTCATTGGGGACAAACAGTGCATCTTTGAGCATCACTTCCACCACAGGGTGACGTCCGTCGGTAATGGAGATGTCGCTGCTGAGAGTCATCTCCGGGCGACAATAGCCACGTTGGACGGCAACGGCAGCCAGAGAACACAGGGTGTCGGCAGCAGCGACCGCGGCGGCGGTGACCTGAACTGTGGCAGCGTGCTGAGCCAGAAATTCACGCAGTTCCGTAAAGATCTGATACTCCAGAGCGGTCAACCGTTCCTTGGCGGTCAGCACCTGGGTTTCCAGATCTTTCAGCTCCTGGGTAATGTAGCGTTCGCAGTTGGCGAGGGTCTGCTTGCGGATATAATGGGCAGGCACCTGATCAATAAACGATTTGGAAACTTCGATATAATAGCCGAAAACTCGGTTAAAACCAACTTTTAATGTGCGAATTCCGGTGGCTTCCTTTTCGGAGGCTTCAATAGCGGCAATGGTATTGGAACCACCTTCCATCAGATCACGCAAATGGTCGGCATCGCTGTTTGCACCTCGACGGATCATGCCGCCTTCCCGAATGGTCAAGGGAGGATCGTCTACAATGGTGTTTTCAATGCGGGAAGCACATTCTTCCAGCGGATCGATGACCTCTGCCAATCGCTGCAACGGGGGGGCGTCCATGGCGCAGAGCAACGTTTTGACCTGGGGCAGGGCACGCAGACCGTGGGCAAAACCCAGAAGGTCACGGCAATTGACACTGCCAGAGGTGATCCGTGCCAATACACGCTCAAAGTCTGTGATATCTGTCAGTGCCTGTTCCAATTCCCCACGGACAATGGGGGAGGAAACGAATTCCTCCACTGCTTCGTGGCGACGGGTGATCTCCAGTACGTCCAGCAAGGGCTTTTCGATCCAGGAGCGGAGCATTCTGCCGCCCATGGCGGTGTGCGTTTTATCCAGCACCCATAATAACGACCCCTTTTTTTCTTTGGAACGCATGGTTTCGGTCAATTCCAGATTTCTGCGTGCATCCAGATCCAGCTCCATAAAACGGCCGGTGGTGTAATACTGCACCGGGCGCAAATGAGGCAGCTTGTTTTTTTGCAGTTCCAGCAAAGTTTGCAACAGACCGCCGGAAGCGATGATGGCCAGGGGCAATCCGCCTAACTCCAACTGGGCAACAGAGGCATGGAATTGCTGCTGAAGCACGTCCTCTGCCTGTTGGGCGTTGAATGTGTCGGCATCACCTTCGTCTACACAGCAGTGCAGCCGACGGAACAGCCCGTCGTTGATGGCATCGCTGACCACGCCTTCACCGAAACGGACGACTTCTGCAGGAGAAAAACGTCCTAACTCCGACAGCGCACTGTCAAAACCATTACAGACGGTGGTGTAGAATTCGCCGGTGGAGATATCGCAAAATGCAAGGCCGAATTTGCCGCCTTCGCCATAAAGTGCGGCAAAATAGTTGTTGCGGCTTTCTTCCAGCATACAGCTTTCGGTAACGGTGCCGGGCGTGACGATCCTGGTCACATCCCGTTCCACCAAACCCTTGGCTGTGGCCGGATCTTCCATCTGCTCGCAGATGGCCACCTTGTAGCCTTTGGAAACCAGACGGGCAATATAGGCATCGACACTGTGGAAGGGAACGCCGCACATGGGGGTTTGCTCTTCTTTGGGTTTGCCCCGGTCACGGGTGGTCAGGGTCAGATCCAGCTCCTGCGCGGCCACCCGGGCATCCTCGTCAAACATTTCGTAAAAGTCGCCCAGCCGGAAAAATAAGATACAATCTTGATTTTTTTCTTTAATGGCATGATATTGCCGCTGCATGGGAGTCAATTCTTTTTCAGGTTTCGCCATGGGGCATAACCTCTTTCTGTTATTTTTTATTATCTCAGTTCGCCCAGCAAACTCCAGGTGCTGGAACTTGTAATGACGATGTTTTGGTAAGTACCGATCAGTTCGTCGGCACCTTCAAAGCGGACAAGGCGGCCGCCTTCGGTACGGGCAGTCAAATGCTCTTTATCCCGTCCGTCAACCAGACACCGGAAGGTGCGGCCCACATAACCGGCATGGATCTGCTCAGAGATCTGATTCTGCAGGTTGCAAAGCTGATCAAATCGGCGATTTTTCTCCGCTTTCGGCGTGAGATCTTCCATGGAAGCGGCAGGTGTACCGGGTCGGGGGGAGAAAATAAATGTGAACAGAGCGTCGTAACGCACGGCCTCAATAAGGGAGAGGGTTTCTTCAAATTCCTCTTCCGTTTCACCGGGGAAGCCCACGATCACGTCGGAGGTCAGCACCAGCTCCGGCATGACTTTCTTGGCATAGTTGACCTTGTCCAGGTATTTTTCCCGATCATAGTGACGGTTCATGGCTTTTAGCACCCGGGAAGAACCGGACTGGAAGGGAAGATGCAGCTGCTTTGCAATTTTGGGAAAGGCAGCCATGGTGTCGAATAATTTATAGGAGGCATCTCTGGGATGGCTGGTCATAAAGCGGATCAGGAAATCCCCTTCAATGGATGCAATTTCCGCCAAAAGATCGGCAAAATCCACGCCGCAGTCCAGATCCTTGCCGTAGGAGTTCACATTTTGACCCAACAGGGTGATCTCCTTGCAGCCGTTGGCTACCAGTTCTCGACATTCAGCTAAAATATCTGCCGGCTTGCGGCTGCGCTCCCGACCACGGACATAGGGTACGATGCAATAGGTGCAGAAATTGTTGCAGCCGTACATAATGGATACCCAGCTTTTTAAAGTGTTGCTGCGTACCACCGGTAGACCTTCGGCAATAGAGCCTGCTTCGTCAGCAATGTAAAATTGCCGTTTGGAAGTGGTAAGCACGTTGTATAGGATCTCAGCAAACTGCCAAAGATGATGGGTAGAGAATACGCCGTCCACATGGGGATAGCTGTTTTTGATCCGGGTGGTCACCACCTCCTGACCGGCCATGCAGCCGCATAGAAAGATCTTTTGAGCCGGGTGGCGGCGTTTGGTGTGGGTCAGTGCTCCCAAATTGCCAAAGACACGCATTTCGGCGTGTTCCCGAATGGCGCAGGTGTTCATCACCACCACATCGGCACCCTCTGCCTCGTTGCAAATATCATAGCCGCATTCTTTCAGCATACCGCGAATGCGCTCGGAGTCGGCTTCGTTTTGCTGGCAGCCGTAGGTTTCAACGTAGGCCAGTGGAGTGCGGCCTGCATTGTGCCAGTAAGCGCTGATTTTATCACAATAGGTGTGCTGTGCAAGCAGCTGTTCCTGAGAAATAACAGTGGTTTTTGTTTCCATTTTTTTGCTCCTTTTTGGACTAAGATCCGAATAACTAATTATAACAGTTTCAGCGATTTTTTGCAAGTATTTTGGGGGCTTTTCCTCCTGTGGAAAAAATGTAAATAATCTTTTGCGCCCCTTGCTTTTGCGCTTGTGCCATGGTAGAATGAAAAACATACTAATCCAATGTCAATTGGTAGAAAGAGGAAATGCTATGAAATGTAAATTCTGTGGCGAAGAAATGCCGGATAATGGAAAGTTTTGTCCTTATTGCGGCATCGACAATAGCCTGGATGTGGTGATGGATGAACCGGCTGATCACACACCGCCGAAGACGCCAGATCCTTCGGTGACAGCGGAAGAATCTGCTGCTCCTGATGTGAAAAAAGCCAAGCGTTTTGCGGCTATCTCCGGCTGTATTGCAGTCATGGCGGTGCTGGCACTGGTGCTGTTCTGGGGTGTCAAAGGCATTGGCGACACCGGCGGAAGCTGGGATATTAAGGGTTGGTTCGACTGGGAAGTGTTCCGTGAAAACAACATCTACAAACAAGACAGCTATACCCTCTCCGATAAGAAGGCAGAAAAGAATGCTGATAAGGTGATCGCTAACCTGGGCGATGCAGAACTGACCAATGGTCAGTTGCAGGTCTACTACTGGATGCAGGTTTATGATTTTATGTCCCAGTATAGCTACTATATTTCCTATGTGATGGATCTGTCCACGCCTCTGGATCAGCAGCAATGCAAGGTGACAGAGGAAGAGATGACCTGGCAGCAATATTTCCTGGAAGAAGCGCTTGTAAGCTGGCAGCGATATCAGTCGCTGTATGAAGAAGCCAAGGCCGCCGGCTTTGAACTGCCTGAAGAATTCCAAAAGGGTCTGGACAATATGGAGGAAAGCATGACTACCTCTGCTACCAAGAATGGTTACGAGTCCCTGCAGGCAATGATGGAAGGCGAGTTCGGCGCAGGTGTAACGTTTGCCGACTATATGTACTATCTGGAACGTTACTATGTGGGCAACCTCTATTTTAATGATGTGATGGACAAGGTGGAAGTGACCACTGAGGAGCTGGAGGCCTACTTCAAAGAGAACGAGAGTACTTTAGCGAAGAACGATATTACCAAAAACAGCGGTCTGCTGCTGGATATTCGTCAGATCCTGATTAAGCCGGAAAGCTCCAAGGATGAAGATGGCAACACCATCTACACCGACGAGGCCTGGGAAGCTTGCCGCGAGAAGGCACAGCAGCTGCTGGATCAGTGGTTGAAGGGCGAAAAGACAGAAGACAGCTTTGCCGATCTGGCCACGGAAAAGTCGGAAGACAAAACCACGGCATCTTCCGGCGGCCTGATGCAATATATCTCCAGACTGAGCCTGACCACCATTGATGTGCGCCACATCCTGCTCAAGGCAGATGGTACGGAAAATGCAGACGGTACCATCACCTTTAAGGATTCGGAAAAGGCAGCACAGGCCAAGGAAAAAGCGGAGCAGATCCTGGCAAAGTGGCTGGAAAATCCCACAGAGGAATATTTCGGCGAACTGGCCAATGAAAACAGCGAGGACAACAACGGCAAGGTCACCAACGGCGGCCTCTATGAAAATGTGGCCGAAGGCAAGATGGTCGCCTCTTTCAACGACTGGTGTTTCGATGAAGGCCGCAAGGCAGGTGACTATGCCATCGTCGAAACGGTCTACGGCTATCATATCATGTATTTTGTCCATCGGGATGATGCCGTGGAGCAGTGGGGCTTTGAAGACGGCCGCAAGGAAGGCGATACCACTCTGGTCAGAACGGATGATGGATATGCGATCTTGTACTATGTTAACGGCGAAGATGGCTGGATCGTGTACAGCCGCAGCGGTGTTTTGAATGAAAAGTCTGTTGAACTGCTGGAAAGCTACACAACGAAGCGGACTTTGGATGTTTCTTATGGAAAAATCGGTCTGGGTGCGGTTTCTTTGAATAGCGGAAGTTCTACAAAATAAAAGAAAAGGCTTCTGAAGGTATCCTTCAGAAGCCTTTTTTACCAGTCAGCCTGTAATTTGGCAGCCAGTGGCAGGGTGTGGATAATTTGGGATGTAATGGCACGATATTCCGATAGATCCGTGGCTTTACGCAGCTGTTTTCCCAGTTTTTCGCTGCCTTCAAATCGGTGCAGCAGAAATCCCCAGTTTTCTTTCATGCGGAACATCGCATTGCGTGATCCGCCGAAAATGTCGATGTAGGTGTCCAGTAAGTCAGTGGTAAATTTTTCTAATATGTCGGCGGTGGTGCCGGTGGGGGAAAGCATACCCGGATCGCCGATCAGGCCACGCCCCAACATCAGTGTATCTACCTGCGGAAACTGTGAAGAAAATGCGGAAATATCCTCCAAACAGGTGAGATCGCCGTTATAACAAAGGGGGTGCTTGCAGTTTTCAACGGCAAAACGGAACATCTCCATGTCCACGCTGCCGTTATAAAACTGCTTCCGTACCCGGGGATGGATCGTTAATTCACAGATGGGATAACGGTTAAAAACTTCCAGCAGGGTAGGAAATTCTGCTGCTGTTTCGATGCCCAGTCGGGTTTTAACGCTGATGGAAATGGGACTTTTGGAAAAGATTTGATCGAGAAATCTATCCAGTTCATAGGGATCTCGGAGCATTCCGGCCCCCTTTCCCTTGGAAACCACCGTGCCGGAGGGACAGCCGACATTCAGGTTTACTTCTGAATAGCCTCGATCCTGACAGATTTGAGCGGCCCAGAGAAAGTCCTCTGCGTTTTTTGTCAGGATCTGGGGAATGGCGGTGAGGGGGACGGTGTCAGAAAAGGGGAGTTCCCGTTGCTCTTTTGGGGAGAGGGTGCGGTGCATGGTGGGGGAAAGAAAAGGCATATAGTAGCGGTCGATCCCGGGGAAATATTTGTGATGCAGACGGCGGTAAATGCTGTCCGTAATGCCCTCCATGGGGGCAAAATAATAGCGCATAAGGCGGCTCCTTTGTTAATTTTCCCTATTTTATCATGGGAGGATGTCCTTGGCAAGACCATCTTGACAAAATAAAAAAAGCTGGTAATCTGATAAAAGAATAAATTGTAAAACCTGACGAAGGAGAATACAAGAATGAAGAAACTGATTTGCTTACTGGTCGCCTGCCTGCTGATTTGCGGTCTGGCAGCCTGTGTCGCACAGGAAAATACCACTGCCTCCACGGATGACACGGAGGCATCCACCACTGCTCCGACTCAGAACGATGAGCAGTCTGCCCATACCCACAATTACGGACAGTGGAAGACCTCCAATTATCTGGAAGACAGTTATGAACTGGTCGAGAAGAGAGTCTGCGCTGACTGCGGTCACGTGGACTATCTGTGCAGCAATATTGAGGAACTGAACATTGACCTGGACAAAATGACCTTCGAAAAGGACGAGGAAGGCAACCTGCTGACCGGCACCTATGAGGGAGAGGAAGTTACCCTGACCTGTTATTATCAGAATAATGAGAAGGTAAAGGAAGTCTATGAATGGCCGAATCATCAAATGATCTACGAATTTGATGACAACGGCAGACTTTCCGGGGTTATGGAGGAAACAGATCGTTATAGTTATGAACACACCATTGACTATAAGACAGAAGGTCAAATCTGTTTCACACGGAAGTCTTTAAAGGATGATACATATAGAGAAGGCATCTGTGAATTGGACGAGCGTGGCAATGTGGTGAAAGTAACATCGCGAAGCTATGACGGCAATGAATTGCAGAGCAGTGCCGTTATTGATATGACCTATGATGCCGCTGATAATAAGACCAAGGCCATCTATATTACATATAATGAGAATAACGATATACTCAGCCACAGTGAACATGAGTACGAATACGATGCCAAGGGCTATGTGACCCGGCATAGCTTCACCGATTATAAATCCAATGGAAAGATAAATCAAAAATATAGCTATGAGTACGAATACGATGACCGTGGCAACAAGATCAAGGAAGTCAATGTTCGCATTCACTATAGCAACGGTTATGTAACCGGGAAAACAGTTTATGAGTACGAATATAATGAAAATGGCAGTTTGACACGGGATGCTGTTATCTGGTGTGATGCAGACGGCAATGAAACTGCTAAGGATGTTCATGAGTATGAATATGATGGGGATGGACACAAGACCCGGGAAACCTATACCAGCTATAATGCAGATAACGATACATTCTACAAGGGTTCTACGGAGTATGAATACGATGCCAATGGCAACATGATCAGGGAAACAGAACAAACCTATGACAGAGAAAATAACCTGATCAAATATTGTGTTTGCGACAAGGATCGGAATTATACCTACTACGATGCCGAAGGAAACGAAGTCGACGAAGACACATACTGGAATATGTAAGAAAGGCAAATCGGCGCTGGGATCACTCCCGGCGCCGATTTTTTATACTTCCATGATAACAGGCAGGATCATGGGATTGCGTTTGGTGTGCTTGTACAGGTAGCCGCTCAAATCGTTCTTGATGGCAGATTTAATGGCGGAACGATCCCGCACCCGTTTGCGGCCGCAACGGTCAATGGCCTCCAATGCGACACATCGCAGTTCTTCCATCAGTTCGTCGGACTCTTTCACATAAATAAAGCCTCGTGTGATGATATCCGGGCCGGTGATAATGCCACCGTCTTCACTGCTGATATTGACACAGACAACGATCATGCCGTCTTCGGCCAAGTGTTTGCGGTCACGCAGCACCACACTGCCCACATCGCCTACGCCGGTGCCGTCCACCAATACGATGCCGGAAGGTACGACAGCTCCCAGTTTGGCGGTTCTTGCAGACAGCTCAATGGTGGTGCCCACTTCACCGATCACGATGTTTTTGGGGTGCATTCCCATGGAGGAAGCCAATTTGCTGTGGATCTGCAGATGCCGTTGCTCGCCGTGGACAGGGATGAAGAATTTGGGTTTGACCAATCCGTGAACGATCTTCAGTTCTTCCTGGCAGGCGTGGCCGGATACGTGCAGGCCTTCGCTTTTATCGTAGATCACTTCTGCACCTTTGCGATACAGGGCGTTGATGATTTTGGAAACGGCCTTTTCATTGCCGGGAATGGCCGAAGCGGAAATGATGATCCGATCACCGGCTACAATATCCACCTGACGGTGGGTGTTGAAGGCCATACGATGCAGGGCGGACATGTTTTCACCCTGAGAACCGGTGGATACGATCACGACCTTGTTTTTGGGCAGGCTCTTGATGTTGCCCAGCTCTACGATGGTGTTGGAAGGCACTTTCAGGTACCCCAGTTCCTGAGCTACTTTCAACATATTTTCCATGCTCCGTCCGGTGACGGCCACTTTGCGGCCATGCCGATGTGCAATGTTCAATACAGACTGCAGACGGTGCATGTTGGAGGCAAAGGTGGTGATGATGATGCGTTGATCGCAATTTTTGAATTGACGATCCAGACTTTCGGTGACGATGTTCTCGCTGGGGGTATAGCCTGCCCGTTCCACATTGGTAGAGTCGGCCAGCAGTGCCAGTACCCCTTTATTTCCCAGTTCGCCCAGACGTGCCAGATCCATCATACCATCGCCAGCCGTGGGATCGATCTTAAAATCGCCGGTCATTACAACAGTGCCAATGGGGGTGTGGATGGCAAAGGCCACAGCATCGGCGATGGAATGGTTCACATGGATAAATTCCACGGTAAAGCATCCGGCTTTCACCATGTCACCGGGCTTGTGGGTGATGAGTTTTACCTTATCGGCCAGTTTGTGCTCTTCCAGCTTTAATTTGATCAGACCGTTGGTCATGGCGGTGCCGTGGATGGGGCAATTGACCTGCTGCATGCAGTAGGGGATGGAACCAATGTGATCTTCGTGGCCGTGGGTGATGAACATACCACGCAACTTTCTCTTGTTTTGCACCAAATAGGAAAAATCAGGGATCACCAGATCCACACCGTACATATCCTCATCGGGAAAGCCCAGACCGCAGTCTACTACGATCATGTCTTTACCGTATTCCAGTACCGTAATATTCTTGCCGATCTCATCCAGACCGCCGAGAGGGATAATTTTTAATTTTTCTGCCAAATTGATACTCCTTTCCTTTTGTAAACGCCATAAAGGCATAACAAGCAGGCAGCCGTGTTTCCTTTCCGTGGCCCTGTATCGCCGAGGATCGGAAAATGCGCCTGCAACTCTTTGTTTGTTGTAAAAAATCGCTCCTGTGGGAGAGAAAATCGTTGGCCCGGGTCTGCCCACCCGGCGCACATTACTGTAATTATAGCACACAAAGGCGAAAAAGTATACAATTTTTTTTCGACCGGTTTTTCGGGAAAATTTTATTTAAATGGGAAAAGCAGTTGCCAATCACCGGCGGATTTGATATAATACATAAGACTATGGCAATATCATGGGCGCGATCGTCCA
Organism: uncultured Oscillospiraceae bacterium; assembly: GCA_964586875.1. Lineage (GTDB taxonomy): Bacteria > Bacillota > Clostridia > Oscillospirales > Oscillospiraceae > Faecousia. Next base: position 17,313 of record CAZPJH010000003.1, read on the forward strand.
TTTTGGAGGCGAGTTATATGGATAAGAGAATAAAGGACAAGAGAACCCGGCGGATCTTCCGTCCCGGTTATAGTTGGTGCTTTGCGCTGATGCTGGCTTTCTGCCTGGCTGCGGCGCTGATGCTGAACTTCTATTTGGCAGGCATTGGCTTGGCGCTGACCTTGGCCATGACGATCATCTACATGGTGACCCGTCGTAAGCGCCATAAAGAGATCCAGGCTTTCGTCCAGGAAACCTTCCAAACGGAAGATATCACATCCAAAGGAACAGAAAGCCCTCTGCCTATGGCATTGGTGCGCCTGGGAGATGGCGGCGTGGTTTGGGCCAGCGACCGCTTTGTAAAAGTGACCGGAATGAAAGATACCCTGCCGGAAGAGACCATCGATCAGCTGTTGCCCGGTATGGGCATGGAGTGGCTGGTAGCCGGTAAGACGGAATACCCCTATGACATTTCCGTTGCATCCCGTCGCTACCGTATCTATGGTACGCTGATCCACACAGAGGAACACAGTGGCGTGCTGATGGGCATGATCTATCTGAGTGATATGACGGAAATGTATCAGGTACGAGATGAGTATATCCGTTCTCGTCCTGTTGTGGCGATCATTCTGGTGGATAATTACGAAGAACTGACTATGAACCTGCCGGAAAACACTATTTCCACCATGGATGCCGATATTAACAGTGCCATTACCACCTGGGCGGAAGGATACCATGGCCTGCTGCGTAAGTTGGAGCGTAACCGCTACCTGCTGGTGTTTGAAAAACGAGATCTGGATAACGCCATGCAGGAAAAATTCCCGGTACTGGAGGATGTGCATGCCATCGTCAATCCTTCCGGCCTGGCAGCGTCCATCTCCATCGGTCTGGGTGTAGACGGCACGGATTTTGAAGAAAGCTATAATTTTGCAGCATTGTCCATTGAAATGGCCCTCAGCCGTGGCGGCGATCAGGCAGTTATTAAAGACCGGCTGAATTTTGGCTTCTTTGGCGGTCGAGCAAAGGAAATGGACCGCAGAAGCAAGGTTCGTTCCCGTGTGACGGCCAATTCTCTGTTGGAGTTGATCGGCACCAGCAGCCAGGTGTTCATCATGGGTCATAAAAACGCAGACCTGGATGCTGTGGGCGCAGCCATGGGCGTTGCCTGCCTGTGCCGTAAGAAAAATAAAAAATTCTACATCGTCATCGACCAGAAGAACAACTCTGCCAAGCAGCTGCTGTCAGAGATCATGCAGGAGCCGAAATATGCCAGCGTTTTCATCAACGGTGATGATGCACTGTTGGCAGCCGATAACCGCAGCACGCTGGTGGTAGTGGATACCAACCGCCCCGATCAGACAGAGTGCCGTCCGCTGCTGGATGCCATGAATAACAGAGTCTGTGTCATCGACCATCACCGCCGTGCGGCAGAGTATATTGACCCTGTGGTGGTCAACCTCCATGAGCCTTACGCATCTTCTGCTTCCGAACTGGTCACGGAATTGCTGCAGTACAGTGTGGAGAAGAAGGATGTTCTGCCCATTGAAGTCAAGAGTTTGATGGCCGGTATCTTCCTGGATACCAAGAGCTTTAATGTCCGTACCGGTGAACGTACCTTTGAAGCGGCAGCGGTGCTGAAGCGTATGGGGGCAGATACAGTGGAAGTCAAAAAACTGCTGCAGAACGACTTCCAGGAAACCATGGCCAAATATCAGATCATCAAATCTGCCCGTGTGTACCGCAAAGAGATTGCCATTGCAGCCCTCAATACCGGCACCACCCGGCCGCTGGCAGCACAGGCGGCGGATGATATGCTGAATATTTCCGGTATCACCTGCTCCTTTGTCCTCTATCCCGATGGGGATGCGGTCTATGTTTCTGCCCGCAGCATCGGCGATGCCAATGTGCAGATGATCTTGGAGCCTTTGGGCGGCGGCGGCAATGCAGCCACAGCCGGAGCGCAGATCGGAGGAAAGTCCGTCAATGGAGTCCTGAATGATCTGGTGGCAGCGATTGAAAAGTATTATGAACAATAACAGGAGTGTTTTAAAATGAAAGTGATTTTGTTACAGGATGTTAAGGGAAAAGGCAAAAAAGGTCAGATGATCGAAGTGTCGGACGGCTACGCAAGAAACTATATGCTGCCTCGGAAAATGGCAATCGAAGCAACCACCGATGCAGTCAATACCATGCGTATGAACGACAAAGCTACTGCTGAGCGCATTGCCCGGGAGAAGGCTGAGGCCATGGAAATCGCCAATAAACTGCGTGCGCTGACTTTGGTCGTTACCTGCAAGGGCGGCGGCGCAGGCCGACTGTTCGGCTCTGTGACCAATCAGGAAATTGCAGATGCGCTGGAAAAGAACAGCGGTATCAAGCTGGACAAGCGCAAGATCGTGATTTCCGATACCATTAAATCTGTGGGAACCTATACCGTTACCTGCAAGCTGGGTTATGAGATCACGGCACCGCTGACGGTGAAGATCGAGGAAGCTTGATATGAAAATCGAAAAATCTTGTGGAGCGGTGATCTTCACCCGGGAAAAGGGCTGGACGCAGTTTTGCGTGATCCGCCAGGCAAACGGCGACTACGGCTTTCCCAAAGGGCATATGGAGCCTGGGGAGGGGGAACGGCAGACCGCTTTGCGAGAGATTTCGGAGGAAGTTGGGCTGACGGTCACGTTGATAGATACGTTTCGAGAGGAACTTTTCTATCCGCTGGCACGTCGACCCGGCTATACGAAAAATACCGTCTATTTTCTGGCGGAATTTAAAGGGCAAACCCCTGCCTGTCAGCCGGAAGAGGTGACGGAGGCAAGCCTGATGACCTATGAGCAGGCTATGGATACTTTGGTGTTTCCGGATCTGAAAGAAGTTTTGAAAAAGGCCAATGCTTATTTGAACAGGCACCTTACCTGAGAGAGAAGAGGAGCGTTTACATGGATGAATTACTGACCCGGCAAGTGCCCCAATCCTTAGAAGCGGAGCAGTCTGTGCTTGGTTCTATTCTGATCGACAGCCGCTGCGTGGCGGATGTGATCGGAATGATCAAACCTGAGGATTTTTATTTGCAGCAAAACCGGGAAATTTATGAAGCCATCTATACCATGTTTAACTACTCCCAGACCATTGACCCGGTGACGGTTCTGGATAAGATGCGTGAGATGGGTGTCTATCACGATAATTCCCGAGATTATATCCTTCAGCTTATGGAGATCACCCCCACGGCAGCCAATGCCGTGCGCTATGCCGGCATTGTTCGGGATAAGGCAATGCTGCGTGGCCTGGCGCAGGCAGCAGTGGATATTTCTGAAACAGTCCAGTCCCAGGTCGGTACACCGGCGGAGATGCTGGAGTCTGCGGAAAAGAAAATCTATGCGCTGCGTAAAGGTGAGCGTGGAGATTCTTTGGAGCATATCGGAACAGTGCTGCACAAAGTTTTTGACCATCTGACGGAATTGAGCCAGTCGGACTCGGCCATTCCCGGCCTGTCTTCCGGCCTGCGGGATCTGGATACCAAGATCAACGGCCTGAATAAGTCGGATCTTTTGCTGATCGCTGCCCGTCCGGCTATGGGTAAGTCTGCATTTGCCCTGAATATTGGCGTGAATGTGGCAAAAAAGTACAAGAAAACCGTTGCCATTTTTAACTTGGAAATGTCCAGAGAGCAGCTGGCAATGCGCCTTCTGGCCAATGAAAGTTTTGTAGAGCTGCAAAAACTTGCCACCGGTAAACTCAGCGAGGAAGAGTGGACGAAATTGTGCATGGCGTCCGCTGCCCTGAGCCAGACGGATATCCGCATCGACGACAACCCCTCTGTCACCGTGGCGGACATCAATGCCAAGTGCCGCAGAGTGGAAAATTTGGGGCTTGTGATCATTGACTATTTGCAGCTGATGCAGGGTTCCGGCTATGGCAAAGGCGGCGGTGACAACCGTGTTACCGTGGTGGGCGAGATCTCCAGAAGCTTGAAGATCATGGCCAAAGAACTGAATGTTCCTGTTATTTGCCTGTCGCAGCTGTCCCGTGCGGTGGAAAGCCGTACAGATAAGCGGCCGATTTTGTCGGATCTGCGTGAATCCGGTGCTATTGAGCAGGATGCGGACTCTGTAATGTTCCTGTACCGTGACGAATATTACCATGAAAATTCTGAAGATAAGGGCATTGCCGAGTGTATCGTTGCAAAAAACCGTCACGGCGAAACCGGTACGGTGAAATTGCAGTGGATCGGACAGTATCAGGCATTTACAGATCGGGAGTGGAAACATGCTGAATAAGCTGACCGCCTTCATTCGGGAATATGATCTGATCTGCCCCGGAGAGAAAATCGTCTGCGCCTTGTCCGGCGGTGCAGATTCAACAGCGCTACTGTTTGCGCTGTATTTGCTCCGGGAAAAATTTCAATTCGACCTGGCGGCGGCTCATTTCAATCACCAACTGCGTGGGCAGGAGTCGGATCGGGACGAGCAGTTCGTTCGCAGACTATGTGACCGCTATGATATTCCGCTGTTTGTAGGAACAGGAGAAGTTAAGGCGGGGTCGAAGGGTCTGGAAGCAGCAGCCCGGGAGGCAAGATATGCCTTCTTCGCTACATTGCCCGGCAAGATCGCCACGGCGCACACCGCCAATGACAATGCAGAAACACTGCTGTTACATCTGGTTCGTGGTACCGGCCTGAAGGGGCTGGGGGGGATCGCACCGATCAATGGAAAAATCATCCGTCCCATGTTGTCTGTGACCAGGACGGATGTGCAAAAATTTCTGAAAGAATACTGCCTGACCTGTGTTCAAGACAGTTCCAACGATACGGATTTGTTCCTCCGAAACCGTCTGCGTCATCATGTGATGCCGATTTTGGAAAAGGAAAATCCGAAACTAGCCGAAAACTTATCGGCAATGGCGTTGACTTTGCGCCATGATGAAGCCTTCTTGCAGCAGCAGGCTCGTGAGATGGCGACGCCGGAAGTGGAAAAACTCCGACGGATCGACCCGGCGATTCGCAATCGTGTGATCGAAAATTTTCTGAAGGAAAATGGTGTTAAAGAACCGGAATATCGGCATATTACTGCGGTGGAGGATCTGATTTTTTCTGAAAAGCCTTCCGCTCAGACCCATTTGCCCGGTGGGATCACAGTAGAGCGCTGTTATGGGATCTTACGCATTCAGTCCTTGAGTCGATTTGAACCCATACAGATCAGCTGCCCCGGACAGATGGAAATTCCATCATTGGGTCTGAAGGTGATCTGCCGCCCGGCAGATGAGATCGTCAACAACGACCGAATTTTTACCGTGCCGCCTTCGGATGTGTTTTACCTGCGAAGCCGCCTTCCCGGCGATGAGATCAGACTCAGCGGTGGTACCAAGTCTTTGAAAAAATTGTTTATCGATCGTAAAATCCCTGCCTCACAGCGCCATATGATCCCTGTATTGGCAGATGACAAAGGTGTTTTGGCGGTATATCATATTGGCGTGAATCAAAATAGAGTTCCCTTGCAATTACCTGCGGTACAGTTCATTTTTACAGAAATATGATTTTTGGAGGAGAACCATGCACAAGGACATTCAGCAAGTATTACTCTCACAAGCGCAGATCCAGGGACGCATTGAGGCGTTGGGAAAAGAATTGACAGCTGCGTATGCGGATAAAAACCCGGTGTTTGTCGGTGTTTTAAAGGGCGTGGTGGTATTTTATGCGGATATGATCCGTGCATTTGATGCACCCTGCCAGCTGGATTTTATGTGGATATCCTCCTACGAGGGCACCCAGTCAACGGGAAATATTTGTGTCAGGCAGGATGTGTCTGCGGATCTGCGGGGACGTCATGTGATCGTACTGGAAGACATTTTGGATACCGGTCGTTCGTTGCAGTTTGTTTGCGAGCATTTACGCAGCAAAGGCGTGGCATCGCTGAAAGTTTGTACGCTGCTTGACAAACCGGAGGGTCGACTTCCGGAGGTGAAGATGGAAGCAGATTATGTGGGATTTCGGATCCCCAATGCTTTTGTGGTTGGATACGGACTGGATTATGACGAAAAGTACCGTAACCTGCCCTATGTTGGTATTCTAAAGCCTGAGGCTTATGCAAAATAAGGAGAAATCGTAAGTTGAAAAAACGCAGTATTTTATCCATTTTTATGTATGTTATTATCCTGGTGTTGATTTTTTCCCTGATCACAGGCTTGTTTGAAACTTTCAACCAGGGTATCGCCTATTCAGAAGTGGTGCGGCTGTTCAAAGAAGAACAGGTCAAAAGCTTTACACTTTCCGAAGACGAGATCTATCTGAAACTTTACAACCCTTATGACGGAGATACAGAGGTATACGCAGACATTGCCAGCCGTGAGGCTTTCTGGCAGGATATGGGTGCGCTGATCGAGCAGCAGCGGGAAGAGGGGATCGTAGAGAACTACCGTTTCGCTCCTCAGGAAAAGACCTCTTATTATGATCTGATCCTGCCTCTTTTGATCGTGGGTCTGGTGATGATCCTGATTTGGGCGTTTTTGGCAGGCAGAGCCAATGCTGCCAATTCCATGAACCAGTTTGGCAAAGCCAGAACTGTGCTGGGTGTTCCCAATGGGAAAAAGGTCACGTTCAATGATGTGGCCGGTGCAGATGAAGAAAAAGCGGAACTGGCGGAAGTGGTGGATTTCCTGCGTGACCCCCAGAAGTATACCAAAATCGGCGCACGGATCCCCCATGGACTGCTGCTGGTAGGTCCTCCCGGCACTGGCAAAACATTGTTGGCCAGAGCAGTCGCCGGAGAAGCAGATGTGCAGTTCCTGTCCATCTCTGGCTCGGATTTTATGGAAATGTATGTGGGCGTGGGTGCAAGCCGTGTCCGTGACCTGTTTGCACAGGCAAAGAAAATTGCTCCTGCGATCATTTTTATTGATGAGATCGACGCAGTGGGACGCAAAAGAGGCACAGGTCTGGGCGGCGGCCATGATGAGCGAGAGCAAACGCTGAACCAGCTCCTGGTGGAAATGGACGGCTTTGGCCGTACAGAAGGCGTGATCGTGCTGGCGGCAACCAACCGTGCAGATATTCTGGATCCGGCGCTGCTTCGCCCCGGTCGTTTTGACCGTCAGATTTATGTCGGTCGTCCGGACGTAAAGGGTAGAACCGATATTTTGAAGGTACACGCCAAAGATAAACGATTGGATGAAGAGGTGGATCTGAAAACGGTTGCCCGTGCGACCCCTGGATTTACCGGTGCAGATCTGAGCAATCTGCTGAATGAAGCGGCTATTATGGCTGCCCGTGATGATCGACAGGCACTGTCTATGGCGGATATCAATGAGGCCATGATGAAAATAACCGCAGGCCCTGCCAAGCGCAGTCATTTGCGGCAACGGCAGGATCTGAAAGCTACCGCCATCCACGAGGCAGGTCACGCAGTGGCGATGCACCTGTTGCCCACCATTGGCGGTGTGCAGCACATTACCATTGTGCCCAGAGGCCAATCTTTGGGATCTACCTGGTCTGTGCCCAAGGACGATTCTTCCAATATGACCCGCAATGAGATGTACGAGCAGATCGTCAGCCTGCTGGGCGGACGTGTGGCTGAGGCACTGTATATCGGTGATATTTCCGTAGGTGCTTCCAACGACATTGATCGTGCAACAAAACTGGCACGGGATATGGTGGCTCGCTACGGTATGTGTGAGAAGCTGGGTACAGTGTCCTATCTGGATGGTGGAGAAGTGTTCATCGGCCGGGATTACCAGACCACCAAGAGCTATTCTGAAAAAGTGGCCGCTACCATCGATGACGAAGTAAAAGATCTGATGGATAAGGCTTATGAGCATTGCAAGCAGCTGCTTTCCGAAAATACGGACAGCTTCCAGAGAATTGTAGATTTCCTGCTGGAGCATGAGTCTATGACCGGCGCCCAGTTTGCCGCCTGTATGGAAAACCGTACCATCGAAGAAGCTTCCAATACCACCTTGCTGGACGACCATCGAGAATGATCGCTCCTATAAAAACAAGCACCGGATCGCCTTGCGGCGCTCCGGTGCTTACTGCATTTATTATCGATTGACGGAAGCGGCCATCCGTCGATAGGTATGGCGAATGCCTCGGACGGCAATGGAATAGGCCTGGATGTTTTCCGGCAGTGCCATTCCACCATAGCCGGAGTCACCCAGATGGTGAATATCTGTCCCAGCCATTTTGCACATGAGGGCAATTTGCCGAATGGTGGCCACATCTGCACCTTCCTGAGAAGTGCCGATGGAGGTGATGGTCAATGCCCCCAGACTGTGAGCATAGGCAATCAGTTCTTTGACATATTCCAGCGTCAGACCGGGTACAGTGCCGGGGGCAGGCATAAGAATGATGTCAGCACCTGCCTGGCGGAAAGACTGGATATCCTGTTTGGTCAGGATGTTTTCTGCTCCTTCGGTGATGATGCCGGAGGCGTGCATTTTTCCTGCGGCAAGAATGACGTTTTCCCCCAATTCCCGATGGTAAAGCTCCAGCGTTTGGGTAATGGCTTCGTTTGTAACGCCGATGCCGGGATTTCCGGTGAGCAGAATAAAGTCGATGCCCATTTGCACTGCTTTTTTTGCATTGGCCAGGGTCGCTTTTCGACCAGCGGTCATGGCCCACATATTTTCCTCCGGATTTTCAGAGGACAGGCTTTGCTCCACCGGCTCCAGATTGATTCCCACCGGGCGACCGGTCAGTTTTTTTAACTGGTGGATCAGTTGATCCGGCTCGGTCTTCGGCAGTCCACGGATAACCGGGTTTTGTACATCAAAAATATTCAGCAACAGAATATCTGCACCCATGGATGCGGCAAATTCTGCATTGGAAATGTCCCCCAGCATGGGCTGAATGCAGCCGATGGTTTCGCATGCAATGGTGCGGCCTTCGGCGTGGGCGATGGCGTGCAGAAGCCCCTGTTTGTCCATGGCGGCAAAATCGGAGGCGTAACAGTCAAGCATTCGTTTCATGAAAAAACTCCTTTTTTATTTTAGTATACCATAGCAGTGATGGGCTGACAAGAAAAATCCGAAGTCAATGACTTCGGATTTTATAATTTTTGGTGCAAGTCCATAAAGAACGAGCCATGCTTTAGCAGCCCTCGTCCAGCATGATCTGCAGAATGGTACGATCTGTCTCACGCATACCCTCTCTGGCAAGACGACCCACATTGATAACTGTTTGATCGGCACCTTTGGTGACGATTCCGTCACCGCCATAGAATTGCTGATGTTCCAGATACATATTGTAGCCAAGAATTCCGGCATCTACTGCTGCGGCGATCTTGGCGGCGCAGGAGGGCTTGGCACCGTCACAAATGGTGCCGGAAAGAATGGCTACTGCATTGACTACCGTGTGGGCGATGGCTTCATGACGGCCACCATGAAGGTAGGCAATGCCTGCGCCTGCACCGCAACCGGCGCTGATGGCACCACAGTAGGCGGAAAGCCGGCCAATGCCTGTTTTTTGGTGGATGGTCACCAGGTCGCTCAGTGCCACGGCTTTGAGCAACTGTTCCCGGCTGGCACCCAGCGCCTTGGCGTAGAAGGCCACAGGTACGCTGGCGGTGATGCCCTGATTGCCGCTGCCGGAAAGGATAATGACCGGCATTTCACAACCACTCATACGGGCGTCGGAACCGGCGGCTGCATATGCGGCCGCACGACGGTTGTTGGAAGTGCCTTGTTGATGAATGATGACGGAGCCAATGTTGGCACCCCAGTTATTTTGAAGGCCTTCTTTTGCAATGGCCAAGTTGTATTCAATTTGGCGACCGACACATTCTTCAATATCCGCCACATCCAATACTTCAGCGAAATCGACGATCCGCTCAATGCTCAGGCAGGATTTATCGGTCAGATTGTCCTCCGAGGACTCCTCCACCGGCAGTTCCAGCAACACTTGGCCGTTGTGACTCAGGTGGACGATGTTGGTGTGGTGGTTGACGATACGCACATGAGCGGTATCCTGGCCGGCCCAAAGGGTGATGTCAATGTCGAAAATCAAATCGGAAGGGGAGGGGGCGATGTTAATGCTGACTTGAGAGAGATAATCCTTTAACTCCTGCTGCTTCTGTTGAGAAACAGAGGCGATAACTTCCAGCTGACGATCTGCATTGCCGGCTACCACGCCGGCGCATACCGCAGCGGCAATGCCACGCAGTCCACCGGTGTTGGGGACGACCACACTTTTCACATTCTTGATAATATTGCCGCTGACCAGAACATCGATCTTGGTGGGAAGCAAGCCTAAAATTTCACGAGCCTTAGCACCGGCGTAGGCCAGAGCGATGGGCTCGGTACATCCCATGGCAGGACGAAGTTCTTCTTTCAGAATAGAAACAAATTGCTGGTAGAGAGTATCTCCATGTTGCATAATGGAAGGCCCCTTTCGGTTGTCTGTATTTGTACATTATAGCACAGATACGGAAAAAATCAAGGCTGGATCCTGTTCAAGAGGAGGACAAAATCGGAAAAAGAGGGACTTTGAAAAAACTTTGAAATTTTCAAAAAAAGGTGTTGACAATTTAAAGTTCATAGTATATAATATCAAAGTCGTCGGGCGACAGAGAACAACAAAATATGCTGCTATAGCTCAGTCGGTAGAGCGCATCCTTGGTAAGGATGAGGTCTCCAGTTCAAATCTGGATAGCAGCTCCAAATTATCCCCGAGAACCACTGGTTTTCGGGGATTTTACTGTATTTCAAGAACTTTTTAAGGCTATTTGCTAGACCTCTTTTTGCTGTGTCTGTAACCTGTCTGTAACCGCAACCTTTTTGCTTTCTTCGATGATGTCAGCAATTCCGAGGTGGGTGTAAACACCAACGGTCGTACTGTAATCTGCGTGGCCAAGAATTTTTTGTAGGATCTCCGGCTTTACACCAGACTGGACAGCCAGCGTGGTATAAGTGTGTCGGCAGTTATACGGTGTCATTCCTTCGATTTTGCACTCAGACATTAAGTCCTTCCAGTCTCGTTTCGCAAAATTTGGATAGTTTCGGTTTCCGTCATATCCGTCAATAAGTTTGGAGCCGCCTCTTCCCTTTGCTTGATCTACCAGTTTTTGATATTTCGCCAATCCAAACTTGTTCACTGGTATAACACGATTTTTTCCTGCTTCCGTTTTAGATCCAGACACAAAATAATCGTCATGGCAATTTTCAAGAGTTACCGAGAAAAGCTCGTTAGGTCTGCAACCTGTCGAAAGAAGAACGACTGCAATATCAGAAGCAGGGGAGCTTGCGCTCTGTATAGCTTTTATCTGTTCTTCCGAGAATGCCGATTTCGCTTTTTTCTCCGTGTCTGCAATCGTGACGAATGGTGCATAGTTCGTGTGGCATATTTCTTCCCGGATCGCCCACTTTGAGAGCTGACCGAATAATTGAACCACTTTGTTGCATGATGCAGCGGATAGCCCCTTTCCTTCCATTTCAAGTATAACGGACTGGAAATCACTGGCTCTTAGCTTTCTGAACACACGATCATACAACGAAACGCAGTGTTTGTATGCGTTGATATAGCCCTCCATACCCTGCAGAACATTCTGGGTATTGTAGATGCAAACGGCAATGTAGTTGTAAACTATTATTATTCCGCTTACGGTGAATGCCAGAAAATTACTGGCTCCAAGGCTACCACTATTGGCGTGATCAACTCTTTCCGATATAAGGGTTATTACTTCGATGCCGAAACCGAGTTCTTCTATTGCAACGCAAGATATTATAGCCCCGATTTTTGTAGATTCATTAGCCCCGACTCTGCCCAGTATCTGGAGCCTGAAAACGTCAATGGCTTGAACCTGTATGCATACTGTAGGAATGATTTGAACAGTGCTACAAATAGGGGCACGATTGGAAACAGCACAAGTGTATTAGGGTTGGCATCCTGTGGTATAGCAGGATATTGCACCTCCAAACTAGGAAGCAGCAAATATATAAGCAATACAGTATCTATTACTTCAAACCGCAAATCAAGCCTGGTGGCAATGACCCACTATACGGTAAAGATTGTTAAAGATCCGGTTATCTCATTCTTGCTTGGCAATATTTCTACAACCGTAACCATGCAAATGAATGAACCCAATACATTCTATTACTTTATTGATAGCGGAAATGATGGGACTAACATGGGTATTGGAATTAATGCTGGAGACTGGGGTGGATTTAGTGTTTATAGCGGTGGGGACGGCATTGGAGCAAGTTGGCAATTGACGCCGTGGACAACTCATGGTATCGGATTGAGCGTAAGTGACGGACTTTCGATTAGCAGCGGGGTTGTTAAAGGAAACATGACATTAGATACAACTGTGTCGATCGGAACAGGGGCACTTATTGGGTATGCTTTGTGTGCAACGGTTGCAATGTTACCTTTGCCAGGAGCAAGGATAGTGGCAGGAACTACATCTGGAATTATTTTTCTGCTCGATACGCTAATTTAGGAGGTTTATATGATTTTCACAGATAACCTAAGAAAAGAAGGCAAATATTGGTTCGGTTTATCAGTAATTAGCTATTTTTTCATGGCATTGGCTGCGGTTACATTTGGGAATAATCCGAAATTTGAAACCAAGGATGTTGTCTTGATATGTGTGTGGTGCGGTATGGTAGGCAGCTTGTCACTATATGGGGGCTTATACTATTTTGTGTACCGCTTGAAAGTTACGGAAGATGGCGTATATCTTCGTACTATATTTAGAAAACAATACGTTCAATTTGGCTGTATTACGGAATATGAATGTAAAAGATATAATAGTTCTCGGTTTTACTTGTTTACGCTTCATATCAATGGTAAAGGAAAAACTGTGATAACCACTAGGTTCTGTGATGAGATGATTTTGGCGTTACAAGATGCAGGAATTTCTGAAAATATAGTTTAGAATTGGTTTTGATTTTGCTCGTTAGGAAAGGAAAAAATATGGAAAAAAAGCGCTTAGGTAATATATTATTCTGGGTAACTCTTGTTTCGCCAATGCTCTCATTTTCTCTAGCCGGTAGCATTGGTGAGTCAAATATATTTGGTGTTGCAGGGATCATCAGATATTCTTGGGTCATGTGGCTATTTGTACCAATTGGTATTTTGTCGATCCTAGTTGGATCCAAACTAAAAAATAGCCAACAGAAATACAAGAAGAATTTTATTATTGCATTTATTTGTTTGCCGTTATTGATGGTTTTTGGCTCATATAGATTTATTTTTAGCGATATGGTTTCGTACGATATCAATGAAGTCTTGGCTGTTGAAACGAAAATGGATCTGGACATGCCTGATAATATCAAAGTTGCAACCATGAGATTTGATTCTTATCATGTAAGCTATATTAAAATCGTTGATAGTGAAAGCAAATCTGCGTTTGAACAGGAAATTAGAACCAATGAATTATGGAAAAATGAATTAAACGACGCAATCAAGGGCTTATTACCCATAGATATTCAATATGAATCGGAAACTTTTGAATATTATATGTTCTATAATATGACGAGCGATGAATATAACAAATTCCCCCAAAATGATGAATGTGAATGTATTTTTGTTGCGTATGATTGCGATGGGCAAAGGTTGATAATGGTAGAACCGCTTTCGTTAGACTATATTTAACGATCATAGAATGTCCTGGTTTGGCGTGGATTGGAAAAAGACAATCAATAAATTTAATGAAATAATTCACAAGGATTGGTTTTAATGAGGAAAATATTAAAAATAATATTAACAATTATATTTATTGTGATTTCAATCTTTGCAATTGATAAACTAATTAGCCATCTTTTGAATGATCGTTTATTATTTGTAGTCCTTGCGTTTGTTTTATTTTCTCTGCATTTGTTTGCGTGGATTGCACCGAAAACATTCTTTGATATATGTTGGAAAATAACGGGTATTTTACATGATAATTTTGATTATGATACTAGTTATAACAAACTTGAATTATGCGATATTGGATTGTTAATTACATCAATTGTGTTGTTAGTAATATCGTTTTTATTTAAATAATACTCATTAGAAATCAAGTAAAGTGACAACCCCAACGGGCGGTGACGGATCTTTCCGCCATCGTCCGTCTGCTTTTTAGCGAAAATGATCATTCTGCAATAAACATATTTACCGAAGGTAATTTTTCTACACGGTCATCTTCCGACCCCCTTGGACGAGCCGTGCCAATACAAAATCAAGGAGGTACAATTTATGCGTTGGGTGAACCACGTGTCGTTACTCGTTACGAGTAACGAATATGATTTGAAAACATAGCTCATCCGACGCTGCCCAAACTGAATATAGTCATAAAAAAGACGCTTATTGAGTGGCTGACATTTGTCACGCCCAACAATAGGCGTCTTTTTGCGTATTTTACGAAAACTTGCGTTTTCGTCTCCATCCGTGCGCCTCCTGCCCGAAATTTGAAAAATTCCAACATTTCAAATTTCAAAACAGGAGGATACGGGCATGAAATATGCACCGAGAAAGGTTTTTGTACTGGAAAACGGAAACTATATCGAATTGACATACCAACAATTTGAGGAACGGAAAGAAAAAGAGCCGGAAATGAGCTCAAAATGGTTTATCCCTGTACAGGGCTGCCTTTTGGAAACGGATCAGGAGCAATATGCGGACTTCTATCGTGAGAAAGAGCGGCAGAAATATTTGCACAAGTTGGATGAGAATGTTGGATTGCTTTCAATCGATGCCTTTGATACAGAAACGGACAATGGTAATGGTGAACGCCCCAAATACTATGTGGAAAACAATCACCCAGCCATCATCGACGAAGCGACCTTTGGCAGAGTGCAGGAAGAACTGGCTCGGCGAGCCGGAAAGCCGAAGGTCAAACAGGTGGGCACGAAAATCGAGCAGGGTAAATATTCCGGCAAATACGCACTGACCGAAAAACTGGTCTGCGGTGAGTGCAAAACGCCCTACCGCCGATGCACATGGACAGTCAAAGGTAAAAAGAAGATCGTCTGGCGGTGCATCAGCCGATTGGACTTCGGCAAGAAATACTGCCATGAGTCCCCGACCATTGAGGAAAGCGTGTTGCACCAAGCCATTATGAGAGCCATCCTGCGAACAGCGCAGATGAACACCAATGTGCTGAATACACTGAAACTGCACATCGGAATGGCTCTGACCGCCGAGCAGAGCGAGGACGAAAGCATTGCTATCCAAATTCGCATCGCTGAAATAGATGCAGAATTCAATGCTATGCTGAAAATATATCTTCCGACTCGGTAGATGCCTTCGACGAAAACAAAGCCAAAGCCCTTATGAACGAGAAGAGCGACCTGCAACAAAAGCTGTCGCAGACCGCCGATACCAAGCAAAAACGGGAAAACACCCAGTCCCGACTGGACGATATTTATACCATCCTCGACGGCCTCAAAAACCACCCGATGGAATACGACGACCGAATTGTCCGTCAAATCATAGAGTGCGTGGTCGTCGAATCCAAAGAGCAGATCCGCATCATCTTCGCCGGTGGCATGGAAACTACCGAACAGCTTGCCCCCACCGCTGAATAATGACGGAGGTTCAAATCTCTAACACGAGTGACGAAAAATATCTTTTTTATAGTCCGCGGACAAAAGAGCTTCGAAGTAATTGCTTCGGAGCTTTTCTTTTTATGTGAAAAAGAACTGGAGAGCTCATCCCATGCCCGAAGGGCAGATTCAATCGTGAGGTCTGTAAGGGCTCCCGGAAAGCCTGCTTTCCGGGAGGACGGTTACCGGTTCAAATCTGGATAGCAGCTCGAACGCCCTTGATTTCACTGGGAAATCAAGGGCGTTTCTTATTTCCAAATCAAAAACCAGACCGCGGCAATATTGAAATTATCATAGCATTTCGGCTGCTGGATATTTAGCGTTCGACTGCTCGTGTGAATTCTTCAAAGAAAAGTTCGGCAGCACCATTTCCGTTTTCGTTGTAGTATAGATACTCGTCGAAACGGCAATTATGATCAGAAATGCTGACAATAAATGTTTCGGGGGAGAGCATATTTTTAACATACCGGGGGGCGATACAGATGCCCTTGCCCATGGACACCAGAAACAGTGCGGTGGATAGGTTATCCACCTTGATAATGGATACCTGACCTTTGGCTGCTTTTTCTGCTCGTATCCAGTTTTGTGCATAAGGGCCAAACAATTCTTCGGCATGAGGAACGATGATGGTCTGGCCAATCAGCTGATGGAGTGCCACTGCTGATTTTGACATCAGCGGATGGTTGGGCGGTAAGACGGCAAAAGTGCTGTTTTTCTGGATGAGAAGTTGATGGCTGGTATGGGGGAGATCGGGAAAGAAACAGGGCGTAAAAAACAGATCATATGGTAAGATGGTCTGGCTGGGGGTGCTTTCTGTATGTACAAAATATTGCAGCTCAATATCAGGGTAACGCTTTAGGAAATCCTGAATAAAGGCTCGAATTCGGTTGGAATAGGATAATTCCAAGCCAATGCCGATTTTGATTTTTCCCTTGGCTGGAATGTTTTGACTGTGAAGACGGCGCAATGCGGAGTCACACTTGTTGATCAGCTCCGGGCATTCTTTTGCTAGAATTCGCCCTGCTTCTGTCAAAGATACACTGTGTGTCGTGCGCTTTAGAAGGCAGACGCCCATTTCCTCTTCCAGATCCTGCATGTGTCGGGTCAAAACGGACTGGGAGATATAAAGCGCCTGTGCAGCTTTGCTGAAATTAAGCACTCTGGACAGCACCAGAAATTCATAGAGCCTTCCTGCGTTCATTACCGGACACCTCCTTGGCGAATGCGGGGAAGTCTCTGGCGAAAGCAAGGACATCCTCATTGGGGTCGATTTTGTTATAGAAGAAACAGGTGCTTACTGGATGGGGAAGCCCTGTGACAGGCAGACAGACTGTGTTTGGCGGCATATCCATCATCGGCATGGGACGCAGCAGGATGCCCTTGCCTACGGGAACCAACAGTTTGTAAAATACGGGGGAAGTATCGCTGTCATATACGGAATAACGGATGCCGGAATCTTCTAAATTTCGGATCTGGAATTCTCGACTGGCGGGTTCTGCGGTCTGAGGGTAAAGGATAAAACACTCTCCGTCCAATTCTCGTATGGATACCATGGGACGATCGGCCAATGGATGTTTCCTTGGAAGGATCACATATTGAGCCGAAGTGGCGACAGGGACTTTTGCCAAGTCTTTTGGGGCAAAATCGGCCATAACAGGCGCAAAGTAGATATCGACCGCACCGGATTGCAATCCGTCGATAATGCCGTAACGGCTGTCGTCCATGATCTCCAGACGGATATTGGGATAATTTAGATTCAACTGATCCAGAAAGGGCCCCAAATTCAGCGGAAGATTGGAGTCGCTGATGGCAATACGCAGCTGATGATAGGAGTGATCCTGCACGGAACGCATGGAGTTGTGTATATTTTGGTAATTTCTGACAATTTCCTGGGCACTGGGCAGCAGCTGCAGTCCTGCTGCCGTTAAAGTCATGGCATCAGCTTTGCGGCAAAACAGCGGTGCGCCCAGATGCTCTTCAAACCGAATTAACCGCGCACTTAATGTGGCACTGGAAATTTTGAGTTCCAGTGCTGCTTTTTTTATGCTGCCATATCGGGCGATCGCAATAAACTCTGCAAGGCGGTCAAAATCCATAGTCATTCTCCTAAAACAAAATATTGGAATAATAAAATGGCGGATGCTTTGGTGAATGTGCTCTATAAAAACTTATTATAATTGGCAATTTACACCATGTCAAGGGCGAAAATACTGCGGAAAAGGGAAAGAACATTTGCAATAAATCAAATAATACGAATAAATAAACTGGAATTGAAGGTGTTTTTGGTGCGAAAAAACTGTTAAAATGAGGGTGCAATTGATAAGAGGGAACGGCCTGCGGATCCCTTGGAATGAAACACAAGGAGGAATAAGAAATGAAAAAAATGCTAAGTCTTTTGCTGGTGCTTGTGCTGGTGGCCGGGTGCTTTGTCGGTTGTAACGGCGAAAAGACTGACAGTAAGATCATTGGTGTTTGTATGCAGAATAAGTCCAGCTCCATTGCTGTGCTACAAGAGCAGGCGCTGAAGGATATGTTTGAACCGCAGGGCTATGATGTGCAGGTGGTATCTGCGGATGACTCTTCTGCGACTCAGCGTTCTCAGGTTGAGAACTTTATTTTGATGGGAGCGGAAATGCTGGTGATCCTGCCCTGCGAAATTTCTACCTTGGAAGATAGCTTGATCAAAGCACGGGAGCAGGGCATTAAGGTGGTGGTTTCCGGCGGTACGGGAACGGTCAGCGAAGATGCTTATGATGCCGTTTGCTCCGATGACGAGTTTATGGTTGGCATGTATGTTGCATCTATTGCAAAAACGTGGGTAGAAGAACATATGGATCCCAACGGCGACTGGGAAGTGCGTTTCCTCAGTTCTACATTGAGCGAAGATGCGATCACCCGCTGTAAAGGCGAGGCCATGATCTTGGAAAAGTACCTGAAGAATGTCAACGGCGATTATGTGAATTTGATGGGCGAAGTGGTGGACGAGGCCAATAAGATCGAAAACCCCGTCTACTGTGAGATGATCGCATCCCGTGTTTCCAGCTATGAAGCTTGCAGCACCCAGATGTCCATGAGCGATAACAAGGGCGTTGTTTCCAATGTGCTGACGGAAAATCCCAAGGTTCGGGTCTTTATCGCTTACAATTCTCTGGCTTCTACCGCCGGCTCTACCCATATTACCGACCACTATTCCAAAGAAGAGGCAAAGGAATTCGCCTTCTTCTCCGGCGGTGTTATGGGCAATGAATATGAGTATTTGATCGGCTCTGTTTCTGACAATGTGGGTACTTACAGTTGCTTCCGGGGTGCTGTCCAGTTCGGCGGCGGTGATGCAGCGGCAACGCTGGCAGATCTGTGTAGCCGGGTGATGTTTGGTCAGGCCGGCAAAGACTATGGCAAAACCAATCCTAATTCCATCGGTCTGTATTATCCTGTTGACGGTACACTGAACAATGGTGTAGATGCCCTCGTTTGCTTTGATTCGCCCACGCATATCGCTGCTTACACTTATAAAGAGGTACTGGCACAGAAAAAGCTGATGACCTACTGGGACAGCGTCAATGGCTATAATCAGGACATGCAGGAAAAGCCGGATCAGGGAGATGTGCCGGATCAGGGCGGCACGGAGGATCAAAATCCCACTGCTGCGACCTACACCTATGAATATGAGGGCATTGGCGGCAAAGAAACGGCGCAGATCGTTCTCAATGAAGATGGTACGGTCAATTTCCAACTGAAGGATCACCCGATGATCACAGATGCCTATGCCGGTACTTATACCCGTCAGGGCAATGTGGTCACCATCAAGGGTCTTGCCAATCTGGATGCATCTTCTGCATACAAGACCCCCGGGCTGTGGGATTGGATCGATGGAACCACCGGCGATGCGGTGATCACCATTTCCGATAACGGCACATTTGTGCCCGGTGCGCCCAGCGCCGATGCACCTGTCGCTGCCGGAACTTACACCTACACCTTCCAGGGCATGATGGGGGAGGAGACCCTCCAGATCGTGTTGGCAGCAGATGGAACTTGCCAATTCTCTCTGAAGGACAATCCGATGATCAAGGATGTTTATGCCGGTACATACAGTGCAGAGGGCAATGTAGTCACCATCAAGGGTTTGACCAATGTGGATGCCTCTTCTGAGTTTAAGACACCGGGCTTGTGGGACTGGATTGTAGACGGCAACGCAACGGTTACAGTTGATGTTGCTGCCGGGACATTTACCCCTGTGCAATGATAGAACCTTGAGGGGTGCTCCCTTGGAGTGCCCCTCCCTTTTTACGAAGGAGGCAAGCGAATGCTTGAATTGAAGAATATTACGAAAACATATCCCGGCGTTGTGGCACTGAACGATGTATCGGTGACTTTTGAGCAAGGAGAAGTCCATGCGCTCATGGGCGAAAACGGTGCAGGAAAGTCTACAATGATCAAAATCATTGCCGGAGCCATCAGCCCCGATGGCGGCGCAGAGATCATTTTTGACGGTAAGAGCTATCCCCAGATGACCCCCGGTCTGGCTGCAGAAAACGGTGTAGCGGTCATTTATCAGGACATTAATCTGGTCACCCCAATGACGGTGGCGGAAAATATGTTCATGGGTCGAAAAATGGGCAAAGGTTATTCCAAGCGCCGACTGAATAAGCTGGCACAGCAGATTTTCGATGAGTATGGTTTCGGGCTTGACCCGGCGATGCGGGTGGAACGGCTGAGCCCTGCAAATCAGCAGATGGTGGAAATTGCCCGTGCCATTTCCAATCATGCCAAAATCATGATCATGGATGAACCGACGGCGCCGCTGGCTGCTGCGGAGGTGGAGCTGCTGTTTTCCATTATTGAGAAACTGAAGCAAAAGGGAATTACGGTGATCTATATTTCTCACCGTATGGACGAGGTGTTCCAGATCAGCCAGCGGATCACGGTTCTGCGGGACGGTCAGTATGTAACGACCATCAATACGGCAGATACCAATCGGCAGCAGCTGGTCAATTTAATGGTTGGCCGGGAACTGAATGAAAACTTCCCCACCCGAAAAAGCCCCATTGGCGATGTTTTGCTGGAAGCCAGGAATTTGACGGGCAACTCCGTGGAAAATATCAGCTTTCAGCTTCACCGGGGGGAAGTTTTGGGCTTTGCAGGATTGGTAGGCTCGGGACGCAGCGAGACCATGGAACTGATCTGCGGAGCGAGAAAGATGGAGTCCGGCGAAGTGTGGATGAACGGGAAAAAGCTGCATATCACCTCTCCGGCAGCGGCCATCGCCCATGGAATTGGATTGATCCCGGAAGATCGAAAAGAGCAGGGTGTGATCCTTTTTAACACCGTTAAATTCAACACCAGTTTGTCCGCTATGAGCAAGCTGACGAAGTTCGGATTTGTCAGCAATAAACGCAACCGGGAAATGGCGGAAAAATATCGTCAGGCGCTGAGCATCAAAGTGCCCCATATCGATCAGATGGTGGTCAATCTTTCCGGCGGCAACCAGCAAAAAGTGGTTCTTGCCAAGACCCTAGCGGCAGACCCGGATGTGATCATTTTTGACGAACCGACCAAGGGCATCGATGTGGGTGCAAAACAGGAGATTTACAACTTGATGAACGATTTGGTAGCCCAGGGAAAAGCCATCATCATGGTTTCTTCCGATATGGAAGAAATTCTGGGTATGTCCGATCGGATCATCGTTCTGCACGAGGGACAGCTTTCCGGCGAACTGAGCCGGGAGCAGTTTACTCAGGAACGGGTGCTGGATCTGGCCTCGGGTCTATGATAGGAGGATACATAAAATGAAAGAAAAAAGCTGCATCGGCGCACGGTTGGGAAGTGCCGGTCGATACCTTTACCAGGAGGGGACTGTTTATATCATTCTGGCGGTACTGGTCACCATGTTTAGTATCTTAAATCCGCTGTTCCTGTCTTGGGGCAATATTTATAATCTGATCACCCAATCTACTTACATCATCATTGCCGGTATGGGCATCTGTTTTGTAATGATCTCCGGCGGTATCGATATGTCTGTCGGTAATCAAATGGCGGTTTGCGGCTGTACCGCTGCCATCATCATGCTGGAAACGGAACTTCCTCTGTGGGTCATTTGGCCTATTTGCATGGGGATCGGCTTTTTGATGGGCTGCTTAAACGGTGTGATCTCCGCAAAACTGAAGCTGTTTCCACTAGTGGTCACTATTGCCACAGGCGAAGTGTTCAAAGGCGTGGTTTACACCATGACTGAGTCCAAGTCCTATTCCGGTATGCCGGCTGCTTTCCGTGCGCTGTATTTACAGAAATTCTTGGGATTGCCGTTGGATGTCTATTTGACCATCGCCATCGTGGTCATCACTTGGCTGGTGCTCAATAAGACCCATTTTGGACGGGATGTGCTGGCCATCGGCGGCAATAAGGAATGTGCCCGCCTTTCCGGCATCCGTGCAGACCTGATCCAGACACTGTGCTTCGGTATCACCGGCCTGATTTTTGCTATCGCCACCATTGATATGCTGGCGCAGCAGAACCAGACCTCCGCCACCACCGGCCCCGGCACGGAAATCACCTGTTTAACTGCGGCGATCATCGGCGGCATCAGCATGAAGGGCGGTAAGGGCAATGTGATCGGCATGGTGGCAGGTATCTTTGTAATGCAAATCATTGCCAATGGTATGATGCTGGCGCACTGGGGTACCTATACTCAGTATGTTGTCAAGGGTTTGATTTTGATTGCAGCCATTGCCTTTGATGCGCTGAAAAACCGTCCCAAGCCCATGGTGCGCATCCACAAGGAAACTGCCGTGCAGAAATGAGGTGAAGTGATGGAAATGAAGAAACCTCCGTTCCTGATGGACGAGAAACCTCCTTTCGGCGCCAAGCCACCGATGCCCCCCATGGGTGACTTCCAGCCGCCTATGGCAGATATCAGCTGGGTAAAACGAAAGTTTTTGGATGTGACTTATGACACACAGAGTCCCCGGCAGTGTTTTGACCTGTATTTGCCGGAAGAAGGGAATGGCCCATTCCCACTGCTGATCCATATACACGGTGGTGCATTTGCCTTTGGTGACAAGCGAGATGACCACATGGATGCTTATTTGACTGCCATCAAGCGTGGTTATGCGGTGGCATCGATTGAGTATCGGGTATCCGGCGAAGCGACTTTCCCTGCGGCGGTGCTGGACTGCCGGGAAGCAGTGCGTTACATCAAATCCCACGCAGAGGGATTTATGATCGATGGGGATAAGATCATCGCCATCGGCGGTTCTGCCGGCGGCAATCTGGCAGCGATGCTGGGAATGAATGTAGAAAACGGCGCATTCCCCGGCGAAGAGGGGCGGACGGATTATTCCTGCCAGCCCAATATCAGCCTTGCCATTGACCAGTTTGGCCCTGTCCGTTTTGAAACCATGACTGCTCAGGCACTGGCCAACGGCATCAGCGAAGTTCATCCGAATTCGGCGATGATGCCGGAAAGCAAGTATCTGGGCTGCCCTTTGGACAAAGCTCCTGCTGATCTGCTGGCAAGATCTTATCCCGGTACCTACGCCAGTGAAAAAATGGCACCGATGCTGATACAGCATGGTACGGCAGACCATCTGGTGCCTTGGGCGCAGTCTGAAGAATTTGTGGCGGATCTGATCGCCAAGGGTTATGGTGATCGGGTGGAGTACATCCCTTTGGAAGGGGCAGATCACGAAGACAAGCGCTTTTTCCAAGAAGAAAATATGAACCTTGTGTTCAATTTCATCGAAAGACATTTATGATCACAAGGACTTCGGGCGGATTTGTCCCGAAGTCCTTGCTACAAGTGAGGATTATATGAATATCAAAGGAATCATCTTCGATTTGGATGGCGTGATCGTTTTCACCGACCGGTATCACTACCTGGCATGGAAGAAAATTGCTGATGAGATGGGCGTTTACTTTGATGAAACCATCAATAATCGACTTCGTGGGGTCAGCCGGATGGAGAGTCTGGAAATTATTTTGGAAAATTATCATGGGCCTGTGCTGACGGATACGGAAAAGATCCAGCTGGCAGAGAGAAAAAACAGCATTTATCGGGAACTGCTCCGGGAGATGTCCCCCGGCTCTGTTACGGCAGAAGTGCGGCAAACGCTGCAAATCCTGCATGACCGGGGCTATAAGCTGTCCATTGGTTCATCCAGTAAAAATGCAAAGACGATTTTAGAGCGTGTGGCACTGACGGAGGCCTTTGATGCCGTTTCGGATGGCAGCAACATTACGCGCTCCAAACCGGACCCGGAAGTGTTTCAAAAGGCGGCACAGTTTCTTGGCTTGGAAACGGAAAACTGCGCTGTGATAGAGGATGCTTTTGCAGGCATTGATGCAGCCTGTGCAGCTAGCATGGTCAGTGTAGGCATTGGCGATGCCGCTGCATACAATAAGGCCACCTATCGCATCCAAAGGTTTCAAGAACTTCTGAATATTTTTGAATAACGAGGAGGATAACAAAATGAAAAAACTTATTTCTCTAATGCTTGCCTTTGTCATGCTGCTGACATTGGCTGCCTGTGCCGATCACCCGGAGAATACGACCGATACCTCCGGCACGAACCCGCCTACCACAAACCAACCTGTAACAGAGCAAGCCCTTTCTTACACCTACACTTTTGAGGGTATGATGGGGCAGGAAACCGCCCAGATCGACCTGAAAGCAGACGGTACTTGTCAGTTTTTCCTGCCTGGCAACCCGATGATCACGGATGTCTACGCCGGTACTTATACCCGGGAAGGCAATACTGTTTCTATTATTGGACTGAAAAATGTAGATGCTTCCTCTGCCTTTACTACTCCCGGCCTGTGGGACTGGATCGTGGACGGGAATATGACCGCTATCGTCGATGATGCAGCGAAAACCTTCCTGCCCGATGGGAAAGGCGGCGAAGGCAGTGAACAGGGTGGCGAAACGGAAGGACTGAAAAATGTAGTCTACGCATCCAACTCCAAGGCACAGGTTTGCGATATTTACTTGCCGGAAGGAGTACAGAAAGCACCTGTTATCGTCCTTGTTCATGGCGGCGGATTTTTGTTCGGTGACCAGGGCATGACGGTCATTATGCCGGTGGTACGCAAAGCACTGGAGAAAGGCTATGCTGTAGTCAGTGTGGACTATCGCAAATCCAGCGAGGCCGTTTTCCCGGCAGCTGTAGCAGATGTGAAGGCTGCTGTCCGGTTCGTAAAAGCACACGCTATGGAATATGGCTTTGATCCTGAAAACATTGCTGTTTGGGGTGAGTCTGCCGGTGCTTATCTGTCGCTGATGACGGCATTGACCCCGAATGTTCCGGAACTGAATGGAGATGTGACGGATTATGATAAAATTCCCGGCAATGTGAAGGCGCTGGTAAGCTTCTATGCGCCGGTGGAGTTTTATACCCTGTATGAAGAAGCCGGAAAGCCGGACAGTGCAGCTTCCTCTTTTGAAAGTAAGTTTCTGGGTCAGGACATTCTGGTAGATAAGGATGCCACCTACAAGACTTATTGGGAAACCTATAAGGAAAACATCCCCACCGATTTGAAGGTGTGGATCCAGGCCGGCAATGCCGATGCAAGAGTTCCTTACAGCCAGTCTGTGAATTTTGCGGATCGTTTGGCAAACTATTTGCCTACTGAAAACATCCGCCATTCCATCATTGAAGGTGCTGACCATGAAGATGACCTGTTCTATACGGACGAAAACCTCAATGCTGTTTTTGCGTGGCTGGACAGCTTTATGAAAGGCTAATTTATGATCGATACAAAATCTCCTCCTTTTTTTCTATCTGACGAGCAGGCGGCTTGGGTAGAAAATACCCTGGCCGACCTCTCGCCGGAAGAAAAAGTGGGACAGTTATTGTGTGTTATGGGTGGCGATTATTCACCCGATGTTTTAAAAGAAATGGTTGCATCCGGCAGCGTAGGTGGCATTCTTTTCCGCCCGGTAAAATCCGGAGAAGAGATCAAAGCAGACTTTGCGCCTCTGGATGAAGTGGCAAAGATCCCCTTGTTGAAAGCAGCAAATCTGGAAGAGGGGGGGAGTGGCGGCAGAAGTGACGGCACCCTGTTTGGCTGGCCCATGCTGACCGCCGCTACGAATGACCCACAGATGGCTGAAAAATTCGGCAAGGTCTGCGCCACGGAGGGATCGGATATCGGCATCAACTGGACATTCAGTCCGGTGTGCGATCTGGATCTTAATTATCAAAATCCCATTACCAATGTGCGAACCTTTGGCTCAGATACAAAGCGTGTTCAGGCAATGACAGAAAGCTATGTGAAAGCTGTCCAAAGTTGTGGCGTTGCCGCCTGTGCCAAGCATTTCCCCGGCGACGGCGTGGACTATCGGGATCAGCATTTGCATCCTACCATCAATTCTTTGCATGCAGAGCAGTGGTATGGCTCTTATGGCAAAATTTATGAGAATTTGATCAAAAACGGTCTGCTGAGCATTATGGTGGGCCATATTGCCCAGCCATATGTGGCCATGGACACCGATCCTACCTTGACATTCGAGCAAGCTATGAA
The DNA here is from genome assembly GCA_964586875.1 of uncultured Oscillospiraceae bacterium. GTDB lineage: Bacteria > Bacillota > Clostridia > Oscillospirales > Oscillospiraceae > Faecousia. The sequence continues at coordinate 43,323 of CAZPJH010000003.1, forward strand.
GCCTGCAACACTCAGCCGTACCCTTTTGACCGGGGTGCTGAGGGAAAAGTATGGGTTCAACGGTGTCATTACAAGTGATGCCACCATCATGGGTGGTTACTGCATGGCGATGGAGCGTCGAGAGGCAATTCCTGCATCCATTATGGCAGGCTGCGATATGCTGGTGTTCAATACTGATTTTGAGGAGGATCACCGCTATCTTCTGGAAGCGCTGAAGGATGGTCGCCTGACAGAGCAGCGGCTGAATGAGGCGGTCACAAGAATTCTTGCTTTAAAGGCCAAGTGCTGCGCTAAGGCAGAGAATGGGTCGATTCCCGGTGCAAAATGGCATGAAGAGGCTGCTGACAGGGCAATCACCCTGGTCAAGAATAAACAGCCGGAGAAGCTGCCCATGACCCCGGAGCGTTATCCCAATATTCGCCTGATCACCTTGGGAAAGGATGATATTTTGGATGGATCTGTCCGGGAGATCACCCGACAGATCCTGGAAGAAAAGGGCTTCCGTGTAGAAATCTACGACCCGTTTTCCGATGAGCTTCACGGCAGCGCAGATCTGTCTGCTGACCGGCTGACCCTGTATATGGCTAACTACGAGCAGGCCAGCAATCAGACGACGGTGCGGATCAACTGGTGCCCCAAGCATGCGCTGGATATGCCACGGTTTGTAAATGAGGAAGTGTCTGTGTTTGTGTCACTGGCAAATCCCTACCATTTGCAGGATGTTCCCATGATCCGTACCTATGTCAACGCCTATACTGCTACAAGAACGACCATTCGACTGGCTGTTGAAAAACTGATGGGAAAGAGCGAATTTCAGGGCATTAGTCCGGTGGATGCTTTCTGTGGTCTGCCGGATACCGTGCTGTGAGGTGGGTTATGCCGATAGGAGTAATAGTGGATGTTATGTCGGTGGTCCTTGGCGGACTGGCAGGCGGCATCGTGGGCAGCAAGCTGTCCGAAAATCTGAAAAACACCATGAACACCATTTTTGGCCTTTGTGCCATGTGTATGGGCATCAGTGCAGTGGTGCTGATGAAGACCATGCCTGCGGTGGTATTTTCTGTGATTTTGGGCACGTTGATCGGTCTTGCACTGAAAATCGGTGGGATCATTCAGAAAGTGTCCGGCAAGGTTCTGGGTAAAATTGTGAAAGATGCAGACCAGGAAACCAATGATCTGATGCTAACGGCTGTTGTCCTATTCTGTGCCAGTGGTACGGGGATCTATGGTGCGTTGGATGCAGGTATGACCGGTAACCACAGCGTTTTGATCGCAAAGGCTGTGCTGGATTTCTTCACTGCTATGATTTTTGCCTGTCAGCTTGGTAAGGCAACTGCCTTGATCGGCATTCCTCAGGGCACGGTGCTGCTGGCACTGTTTGCGCTGGCAAAGGTGATCGTTCCCATAACAACGGACACCATGGTGGCGGATTTCAAAGCCTGCGGAGGCTTTGTTCTGGTGGCGACGGGGCTTCGCATGATGAAGCTGAAAGCGTTCCCTGTGGCAGATATGATTCCGGCAATGGTGTTGGTGATGCCGGTGAGCTATGCATGGGTCGCATTGCTGCTGCCTTTGATTGGATAAGGAGATAATTATGTTTGATATTCCTGTTTTGAACGAAACTATGGAACTGGCATCGTGCCGGGATCGATGGTTTCTGGATGAAAAACATGGCTGTTGGTGCTTAGAGGATATTCTCTACACACCAAAAGCCACTACCCCCAAGTTTCAGCGACTGAGTATTTTTGTGCCTCAGGCGTTGATGAAAGCCGATGGGAGCTTTGCGGAGGAAGCAAAGAAAATTCCGGTGGTGTTTGAGAATAACTCCGCAGGATATATGCAAATGCCCCATGTATGGCTGGATGGCCCCCGGTGCTATGCCCAGCAATATATCGATCATGGGCTGATCTATGTTTCGGCCGGATGCCGTGGCCGGGAATCCCGTGACCGGAATGGAAAGCTGGTCAAAGGCCCTTGTGCGTTGGTGGATTTAAAGACTGCTATCCGCTTCCTGCGGCATAACCGTGCCTGCTTGCCCGGCGACTGGGAGAAGATCATCACCGTGGGCTGGAGCGCAGGCGGTGCCATGAGCACCTTGCTGGGCGTGACAGGCGACAATGAAAACTTTTTGCCGTACTTGCGGGCAAACGGTGCATTTATGGACGAAAGCGATGCTGTTTTTGCTGCCCAGATCTACTGCCCCATTGTGGATCTGGAGCATGCGGATATGGCCTACGAGTGGATGTTCCGGGCGGATACAGAGAATGAAGATTCTCCTGCCGGGCCGGCGGAAGTTATGACACCTTTCAAGGAAGCGCTGTCCTGTGTGCTGGCAAATCGTTATGTGGAATACTTCAATTCTTTAAAACTGCGCCATCCGAAAAGTGGTGAAGTGTTGATTTTGGGGGAAGATGGCAGAAGCGGCAACGCCTATGACTATTTGATGGAGCGGCTGAATGATTCGGCAACGGATTATTTGAACCGTTTAGAGGCAGGAAGTCTTCCTCAGAAGTACAGTGCTGCGGATTATCTGTCGGGGAATTATATAGCAAAGGTACCGGCTCCTATGGGACCCAAGCCGGAACAAGACCCCGGAATGCATCATGCAGGCCCGGGAATGCAGATTCCTCCGATGGGCGATAAACCGCCTTTTGGAGAAAAGTTACCTGCACCGCCCTGTTTAGGTGATTTGGTGTCCCGTCCTCCCAAGGGTATGCCGTTCGTAGACATGAAGCCACAGTTTATGGATGTTCCCGGTTCGGCGAAACCTTGGCTGAGTTGGGATGGACAGAAAGCAACGATTTCTGATTTGGATACTTATGTGCTTCACCATCGCCGCAGAATGAAGCCCTGCACCGCCTTTGATAAATTGGATATGGATAGCGGTGAAAATCAAGCTTTTGGCACGCCGGAGCAGGACTATGTTCATTATGCAGAAGCCTTGTCCGATGCCATTGCTGAGTTAAAGGACAGATATCCGGCTGAATACGCCAGGTATTATCCTGCTTATGAAGCCATTGGCGAAGATCAGATGCTGGCAGAGCGAGTACGGCTTCTAAACCCGTTGTCCTTTATCGGCACAGAAGAAAAAAGCGAGCAGGCCAAGCATTATCGCATTCGAGTAGGTGCAAGCGATGCAGATACCTCGTTGAGCGTTTCCATAATGCTGGCACTGAAGCTGCAAAACGAAGGCTGCGGCACGGTGGACTATGCACTGGTTTGGGATCAGCCTCATAGCGAAGCGGACTATCCCGGTGAAGTCCTGTCATGGATCGATTCCATCTGTTAAAAACAAATGTGGAAACATTTGCCCAGCTGAGGAAAAACCTCGGCTGGGCATTTTGAACTTTCTGCTACAAAAAATAGAGTTTATGCAGCTCTACATAATAAAATAAATACAAAAGACGCCTTTGGTAAGGGGGAGATCTGTAAGGACTCCCGGAAAGCCTGCTTTCCGGGAGGACGGTTATCCTTTCAAATCTGAATAGCAACTTAAAGCCCTTGATTTCACCGGGAAATCAAGGGCTTTAAGCTTATTGTTATTTTGTCGTTAAACCGCATTCATTCACCCGAATAGGAGAATGGATCAGTTTGCCTGGCTCAAGTCCTCCAGCAGCAGAGCAGTCGCTTTTTCCGGATCTCGTGCCAACATGGCATCAACGATTTGATCGTGGTTGGAAAGGTCAATATCACGATTGACCCATACACGAGCAATTTTACGCAAAAGATCCCCTACGACAGTGGGAAGGTAGCTGTTGTGAGATATTTCTGCCAAACGGACATGGAACCGGGTATTGCTGGACTGGTCCGGATCCGTGGAGGAGCAGTCTTCTCGTGGAATATTCCGCAAAGAAAGAATCTCTTCATCTGTGGCGTTATCAATAGCCAATGCGATGCTCATTTTTTCCAAATGGGTACGTACTTGCTGCATATGACAGGTTTCTTCTTTGGACTGTAAGGCGACCATATATCCTCTGCGGGGATAGCTGATCAAGTATTCTTGATTACACAGCAGGTGCAGGGCATCTCGAACAGGCGCTTTGCTGACACCAAATTTTTGTGCCAGCTCACTTTCCGTTAAAAAGGTACGTGCATCGATGACACCGTTAATGATGTCGTTGCGAATGCACATATAGATCTTTGTAGAAAGCTTCTCTTCCATGTACAAACCCCCCTTTAGTGAACATGTTTACTGATATGTTCATGTATAATAGAGTATAGTCCTTCTGTGCAAAATATGCAAGGCATTTCTTTTTTGCGAATAAAATTTGTTAAATACGACCAAAAAACAAGGGCGAAGATAGGAAATAATGTCGTATTGACAGTGCATATATGAATGATGTATAATTTTCATAACTGATATGTTCAGTGAAAATATCAGAAATCCAGCATACGCGAACTGCCGTGTGCAACAGGAGGGGTTCTATGATTGTAGAGAAGAAATTAAAGGAAATGAACATTGTGCTTCCTGAATTAAGCACGCCCAAGGCATTGTATGTGCCTGTGGTTCAAAGTGGAAAGCTGTGTTTTGTTTCCGGACAGATCCCCATGCTTGATGGCAAACTCCTCTACACGGGAAAGGTGGGGCAGGCACAAACCTTGGAAGATGGTCAGAAGGCTGCCGAGATCTGTGCGATCAATATCTTGGCTGCCCTGCGAGCGTATCTGGGTGATTTGGATCGAATCGTTCGTATTGTCAAGTTGCAGGCCTTTGTCAGCAGCACCACAGAGTTTATGCAGCAACATCTTGTTGTAAATGCGGCATCTCAATTGCTGCACGATGCACTGGGAGAAAAAGGACATCATGCACGCACAGCTGTAGGCACCAATCAACTGCCTATGGATGTAACGGTAGAGATTGAAGCCATTGCTGAAGTGGAATGACCTCAAAATATATTTAAGAAGGAGTATTATTATGAAAAAGCGCGTTCTGTCTATGATTCTTGCGGCGATCACGTTGTTGAGTTTGCTGACTGCCTGTGGCACTTACGGCAGTACCGGCGATACCCAGGCACCCCAGCCCGAGCGCCCCAAAACCAAAGAGGGCTATGGCTCTGCAGCTTTTGCTTACACGGAACCCAATACGTTGAACCTTCTGACTTCCCAGTCGAATTTGGACGATGATGTTTTTTACTTGATTTCTGTAATGCTGTATCGTCCTTATAAGGATCAAGTTTATCCTGAAATGGCGACCGGTTACACCGTTAGCGATGACGGCTGCACTTATACTTATTCTTTAAAGGAAGCCTATTATACCGACGGTACGCAGATTACTGCAGCTGATTTTGTTTACTATATTGTAAATTCTTTCAAATGCCAGAATTCCTTCCTGTCCAGTGTAAAAAACGGCAAAAAGTTTATGGACGGGGAATGCACTGCTTCGGAAATTGGTGTTTATGCCAAGGATGATCTGACCTTGGTGGTCGAGCTGGATGCACCCAGTGCTGACTTTGTGCCTGAGATGCAGGTGTATCCGCTCAATCAGGCTTATGCACAGAGCAAGGGCGAATCTCTGGGCGGTACTGCTGCCGATTTCCTGTATAGCGGCCCCTATGTTTTGACGGATTGGACTTACGGTGCCAGCCTGAGCTTTAAGAAAAATGAAACTTATATCAATGCGGAAAGCTCTTTCCAAATTGCAGAACTGAAAATGGTTCATGGTGCCGACGAAAATGCCAAATATAATATGTTCGTGGCCGGTGAGGTGGATGTGCTGGTTTCACTCAATGCAGAAACGCAGCAGCGCCTGAGTCAGTATACCAGTGGAAAATATTTGACAGGTGCGATTCAAGGTCTGGAATTCAACACCACCGGGTTCTATTTTAACGGCGAAACCTTTGCACCGAAAGATGCTGCAGTGACGGCACTGTTGGCAAACAAGAATTTCCGTATGGCTCTTTGCTACGCCCTTGATCGGGAAAATATCGTTGCTGTGGTCGATGAAAAGAGTGCAGCCACCAACCGTTACTTTGATGCTGTTTCCGGCACAGAAAGCGGTAAATCCTTTGCAGAGCAAAATCCCATTGAAGTAGCACCTGTCAAGGGCGACGAAGCATTGGCCAAACAGTACCTGGCAAAAGCCATGGAAGAACTGGGTTACAGCGATGTTTCTAAGCTGCCTACCATTAAATATCTGACCTTTGAAAATGCGAACTTCCGTCTGATGGCGGAAACCATCCAGTCTGAGTGGAAGCGAGTTTTGGGTCTGGAAAATATCGAGATCGAGCTCAAGCCCATTCAGGACGCAATTATGTCCATGGTCTACATGAACTACGATATTTATTATCAGGCAACCTCTGTGGAACCTCAAAACCCGCTGGCCAGCATGAACTACTGGATCACCGGCGGCGCAATGAGTGACGTGATGCAGGCGGGGGCACCCTTCTCCTCCATCCATGCAAATGCAGAGTTTGATGCCCTTGTTGAAAACGCAAAAAAGACCATGGATACCACTGCACGAAATAAGTTGCTGGCACAGGCTGAGGAAATGTTCTTGCAGTCATATCTGTTCATTCCTGTGATGAATCAGGGCGGCGCTTATGTGGTCAATGACCGTATTCAGGGATTTGTACACGCAAATGGTGTACCTGGTCTGATGTTTAACGAAGCCTACATAGCTGAATAAATCTTGCCGGCAGAGGCACGGAGGTACGCCCCTCTGCCTCTGCCGGAATGCTTTTTCGGAGGAGATTACATGCTCAAATATATTCTCAAGCGGTTGGTGATTTCGCTGGCTACCATTTGGGCCATTGCAACGCTGTGCTTTTTCCTGCTTCGGCTGTTGCCGGGCAATCCTTTTATCCTGGCTGACCCTACCCATATGAAAAATGCTGAAAAAATGATGGAATACTACGGCCTGAACCGACCACTGTGGCAGCAGTATTTGTCCTATATGGGGAATTTGTTAAAAGGTGATTTTGGATATTCTTTGACCCGTCTGGGAAGAAGCGTTAATGACGTGATCGCAGCCTATTTTCCCATTACTGCACAGCTGGGTCTTCAGGCATTGTGCTTTGGTATCCCGGTCGGTATGCTGCTGGGCGTGGTGTCTTCGATCAAAAGAGGAAGCAGCTTGGATGTGGGGCTGCAAATGACGACGGTTCTTACTGCGGCAATCCCCGCATTTGTTCTGGCGGCACTGTTACAGCTGGTGTTTGCAGCAAAGCTGAAGTGGTTCCCGGTATCTCAGTGGTTATCCTTCCGCCATACGATCTTGCCGACTTTGGCAGTAAGTATTCCAATTGTTGCCAGTCATACACGCACTATGCGTACACTGATGTTAGAAGTAGGCAAACAGGATTATTTGAAGACAGCAAAAGCCAAGGGCGCAGGCCAGCTACGGGTGGTCGTATTCCATCAGATCCGAAATGCGATCCTGCCTATGATCACCAATTTGGGATTGGAAGTTGCGGGTGTGTTGATGGGGTCTTATGTGGTGGAAAAAGTGTTTTCAATTCCCGGGCTGGGTTCTTATTTTGTAGATTCAATCACCGGTTTGGACTATACCATGACATTGGGATTGGTTGTGTTCCAGGCGATTTTGGTGGTTACCGCTAATTTTATCGTGGATTTACTGTATGGTCTGGTCGATCCCAGAGTTCGAGTGGCATAAGGAGAGGTACCATGGAGAAAAATCAAGCAACAATTTCTGATTTGGATTTCCAACCGTTGGACAAAAACACCAAATTTGAAGAGGTGTTCCGCCCGTCGACTCGCTATTGGCCGGAAGTATGGCGCCGCCTGAGAAAAAATCCTGTGGCGGTGATCTGTATGGCACTGCTGGGATTGTTGGTTTTGACATCGATCATTGTGCCGATCGTATCACCTTATGAATACGATGTGGCAGTGCTGGCCGATGCAAAGCAGGGGCCTTCTGCTGCCCACTGGTTTGGTACGGATAAAATAGGCCGAGATCTGTTTACCCGCGTATGGATGGGCACACGGACATCTCTGCTGATCGGACTGATCGGTGCATTGATCCCTTATGTGATCGGTATTGTGATCGGTGCGATCTCCGGCTGGTTTGGCGGCAAAGTCGATATGATCATTATGCGGCTTGTAGATATTATGATCTGTATTCCGAATATGATCTATATTATTTTGATCCTGGTGGTGTTGGGCGGAGGTCCGGTATCACTGATCATTGCGTTGGCGATTTCCGGATGGATGGGTTCTGCACGTTCCTTCCGAGGCCGCATTCTGCAGTTTAAGAACCGGGAATTTGTGCTTGCTGCCAAAGTATTGGGAGCAAGACCTCGCCGCATTATTATTCGCCACATATTGCCGAATATTTTGGGCAATATGGCTGTCGGTCTTTGCTCGGCGATCCCCGGGGCTATCTTTGCAGAGGCCAGCATGAGTTTTATTGGTTTGGGTATTGCACCTCCTTTGACCTCTCTGGGTCAGCTTTGTACGGATGGTGTTGCAGTTTTTATGACACAGGTGCATTGCTTCCTATTCCCGGCAGTGGTGATCAGCTTGATTATTTTCTGCCTGTATATGTTTGGTAACTGTTTGCGAGATGCACTGGATCCGAAACTGAAAGATGAAGAGTATTTGGCTCGAAAATATAGAAAGGGAGGAAAGAAGAATGCATGAACATTTACTGGATGTAAAGGATCTTCATGTATCCTTTGACACGGTCGTTGGTGAGATCAAAGCGGTCCGTGGTGTGGACTTCCATCTGGATCGGGGGGAAACTCTGTGCATCGTCGGTGAGTCCGGCTGCGGCAAAAGTGTGACTATTCAGACATTGATGCGCTTGAATGAAGAACCGCCTGCATCTATCAAGCAGGGACAGATCCTGTATCAAGACGAAGATATCGTAAAGAAAAAGCAAAATGAAATGCGTGCGTATCGAGGCAAGGAATTTGCTATGATCTTTCAGGATGCGATGACTTCCTTAAACCCTACGACAAAAATCGGCAAACAGATGCGTGAGGCCATTCGGATGCACCACGATATTTCCAATGAGGAAGCGAAAAAGATCATCCTTGCCATGCTGAAAAAGGTTGGGCTGCCTGATCCGGAAGGCATTTACGAACGCTTTCCACATACATTGAGCGGTGGTCAGCGGCAGCGTGTGATGATCGCAATGGCGCTGTGCTGTAAGCCCGCAATCTTGCTGGCTGATGAACCGACAACTGCATTGGATGTGACTATTCAGGCGCAGATACTGAATGTTATGAACAGCCTGAAGGCTGATTTGAACATGGGTATTATTTTTATTACTCATAATATGGGTGTCGTTGCAAAAATGGCAGACCGTATTGCGGTTATGTACGCCGGCCAGATCGTTGAAACAGGCAGTGCATCGGATATTTTCTATCGGCCAAAACATCCCTATACATGGGGCTTGATCGGCTCGATGCCCTCCCTTCATGGAGAAATTCCCAATCGGTTATTCAGTATCCCCGGTACACCGCCGGACTTGTTTGCACCGCCGAAGGGGTGCGGATTTGCTGCACGGTGCCAATACTGTATGAAGGTCTGTACAGAGCATATGCCTCCGGAGTTTACGGTTTCTGAGGGTCACAAAGTTCGCTGCTGGCTGCTGGATGAACGCTGTAAGCAGCAGATCACACCTCCCTGCGGCAGAGATACAGAATTGATCGGGAAAGAGGAGAAGGTATGAACACAAAAGAATTACTTCGCGTTGAAGATTTGAAAAAATACTTTCCTCAAAAAGGCGGTCGGGTCCTAAAGGCGGTCGATGGTGTTTCCTTTACGCTGCGAAAAGGCGAAACGCTGGGCCTGGTGGGAGAATCCGGCTGCGGAAAGACAACGGTTGGACGTACATTGCTTAAGGTTTATGAGCCTGATGGCGGCAAAATTTTTTACGACGGAAAAGATGTTACACGCACAAAGACAAAAGAGCAGCTGGCTCTTTGCAGGAAAATGCAGATGGTATTTCAGGATCCTTACGCATCGCTCAATCCATTTATGACGGTAGGAGAGATCGTATCAGAGGGATTGGATATCCACAAGATTGGAGCAAACCGCAAAGAGCGAAATGAGATCATGTATGAGCTGTTGGCACAGGTTGGACTGCACCATTCCCATGCAAATCGATTTGCACATGAGTTTTCCGGCGGTCAGCGGCAGAGAGTTGGTATTGCCAGAGCCTTGGCAGTCAATCCGGAATTCATTGTATGTGATGAGGCAATCTCGGCACTGGATGTTTCCGTGCAGGCGCAGATCGTAAATTTGCTGATGGATCTGCGGGATCAACGTGATTTAAGTTATCTCTTTATTTCCCATGACCTGTCTGTTGTCCGATATATTTCGGATCGTGTGGCGGTAATGTATCTGGGAAAGATCGTGGAGATCGGTGACTCAAATGAAGTATATGCTCATCCGGCTCATCCTTATACAAAGGGATTGATGGATGCTGTGCCGGTCACGGATCCTGACTTTGAAAAAGCAAAAATATATACGCCTATTTCCGGCGAGATCTGCAGTCCGATCGATACAAAGCCCGGCTGCCGCTTTGCCAATCGCTGCCCGTATGCCGCAGCTGCCTGTAAAGAAACGACACCGGAACTGAAGAAAGTGGCACATGATCATTTTGCAGCTTGCCATTTGTTGTAAGAGGTGGAAATATGGAATATTCTTTTGATAAAAAGGCGGAAAGAAACGGCGCCGTACCATGGCTGAAAGATTACTTTACGCCTGAAAAAGTTCGTCAGCATGGCTTGGTGGGGTACGCAGGCGCAGAATTTGAATTCGCTACCTGTCCTGCCTTCACAAAAGGAGTCATTGAAGCAGCGCAAAAAGGCGTGTTTGGCTTTACACTGGTTCGGGATGCCTACCGCAATGCAGTTAAGTGGTGGCTGGAGGAACTGAGAGGATATCCGATCGATCCATCTTGGGTCGTGCCGACACAGGGAACGATTTTTTCCCTGGCCACATCGATTCGGATGTACACAAAACCGGGAGAGAACATTATTGTTCTGTCGCCCAATTACAATCGTTATAACCAGGCGGCAGAACGGCTGCAACGTGGTGCAGTCAGGGTGGAGTTAAAGCAGTGTTGTGGAGCATATACCATCGACTGGCAAGCATTAGAGCAGGCATTTTCTGAAAAAGAAAACCGTTTGCTGGTGCTATGCAATCCCAATAATCCAACGGGTCATACATATTCACTGGAAGACCTACAGCGCATTGCCGCATTGTCTAAAAAATATGAGGTGTTGGTTTTTTCTGATGAAATATTTGCAGACGTGGTATTTGAAGATCACCGGGTGATTGCTTATACGCAGGTTGCCGGAGCAGATGCCCTGGCCATCAGCTGCAGCTCCATGGGAAAGGTGTTCAGCTTAACAGGGGTCAATCATGCCAATGTCATTATTGAAAATGATGCCCTGAGAGAAGCGTATATTGCACAGCGTAATGCGGATCATTTTGGCAGTGTGGATCCTCTGGTGTATGCCGGAATGCTCAGCGCATACACCTCGGAAGGAAAACAGTGGGTCATGGAATTGCGGACATATCTGTGGAATAATTATCGGCTATTGGAAAAATTCATGACACAATATCTGCCGAAGGCTGTTGTGACCCGTCCTCATGGAACATTTGTTGTTTGGGTCGATTACAGTGCATATGGCGAAGACTGGCAGCAACTGAAGCAGATTTTACAGGAGCAGGGAATGTTTGTAGGCGATGAAGGGGAAGAGTACTACGGCAAATCTTCCTGTGTGCGATATTCCATTGCCGTCCCGAGAAAAGAATTGGAAAAGACCCTTGGCTATGTCAAGCACGCACTATCTTCGACACAGTTTTAAGAAAGAGGTTCGATTTATGGATAAATGTTGCGTTACGATCAAGCCATATATGAAGGACGAGTATATCGATCATATGGATGTTCGTCTGGTGTTTTCTGCACTGCAGCGCAGCGCAGGCGGCGAATTATGCAGAGTCCAGCAGACGACGGTATCGATCCCTTGCTGCGATCCCCAGAATTTTTCGGCATTTGATGTATGTGGTCAGATTCCTGTGACAGAAGAGCGGGTAAAGGTCTATCCCTATGAGTATAGAGTTTATACGATTTCGCGACCTACTGAGGGAAATGTGACAATTTGCTATCGATTAAATCCACGACCTTTAAAACCGGAAGATACCTGCGGGCCCTACTTTGACTTCAAAACAGAAGAAGGCGGTGCCAATGCTTCCGGCTTGGCACTGCTGCCCATTGTCGGCGATTATCAGGGAGAAATCACGCTGCACTGGGATCTGTCGGAAATGCCGGAGGGGTGTTTGGGCGTGAATACCTTTGCAGAAGGGGACTTCACCAAAGAAATGAAGTTGGAATGCTTACAGCAGAGCTACTTTGCCGTCGGAAAGGTCAAACGCATTACCGATGGAAGTTTTGGCTTTTACTGGCTCAGCCAGCCGCCTTTTGACGTGTCGGCTATTGCAGAATATACGAAGAAACTGTATGCGGTAATGGCACCATTCTTTCAAGATACGCAGTCGTTATACAGGATTTTCCTGCGTAAAGATCCGTACCCCAGCAGTGGTGGCACGGCACTGCTGCGGTCGTATATGTTTGGCTGGAATACAAATCAGCCTGTCAGCGTGGAGGAAAAGCAGAATATTTTGGCACATGAAATGGTGCATAATTGGCCCAGTCTTCATGATGATCCTTATGGTATCACAACCTGGTACTCGGAAGGAACGGCCGAGTTCTATTCGATCATGCTACCGCTGCGTACAGGCTTGATCAGCAAAGAAACGGCATTGAAGGAAATACAAAAACGCACGGATGCCTACTATTCCAATCCCACAAGGCATTTGGATAATATGGCAGCAGCAAGAATCTGTTGGCAAGATCGGCGTGCCCAGCGTTTGGCCTATGGCAGAGGTATTTTCTTTTTGGCCAATGTTGATGCGAAAATGCGAAAGGCAACCAATGGAAAAAGAAGTGTTGATGATGTTGTGCTTCAGATATTGAAGATAGATCGCAGCGGTGGTGAACTGAGCAACGAGCTGTTTTTACAACTGGTGCAGCAGTATGCCGGCATTGATGTATCTCTGGAACACCAGCAGATGTGTGATGGTGAACATTTTGCTCCGTTGCCTGATAGCTTTGATGGGCTCTTCACCAATGAAGCCGTACAGGGGAAAGAAGCAGATACCGACAAAGATGTGCTGTCTTATCGGTGGTCGTTGCGTGAAACCACTTAGGAGGTGTTCCCATGAAAAAACAATTTACAGCGCAGGATCTGGGACAGATGGAATATTTGTCCCACCCTGTGCTTTCGCCCGATGGAAAGCACATCGCTTATGTATCGTCCAAAGCAGAAGAAGCGGGCGGCACATTTCAATCTAAAATCTGGCTGTATGATCTGAGCAGTGGCAGCACTCGGTGTTTGACAGAGGAAGGAGTCAGCGAAAAGCAGCCTCTGTTTGCCTCGGATGGGGAGAGTTTTCTTTACCTGTCTGATGTCAGTGGAGAAATGCAGGTACATATCCGAAACTTGAAAACAGGGGCGACACGCCAAATCACAACGCTGCGCCATGGTGTACAGCACTACTGCCTGTCAAATGATGGGCAAAAAGTGGCTTTTGAGGCAATTTTATGGCCTGAGGAAATCGAGCATAATAAGGCATTTGCGGAAATGGATGCTCAGCAGAAAAAACAGTGGAAAGAGGATCTGGACTGGCGGCCATACGAAATCACAACATTGACCTATAAGCTGGATGATTGGTATGGAATGAGAAAAGGGGAATATGCACATATCGGCATTGTAGATATTGACGGTGCACATCCTTATATCCTCAATTCCAACGGTATGGAAATAACCTATCCTGCATGGAGTCATGATGGTACGAAGCTGGCATTTTACGGATATCCTTACGATGGCCCGAGAGGCAGAAATGCGGAACTTTTCTGCTGTGATGTGGAAAAAGAAACCATAGAGCAGCTGACAAGTGACCCGATGATATGGCCGGATGTAACGCCGCTGTTTACAAAGGATGACGCTTGGGTCCTGTGCAACGCTTATCCGGATCTTCCGGACGGTGGTGTTAGTTTGCTGCCTTACCGTGTCTGTGTAAAAACAAAGGAAATGGTTCCGCTGTTGGATGCTGATGATGAGGCAGTATGCCATGGTATCAATCCGGTTGTGGCATCACGCACGGTTTATGGAGAATTTGCCTCTTATTTCTACATTTCATCAGACGGAAACTCACTGTATTATCTTAGTGCGCTCAACGGACGATCCTGTATTTGCAATGTACAGCTTTGGCAACAGGAGCCTGCGAAACAGATATTGCCCGGAGAAACGGATGTTGTGGGTTTTTACTTGGGCGAGGATGATGAAATCGTCTGCATCATGGGATCATGGCAGGATCCCGGACAATTGTGGTATGGTGGCAAGACCTTAACGGCCTGCAATTCTTGGTTGAAAGAATATGCACATGGACGGGTGGAAACCATCTGGATCAAAGGACGAGATGGAAAGACGGATCTTCAGTATTTCTTAATGCATCCGGTGGGAGAGCAGCCCGGGGAAAAGTATCCTGCCGTGCTGGATGTCAAAGGCGGCCCTACTACAACATATGTGAGTGCATACTGGCATGAGTTTCATGCACTGGCAGCGCAGGGGATGGCTGTGATCTACGGAAATCCCAGAGGAAGCACGGGCTTTGGCCACAGATTTTGTGCTGGCCCGATCTGTTGGAAGCCGGAGGCAATGGAAGACTTGCTGGATATGGTGGAGGATGCCATTTCCAAAGGGTTTATTGACCGGGAACGTATAGGCGTTACGGGCGGAAGCTATGGCGGATATATGACGAATAAGCTGATCGGTCGAACTTCCTATTTCCGGGCAGCTGTGACACAACGCTGTCTGATCAATCCTGCGGTGTCTTATGGCACAGGCGATCAGGGGTTTATTCGCTATGACAAGCTCCCGGAGAACTTCAAGATGCTTGATTATTTAGAGGACCGGGCAAAGGGCAATTTGATCACATACATCGATCAGATGAAAATTCCGGTACTGATCCTACACGGATATAAAGATTACCGCTGCGGCTTTGAACAGGCAGAGCAAATGTTTGTAGCCATGAAGGATCGCCATCCGGATATTCCGGTTCGTCTGGTCATGTTCCCGGAGGAAAACCATGGCATCACCAGACACGGAAAACTGCATAGCCAAATACGGCATTTGTCTGAATTGGTGAATTGGTTCCGTAAATATCTGAAAGGAGAGAATGTGCATGACGAAGAGAATTCCAACGATTGATGATCGCCTGGCGCAGGAGCGGCTCAATGGCGGAGATTATTGTGGGTCCAGAAATCTTGTCTGCTACGCCTCCAATCAAACCGGTGGTGTTGTTATCAGAGATTTGAACACCAACGAGAACCTGCTGATTCCGGCAAAAGGTGCCGCATCTGCAAAGTTTTCCGAGGATGGAAATGAGATGATGTATCTAGCTGTGGCGGAAAGCGGCGGCAGGCAGCTTCATTGCAGAAATATGAACAGCGGTGAAATTCGACAGATCACACATTTCTCAGGCTCGATCATTGATCCGATATGGTCGAAGGATGGGCGACGGATCCTGTTTTCCAGTATCTGCTCTTTGAACACAAATACACACAAAAAACGGCCGGATGAAGCAGTGGTGATTGAAGATTTCGGCTATAAGTTTGACGGTCGAGGTTTTATTCGCCCAGACGAGCATATGCACTTGTATGTAGTAGAGGTGGAAAGCGGAAAGCTGACGGCGTTGACCGGTGGCACGGAAGATTATTTACAGCATAACTGGTCGCCGGACAGCCGACATGTAGTCTGCATTAGTTCCTGCAATCGTGCGAAGACAGAAAGTTTGGGCTTTGATCTGTTCCTGCTGGATGCAGATGACCCTGAGGCGGCTATGAAGCAGATATCCCATGGCTTGCAAATGGTTTCTTATCCCAATCCGACACGGCCTGTCTTTTCGCCGGATGGAAGCATGGTATACATGGGCGTTATGGATCCGGATGCGGATATCAGCAGAGGTTATCCGGAGATCTTCTTTTATCGTTTTTCCGTGGACGGTAGTGACTGCAGTCGGATATTCACAGCGGATGAAGGATGCTATCAGTGCGTGCAGTTCCCTTATAATGCAGGCAGCGGTGCCGGATTTGACAAGGTTCAAATCTCTCAGGATGGCAAGACCCTTTATTTTGTTAGTGGCTGGCAAGGACAGTGTAATCTTTATTGCTTGGATCTGGAAGGCGATAGCCATGGCCGGTTGCTGGCCGGCGGCAAGCAGGTGATTCATGGTCTGAGCCCCATTCGAGATGGAAAAATGCTGGTTCCTTATTCGCAGCCGCATTTGCCCGAAAGCTATTGGCTGATGGATGCAGCAACAGGACAGATGATCCAAAAGGTGGTTCAATCTGCGGAAGAATTGCTGAATGAAACGGCTTTGAGCCCTGCCCAGGATTTCTTTTTTGAAACCAAAGATGGACAAGGACGTGTCCATGGATGGGTGATGGCACCGCAAAATCGGGAAAAAGGTAAAAAATATCCCACGATCCTCTATATTCACGGAGGCCCCCATCCTTTCTACACTTATGGTTTTACCATGGAACATCAGTGCCTTGCGGCGCAGGGATTTGGTGTTATCTTCTGTAATCCCAGAGGCTCCAGCGGCTATGGTATGCAGCACCAGGATCTGCGTAAGGCCTATGACGGCACTGCATATGAAGACTGCTTGCAGTTTGTAGAAGAGGCCGCAGCACGTTTTGACTGGATTGATGCAGAGCGCATTGGTGTGACAGGTGGCAGCTACGGTGGTTATATGACAAACTATATTGCCACTCACACGGATCGATTCCGGGCCTATGTGACCCAGCGGAGCATTTCCAATGAATTGATCAGCTACGCCAGCTCGGATATGCAGGGTTGCAGCAAGGACTATGAGAGCTTTGAGGAATTTATGCTTGAGCAGCTACGCCGATCTCCTGTGTGCTATGCCGAGCGTATTGGTAGCCCTTTTTTGATCCTGCATGGATGTGATGATTACAGGACACCGGTAGAAGGTGCTCATCAGTTGTATGTTGCGCTGAAGGACATGTATCCCGATCTGCCGGTGAAAATGGTGCTGTTTCCCCATGTAGGTCACGATCAACCCAGTGACCCAAGACAATTGCGGGTATATTTTGCGGAAATGGTCAACTGGTTCCGTTCCTATCTGTAAAAAAGGAGAAATGATATGCGATATCTTTTAAAAGGCAATGTCATCGATGCGATTTCAGATGCAGCCCTGCCCAATGGCATGGTGGTTGTAGAAGGACAGAAAATTTCCTATGTGGGTGCTTTTGATCCGGCGTGGATTGATGCACAAACACAGGTGCTGGAAGTAGAAGATGGCACCATTCTGCCCGGATTTATGGATTGCCACGCACATCTGTGCGGGGACGAGGATGCTGGTGATTATGCCAACGGAAAGTTGTTTGGAGATCAGCTTTTGGGCGCAGCTTATCAATGTGGATTGCTGTTGGATGCTGGCTTTACCGGTATTCGGGATATGAGTGAAGCCGGTACATATTTGGCTCGTGCTATTGAGCGTGGTGTCCTGCGTGGACCTAAAATTATGCCCGGTGGCAAGGTGCTGGGAATTACGTCCGGTCATGTGGATTTGGATCTGGAAATGTCGAAAGAAGAGTATAACCGAAAAAGCCATTTGGTTCGCTTGATCGATGGGGAAGAGGATTGCCTCAGAGGTGTCCGCGAGCAGTTTCGGATGGGTGCAAGGTTCATTAAGATCTGTGCGACCGGCGGTATTTCTTCTCCTTCGGATCGGGTGGATGATGTATCCTTTTCCGATGCAGAACTGCGGACGATTGTTGAGGAAGCAAAGCGCCATCATACCTATGTTTGTGCACATTGCACCGGATATGAAGGGGCGTACAGTGCACTGAAAGCCGGCGTGCGCTGTATTGAACACGGTGTTATGCTGACGGAACGAGAGATCGATTTAATGGCACAGATGGACGCAACACTGGTTACCACATTGTCTGTTTCTTTGGGCGTTGCCAACATTCCGGGTCTTCCGGATTGGATGGAAAAGAAGGTGAAAGCCTGTGCAGAGGCAAATATCAAGACCATTGCCATGGCACGCAAGGCAGGTATTCGCATCGCCTTTGGTTCGGATTACAGCAATTCTCCCAACTCTCCGTATAAGAACTTGGGAAAAGAGTTTGAAGCGATGACACGCGCCGGAATGACGGCGATGGAGGCAATACGGGCAGGTACCATCAATGCAGCATATCTGATGATGACACAGGAGGAAACCGGCTCGCTGGAAAGCGGAAAACTGGCGGATATTGTGATTGTGAAGGGTGACCCGCTGAAGGATATCCATGTGCTGACCGATGCCGATTATGTGAAGCTGGTCATGCTCAACGGTCAAATCGTAAAAAATGCCATGCAGTAAGGAATAAGAAAGGACGATCGATTTTGGAAAAACATCTGATGAGTGGCAATGAGGCCATTGCCCGTGGCGCCTGGGAA
>CAZPJH010000004.1:0-57492 GCA_964586875.1 uncultured Oscillospiraceae bacterium
ATACCTGCGGATAAAAGGTATGACTGAAAACCTGGGTGGTATCAATATGAAAAAACTATGGCCGATTTTGTTGCTCCTGACGACGCTTTGGGGCTGTTATGGAAATAATGAAGGATTTGATCGGGCAATGGAGTTGCGGACAAGCCTGATCAATGGGGCAGGCTGCTCTTTTGATGCAGAGATCACAGCGGATTTTGGAGAAAAAACCTACAGCTTTACGGCAAGCTGTCAGACCAATGCAGAGGGTGATTTGACATTTATTGTTCAGCAGCCAGAATATATTGAGGGCATCACAGGTACGATCCGAGGGGAAGTTGGCAAATTGACCTTTGAAGATAACGGGCTGGCCTTCCCATTACAGGGGGATGGACTGCTGTCGCCGGTTAGTGGGCCGTGGATCATGGTCAAGGCTCTTCGCAGTGGCTATGTGCGGCACTGCAGCACAGAGGAAGGCCTGTTTCGTATGACAGTAGATGACAGTTATGAGAATGATGCATTGACATTGGATATTTGGGTGGACGGAAATAACGGACCCGTCCGTGCGGATATTTATGAGGAAAACAGGAGGATCATGACGATCCTTGTCAAAAACTTTCAGCAAAAGTAGCATTTTGTCGGTAGGTAGCATAGGATAGAAGGCCTAAGTTCCGTATGAATTTCCACCGAGTGTGGGACAATAGTATCAGCCGCGTTACATAGGACGACTCGGTAACGCAGGCAATGATGCTATCGGAGTGTGAAGAAAAATGGATACGACGGTCAAGCGGGGCGATATTTTCTATGCGGATCTGTCGCCGGTGGTAGGCAGTGAGCAAGGGGGAACAAGGCCGGTGCTGATTGTGCAGAATGATACGGGTAACCGGCATTCTCCTACGGTGATCGCAGCAGCAATCACCAGCCAAACGGGAAAGGCACGTCTGCCGACCCACATCAATATTGCCGGAGGAAGTGTGGGTTTGACGAAGGATTCAGTGATCCTCATGGAGCAGATCCGCACCATCGATAAACGGCGGTTGCGGGAGCATATGGGGCATCTGGATGAAAGATCCATGCAATTGGTGGACGAGGCAATTGCTGTCAGTTTCGGTTTACATGACGAGCGTATGTCGTAATATCCACCTGTTCGAGGCATAGACTTTGGACAGGAGGCGATGGACTTGCAAGGGACATACCGGGTGCGATATGAAGAGAACTGGGTGGGAACGGTGGATGTCGTTCCTACCGGATTGTATTATGAAATCATTTGTAATTGCCGTGTGACAGGGGAGCGGATGCTGGAGCTGGTGGCTGAGGGTCAGAATTTTCAAGAAAATCTGGGTCTGCTGGTTCCTGTTGCCGGAGGATTTGGCCTGAAGAAAAGAATTCCGATGAAGCAAATGGGGGAGAAGGACATCCAATTCAGCCTGAGATCCAGACTCCGGCAAATCACAGTAATGGTCGATCCCGACAAACCCTTTGATTATTTGCAGCAGTTGGATCATGCCTATCTTGCCGGCGATGAAAAAAGGCCGGTGATCGTTATTAGAAAAAATCTGGAAAAAAACAAAAATAGGGCTTGACAAAGGGCAAAATCTGTTGTATTATAGGCAAGCTGATTGCAGCGAACCTCATGGAGAAGTCGCGTAGCTGGCCGAGCGCGCACGATTGGAAATCGTGTATACCCCAAAAGGGTATCGAGGGTTCAAATCCCTCCTTCTCCGCCAAAAATAAAGGGCATCCGATTGGATGTCCTTTATTTTTTTACCGGGAGAGAATTTCCGAATCGGCTCTGTGTTTGCAGAGGAAAATACATTTGATATCTGTTTGCGGAAATGTCATTTATACAGTATGACGGTGTATGGTCTTGTGCTGTAAATTAAAACTTTTTAGGAGAAAGAAATGAAAAGAATACAATTATCCGATCATTTTACCTACGGGAAATTGCTTCGTTTTACCCTTCCGTCCATCGGTATGATGATCTTTACATCCATCTATGGCGTGGTGGATGGTTTCTTTATTTCCAATTTTGCGGGAAAAACGCCTTTTTCAGCCATCAACCTCATTTATCCTTTTTTTATGATCCTGTCTACAGTTGGATTTATGTTTGGTACCGGTGGCTCTGCGATTGTCGCAAAAACACTGGGTGAAGGAAAACCAGAAAAGGCTAATCGCTATTTTTCACTGTTTGTCTATGTGACCGTTGTGCTGGGCGTTATTTTTGCCATCCTCGGCATCGTTTTTGTCCCCCAAATCGCAAGATTGCTGGGCGGCAAAGGGGAGATTCTGGATCATGCAGTTCTTTATGCCAGAATTATTTTATTGGCGTTACCTTTTAACGTGTTGCAGTTGCTGTTCCAGTCCTTTTTTGTGACAGCGGAAAAGCCCCAAATGGGTTTGATCGTGACTGTGTCTGCAGGTTGCACCAATATGGTTCTGGATGCGGTGCTGGTCATTTTGCTGCCGCAAGAGTATAAACTGGCTGGTGCAGCCATCGCCACAGCCATGAGCCAGGTGGTAGGTGGCAGTATTCCGCTGATTTATTTTGCGAGAAAAAACAGTAGCATCCTGCGCCTGGGAAAAACAGATTTTGACGGAAAAGCCATTATGAAGGCTTGTACCAATGGGTCTTCTGAGTTTATGAGCAATATTTCCATGAATTTGGTGGGAATGCTCTATAATGTACAGCTGCTGAAATATGAGCCGGAAAACGGCCTGGCAGCCTATGGCGTGATGATGTATGTCAGCATGATCTTCTCTGCTGCCTTTATTGGCTATTCCATTGGTACAGCACCGGTCATTGGCTTCAACGATGGCGCACAAAATCACACGGAACTAAAGGGAATCCTGAAAAAGAGCATGATCATCATTGGTGTGGTGGGTATTGCGATGGTCGGCGCAGCACAGGTGCTGGCTGAGCCACTGGCCCATATCTTTGTCAGCTATGATGCAGAACTGATGGCGTTAACGGTTTCCGGTTTCCGAATTTTTGCACTGGCGTTTGTATTTATGGGGTACGCAATTTTCTGTTCCAGTTTTTTCACGGCATTGAACGATGGCCTGACCTCAGCATTGATCTCTTTTTTAAGAACGATCATTTTCCAGGTAGCTGCTGTGTTGTTGCTGCCGCTGGTCATGGGGATCGATGGCGTGTGGCTGTCCATTTCTGTGGCTGAATTGATGGCAGTTCTGTTTTCTGTGCTGTTTATGATCATCAAACGAAAAAAATATCACTACTAAAAGAACAGAGGACGTGTTGGTTTTTCCAACACGTCCTCTTTATGGTATCAGGAGATCATTTCAGAGAAACGTCTATTTATTAAATACTAGAATTTATCCTCGTAAAGGAAGATGTTATCCGAATCATTCTTTCCGTTTCCGGGGAATAGGAAATCTTATAGCTGCCTTTCTGGGAAGTGTCAGTGAGTGGGAAAGAAGGTGCCGTTTCAGGACTGGGAGCGGTTGTGCCTTTGGCAGACCTGTTGCACGAAATGATGCAGATCGCTATGAAAATGATGGATAAAAGAACAGAGATTTTCTTCATGGAATGACCTCCTTTTTGATGGAGTACAGGATCAAGAGGAATGAAATCAGAACCTATATGATATTATAAATTGAAGAAGCGTATATGTCAACCTGGAGGTCATCCGATAAAAGAATAAAATTATAAAACTTCTTCTTGCAATTGCGTGACTGTTATGTTATAATAGCGGCAATAAGGGAGTAGTCGGCACTGTTTGTGCGGCAATGTCAACAATCGGCCTTTGGTCTGGTGTTGCCTGAAATGACGAGACTTGTCTGCAACGGAGCGGATGGGTGTCGTCTTTTTTATACCCAAAACTGCTCGAAAAAATGAGGAGGAATGTATTTTGAATTGGCACAGTGAAGAACAATCGGAAGTAACGCGGCAGCTGAACTCGGACATGACCAAAGGTCTGACCGATGCTCAAGTGGCTGAAAAGCGTGGGCAATTTGGTGAAAACAAACTGCGTGAAAAGAAAAAGAAAACCAATTTTCAGCGTTTCCTTGACCAGTTTAAGGATACCATGATCCTGATCTTGCTGGCTGCTGCCGGTGTATCTCTGGCAGTGACCATCGTAGAGAAGACCAACGAATATTTTGAGCCACTGCTGATCCTGTTGATCGTTGTAATGAACGCCATTATGGGTGTGATGCAGGAAAGCAAGGCGGAAAAAGCACTCGATGCCCTGAAGGGGTTGTCTGCACCCCATGCGCGGGTCATTCGAAATGGTACTGAGCGGATCATTGAAGCATCTGAACTGGTTCCCGGCGACATTATTCGTCTGGAAGCAGGTGACTTTATCCCGGCAGATGCAAGGTTGCTGCGCAGCGTCAGCTTGAAGTGTGAAGAGTCCGCATTGACCGGCGAATCTGTACCCAGCGAAAAGGATGCAGCTGTCGTTGTTCATGAAAAAGCCCCTCTGGGTGACCGTACCAATATGGTGTTCTCCGGCTGTTCTGTGACCTATGGCACGGCAACGGCCGTGGTTACCGCAACCGGTATGGATACGGAGATGGGCAAGATCGCTAATCTGCTGGATGGGGAAGAGGATGGCCAGACTCCCTTGCAGCAGAAGCTGGCACAGCTGGGCAAGTATCTGGGTATTATGGCACTGGCTGTTTGTGCTGTGATCTTTGTCATTGGTATCGTCAATGATACTCCGGCACTGGAGATCTTTATGATCGCTGTTTCGCTGGCTGTTTCTGCTATCCCGGAAGGGTTGCCGGCCATTGTAACCATTGTGCTGTCCATCGGTGTGCAGCGGATGGTCAAGAAAAACGCCATCATTCGCCGCCTGCCTGCGGTAGAAACGTTGGGCAGCGCTTCTGTTATCTGTTCCGATAAGACCGGTACATTGACCCAGAATCGGATGACCTTGGTTCGTGCATATCTGGATGGGGCAGAGGATTGCGTGCAGATCACCAATTCTAATGAGGAAGATATTTGCAAACTGCTGCAATACGGAACACTATGCTGTGATGGCAGCGTGGTGTTCAACAACACGGAAGAACAGCATATTGGTGATCCCACAGAAACGGCCATCGTGTTGGCTGCTCACAAAAATGGCAGCCCCAAGGAAGAGCTGTCGAAAAAGTATCCCCGTTTGGCCGAGATCCCCTTTGATTCTGATCGGAAGTTGATGACCACCGTTTGCCGTATCAATGGCAAGAATATTGTCATCGTTAAGGGCGCTTTTGATGTGATGGCCGGTCGCTGCGTTGCAGGGAATCTGGAAAAGGCCAAGTACTTTACGGAAAAAATGAGTCGTGATGCCTTGCGTGTGCTGGCCATTGCCTACAAGGAAATCGACGTTATCCCCGCAAGTCCCACTTCTGAAGAACTGGAAAACGGTTTGACTTTCATGGGCTTGGTGGGCATGATCGATCCTCCCCGTCCGGAAGCAAAGGATGCTGTTGCAATTTGCCGTAAGGCCGGCATTAAGCCTGTTATGATCACCGGCGACCATGTGGTCACCGCCTCTGCCATTGCACGGGAACTGGGCATTCTGCTGGATGGGGATCGAGCCATCACCGGTGCGGAGCTGGATGCAATGACTGACTCTGAGCTGGATGAACAGGTGGCGAATATTTCGGTTTATGCCCGTGTATCTCCTGAAAATAAGATCCGTATTGTCAAAGCTTGGCAGCGTAAGGGTCAGGTGGTTTCCATGACCGGTGACGGTGTTAACGACGCACCTGCGCTGAAAGCTGCTGATATCGGCTGTGCCATGGGCATTACCGGTACTGATGTTGCCAAGGGTGCTGCGGATATGACTTTGACCGACGATAACTTTGCTACCATTGTGGATGCCGTTCGGGAAGGCCGTGGTATTTATGCCAATATCAAGAAGGTGGTCGGCTTCCTGCTGGGTACCAATATTGGTGAAGTGATCACGGTGTTTGTTGCAATGCTTCTGTGGCAAAAGAGCCCGCTGATCTCCATTCAGCTGCTGTGGATCAATCTGGTCACTGACTCCCTGCCTGCGGTTGCTCTGGGTATGGAGCCGGTGGAGAAGGATATTATGGATCGCAATCCTAAGCCCAAGAATGAGGGATTGTTTGCCCATGGTTTCGGTGTTCGTACGGTTTTACAGGGTGTGATGTTCGGTACGCTCTCCCTGATCGCATTTTGGCTGGGTAATTTTGTCTTTGCTTACGGCGAAGCCGGTGGCCAGACAATGGCGTTTATGGTTCTGGCGCTGAGTCAGGTGGTGCAGGCTTACAATATGCGCTCTGAACATTCGCTGTTTAGAATCGGACCTTTTACCAACAAGACCCTGAATAAAGCAGCCCTTATTTCTGTGGCACTGGTGGCACTGGTGGTATTTACTCCCATCCGTACGATCTTTGGCCTGATCGCACTGACGGCAAAGGAATATCTGGTCTGTTTGGGACTGATCTTGGTGCCTCTTGCAGTGATGGAGTTTTCCAAAGCTTTTGGCCTCATCCGCAGAGAGCATAAGTAAATAGTGCAAAACTCCCTCGGCCAGCCGGTCGAGGGAGTTTTATCGTAAAAACACCCTGCTGCAGAACTGCAACAGGGCATCTAATCAAAGATCTTGGATCATAGGTGTTTTTTTGTAATAAGTGATGGCATAGTGGATGAAGGAGATCAGCATAAAGATGCTGTCGATCACACTGATGATGTGCACCACCGGAGGGGTCATACTATGGTGGAAGAGAACCATCACGATCAGGCTCAGGAATAAGACAGTGGTGCAGATTTTGCCGGAGAGCAAAGCACCTGTCAGCATTTTTCCCTTGCGATAAGCCAGCCAGCCGGCGATCAGCTGGAAACTTTCTTTGATAATGAACAGCACCATCACCGGCCAAAGCATGGGGAACTCAATGGCAAGGCAAAGCAGTAGAGAAAATTGTGTTGCTTTGTCGGCAACCGGATCCAGCACAATGCCCACCTTGGAAATCATATTAAAATGTCGGGCAATTTTACCATCTACCATATCTGTCAGGCAGGAAATAGCCAAAACCAACGCCGCAATGGCATAGTCAGTGGTCGTGACTGCGTTGAGATAAAGTATGACATATACCGGTATCAACACCAGCCGAAATAAACTAAGTAGGTTGGGGATGGTGAATATTTCTTTTTTCCAATCCTTCATAATGATGGTGTCCTCCGAAAAGGGTAAGCATCTTACCGAACTCTGGCCTATTATAGATGATTCTCTCCGATAAATCAAGTCATAATCAAAATTTAACAGAGAAGTTTTTTAACGACGGGCAACATTCTGGCTTTCGCGAATGTTTACAGCCAGCGGATATTGCAACGCCAGATGTTTCCAGGTGATCTTATCCAGTTCGCCGGTTTGGGGGAGGGCGCTTAAGTATTGAAAAGAGGCCAGTGCATCAGCGGTTGCTTCATCCAGCACACCGGAGATTCCGGGGGCTGTTATGCTGCCATAAATCTCGGCCAGTGTGACCAACATACTTTGCACCAGATTAAGATAGGGATGACGTGATCCCCGACGCAGTATCTGATTGGCGTTTAAAATCAAACGAAGAGGTTCTGCCGGGCCAAGGCGTACAAGTGCCGTCGTTTGTGTAGCGACGATCCGATCCCAGGTGTTCTGGTCGGTGACACCGGTGATCGGAATGCCGTATTTGCGTTGGAAGGCGGAAACGGCATTTCGAGTCTGGTTTCCGTAGATGCCGTCAGGGATCACGGAGGATAGATCATGGTCATCCTCGGCAAGAATGCGTAACATCGTTTGCAGACTGCGTACAGGCTGACCTACAAAGGAGTCCAAAGGTTTCATCGCACTACCTCCTGACGTACGGGATCACGGCTGCCGGTTTGCAAATTATCGCCGGGGAATTGGGTCATGGTGGATGTTCTGGCATATCGAGTGCGGTTTGCGTTGCCGGATGTGGAATTGCCGCTGGTAACAGGGAAGGTTTCGGCGCTACGCAGGGTTGTGTTCTCAATGCCGGAGAACTGGTCATAGATCTCGTCCCAGGTAGTGGCATCTACGACACCGGTGACGGGTAGCCCCAGAAAGTTTTGTGCGGCACGGACGGATGCGGCAGTGGCTGGGCCGAAAATGCCATCTACGTTCACAGAGGGGATCTGATTGATGTACTCCGACAATACAGCCAGCATATATTGCAATAAGCGGACTTTTTCGCCACGGTTGCCCTGAACAATGGCATCGGGATATTCCCAGTTGACACTGTAAAATTGCTGCCCCTGACTGCGTAGTTCCGAAAGCCGGGTCACTGCGGTATACAGGCGGACAAGGGCGTACCATGTGGCTTTGCCTACGACTCCGTCCACATCCAACCCGAAGATTTGCTGAAATGCCCGAACAGATGCCTCTGTTCGGCTGCCAAAGATTCCATCAACGGAAGAAAGCTTCGGAATCGCCGGATAGTTTTGGGCAATGCGATTCAGAGCTACCTGAATGACGACCACATACGGCCCGGAGCTGCCTCGGCGCAGAGCTGTGCCGGGATAAGAAGATGTAATGCCCATGATAGGTGCGTTGTTTACGATCTCAATATTGCCGTAGTAGCTGCGTAGAATGTTCAGAGAACTATATCCCTGCTGCGCTAGATTTTGGCTGCCCCATTGGCTCAAACCCTCGCAGGTGACAGTGGTTCCGTTGCAGAACTTGGAGGCCAGCGGTTCTACAAAGCCGGGACGGCGCATATAGTCATTGAACAATTCATCGACCAGCCTGGATATGTTTTCAAAAAAACTGCGGCCGTTGACGAAGGCCTGATCGATGGCTGTGGAACTGGTGATATCAAAATCATAGCCGCGGCTGCGGTAAAACTCGGTATAAACACGGTTTAAGGCAAATGAAACGATGGCTAAAATGTTTGCACGCAGCGCACTTTCTTCCCAGGTGGGATAGATTTCGCTGGAAGCCACATTTTTTACATAATCAGAAAAAGATACCGTTACATTGGAGGCAGATGCGTTTGGGCTGCCTAAGTGGACGGTGATGGTTTGGGGGACAAAAGGGATCACAGTCGGCATTTTACCCCTCCTATAAGTTCTGTGCCGGTGTATCGAACACGGCGGTCTTATCCCAGGCGGACGGAAGTTCCGACAGGGGGATCATTTCCAAATTCAGCCTTGTAATGGTGCCGGGGAAGACTTGCAGATTTTCGTTTTCCACCTGCTCAAAGCCCTCTAAACGGGCATAAAGGTTTACAGGCGTATAAGGGGTGACACCGGTGTTTGGCGTTTGTCCGGCCGACAACGCAGGTACGGGGATCTCAATGGGATCAATGGATCCGTTTCGATTTGTCAGACGCATGGCCAGTGCAGTCCCATCGGTAGCAGTTACAGTGATGGCGACATTTTCCAAAGGGATCTGTGCAACACTGGTATAGGCCAGAACATCTATGTAACCTGTCTCAGGCAGAGCGACCACTCCTTTCGTTTTTCCTTTCTTATTCTATGCGGCAAGATCCGGAATGTGCTATGTATGCTCCCGACGGAGCAATTATAAATAGGGTTGTGTTTTTTGAATGTTGATATTTTCTTTGTCCAAAAGACGCTGTGCCAGAGCTGTTATCTGGCTGTCGGAGCCTTGATGCCGATGGAGATTGCGTACCCCCAAGATCATGCCTCTGGTGTTACCCTGTATCAGCATGCCTGCAATTTTAGAGTCAACATCACCGCCCATCAGACGTGCACGGGACATTAGATCCGACATTTTACGAACGGCAGGAGAAACATCGCTCAAAGTCCAGCCCCGCTGGTGAGCCAAATGCAGAGCCTCTTTTTCAATGGCATCGTATTCTTTCAATTGTCCATGCATTTCCTGACGCAAAGAAGTGTCGGTGGCTTTATTCTGCACACAACGAATACCGGTTTGACCCATTTGTACTGTATGAAGGATCGATGCTAATAATGTTTTGCTGTCTTTCATTTTATCACCCGAAAACAGTATGCCCAGCAACAGGCGATCATACGCACAAAATCTCCATGTCCTGCATAAAATTGCAGCGGAAAGGAGCGTGTGCTATGAGTGCAGTTGCCGGAATTTTTGATCTGAAGACCGATGAAAATATTGAGAACAAGATGTTATTGACCATGAAGCACCGTGGGGCTGTCAGCGCTGATGTCTATGCAGAAACAGGACAGGCGCTGTTATATACGGGCAGCACTTACCGGGATGTCATACAGCCAATGGCAGAACAATGGGCAGGGGAGCGGTATGTGATCTGTTTTGATGGAGCTATATTTAACAGAGGTGAGCTCCAAAAAGAACTGGAACAACTGGGACATGTTTTTGAAGAAGGCAGCGATGCGGAGCTGATGCTCCATTGCTATGCCCAGTGGAACGAAAAAATGTTGGAAAAGGTGAATGGTGTTTTCGGATTGATCATACTCTGTCAGACTCAGAGAAAGGTATTTCTGGCACGGGACAGAATCGGCGTGAAACCACTTTTTTATAAGGAACATGAAGGAGGGCTGCTGGCAGCGTCGGAAATAAAGACCATACTGTCATACCCCGGTGTGACGGCGGAACTGGATGCACAGGGTGCAGGAGAGATCCTCCTTTTGGGGCCGGGCAGAACACCGGGCAGTGGGGTTTTTTATGGGATCAAAGAATTAGAGCCCGGTTGCTGTGCTACCTATCAGGGAGGCAACCTGCGGTTGCGCCGCTACTGGCGGTTGACAGATAGAATACATGAAGATAATTTTGAAAAAACTGCTGAAAAGATACGTTTTCTGGTAAAAGATGCTGTTTTGCGACAGATGAATGGGGAAAACAAGGTGGGAACGATGCTATCGGGCGGCCTGGATTCCAGTGTGGTTTCGGCCATTTGCGCCTGTGATCTGGATGCCCGTGGGGAGCGACTGGATACCTTTTCCGTGGATTATCAGGACAACGACAAAAACTTTTTACCAAACCGTTTCCAGCCCGATCGGGATACGGACTATATTCGGATCATGCAGCAGCAATTGGATGCCCATCACCATTGGACGATGTTAACACCCGAGGAACTGGTGGATGGAATAGCGGAGGCGACGATTGCCCGGGATCTTCCGGGGATGGCAGATGTAGACATTTCGCTGCTGCTGTTCTGTAAGCAGATCCGACGACATGTAGGCACAGTTCTTTCCGGGGAATGTGCTGATGAGATTTTTGGGGGATATCCCTGGTATCGGGATCCCCAAATGCGGGATGTGGATACCTTTCCGTGGGCGCAGACTACTGCGGAGCGAACGGCTTTTTTGCAGCCGTGGCTCTTACAGCAGATCCGGCCTGAGGAATTTGTGTCCGACCGCTATCAGCAAGCAAAAAATCAATCAGACATCCTGCCGGAAAATGATCCTCTGAACAGACGGATCAAAGAACTTGTAAATTTAAACTTCCGCTTTTTTATGCAGACACTGATCGACCGTGGAGATCGGATGGGCGCATCTGCCGGGCTGGATATCCGAATGCCGTTCTGCGATCATCGAATTGCAGAGTATCTCTATGCGGTTCCCTGGAGTATGAAAGACTACAAAGGTAGAGAAAAGGGATTGCTTCGATACAGCATGGAAGGTTTGCTGCCGCCCAGTGTGCTGTATCGAAAAAAGAGTCCCTATCCCAAGACCTATGACCCCCGGTATTTGCAAATCGTTTCCGAAATGCTTCAGGCTGTGATCCAAGACAGGAACGCACCTATTTTTCAGTTGGTACGCAAAGACAGCTTAGAGTCATTGCTCAGTCAGGATTTTACATGGCCCTGGTATGGACAGCTGATGCGTCGGCCTCAAACGATTGTGTATATGTTGCAAATCAATTATTGGTTGGAACATTATTCGGTGCGAATTAGATAATTGACGAGCGAAGGAAAATGTGGTACTATCTAGAAGGAACATAAGAATTTCCTTATAAAGAGGTATCATATATGAGAAAGACAAAAATTATTTGCACCATCGGTCCCGCCAGTGAAAATGAAGCTACTTTGACTGCCATGTGTCAGGCCGGTATGAGTGTTGCCCGTCTGAATTTCTCCCATGGTGACCACGAAGAGCATAAGAGAAAGATCGACCTTGTAAAGCGTGTACGAGAAAAGCTGCATATGCCTATCGCGATCATGCTCGATACCAAAGGACCGGAGTATCGAATCGGTACATTTGCCAACGGAAGTGTTGTTGTCAATGCAGGTGATACCTTCACCTTCACCACTGACGATGTGGAAGGCGACGA
This sequence comes from uncultured Oscillospiraceae bacterium, assembly GCA_964586875.1. Classification (GTDB taxonomy): domain Bacteria; phylum Bacillota; class Clostridia; order Oscillospirales; family Oscillospiraceae; genus Faecousia. Next base: position 12,180 of record CAZPJH010000004.1, read on the forward strand.
AACCATTGTTTCCGTCAATTACAAGGATCTGGTCAAGAACTTAAAGACTGGTGACCGTATCCTGGTCTGCAATGGCCTGGTGGTTTTTGAGGTGACAGAGCTATCTGGGCACAATGCTGTCTGCCGGGTCATTACCGGTGGCACCATGAGTAACCGTAAAAGCATGAGCTTCCCCAATAAGGTCATGAGCGGCCCCTACCTGTCTGACAAGGATAAGGCTGATTTGCTGTTCGGTATTGAAAATGATGTGGACTTTATTGCGGCATCTTTTGTTTCCAGCAAGAAGGATCTGGAAGAATTGCATGCATTCCTGAATGCCAACGGTGGCAGCAATATTGACATTGTGGCGAAGATCGAAAATCGTTCCGGTGTTGAAAATATTGAAGAAATCTGCGAACTATGCGAAGGTATTATGATTGCCCGTGGTGATTTGGGGGTGGAGATCCCCTTTGTGGAAGTGCCTTCTGTTCAGAAATATCTGATCAGCAAGTGCCGCTTGCTGGGTAAGCGTGTGATCACCGCCACCGAAATGCTGGAAACCATGATCTACAATCCCCGGCCGACTCGTGCGGAGATCTCCGATGTGGCCAATGCTGTGTATGATGGCAGCTCCTGTATTATGCTTTCCGGCGAGTCCGCTGCCGGCAAATACCCGGTGGAAGCAGTGAAGACCATGGCTGAGATCGCAGAGTTTACCGAGCAGCACACTTCCTACAAGCATCGCTTCCTGACCTCTGAATTTAAGATCCAGAATACGCTGGATGCTATTTCCCATGCGACTTGCTCCATGGCCATTGATGTGGATGCAAAGGGCATCGTGGTCAGTTCGGTTTCCGGTAAGACGGCCATGATGGTCAGCCGATTCCGCTGCCCTGTGCCGATCATTGGCATTACTACCAATGAGAAAGTGTGGAGAAAACTGGCAATGAGCTGGGGTGTCTATCCTGCGTTGGCAGACCAGTTTGCGTCCATGGATGTTATGTTCTATCATGCGCTGGCTGCAGCAAAAGAGATCCTGAACTTGGAGAAGGGGGATCGTGTTGTGCTGACCGGTGGCCCCATCAACGGCAAGACCGGCAATACCAATACCATCAAGGTAGAAGAAATCTAAAAAACTGCCCCCGCTTTGACAGTTTGACGGCCTCCGAAAATTCGGAGGCCGTTTCTTTGATATCTTTAAGAGGCGTGAATAAGCAAATACAAGTCGTCCATGGTCTGTGCGATGCCGATGGCACCAGCGGCCTTCATCCGGGGCAGGTCGCCATAGCCCCAGGCAACGCCAATGGAGGGCAGACCCAGCTCATTTGCACCTTCGATGTCATAAATCGTATCACCGATCATGATGATTTTTTCCTCTTTAGGAAGCTGCTGAAGCAAGTGGCCAATGACATCTGCTTTTGTGATACGGTTGCTGTCCAAAGTGGAGCCGCAGATTACGGTGAAGTATTTGGAAAGCGCAAAGTGTTTTAGAATATGCGTAGCCATCACTTCCGGCTTGGAAGTGGCAACATAAAGCTTATAGCCATCGGCGTGGAGCTTTTTCAGTAGATCTTCTACACCGGGATATGGAAAGTTTTCATACTGACCGTGATCCACATAGGCCACTCGATAGACTTCTACTGCCTCTTCCATGTTTTCTTCCGAGATACCAAAACGGCGTAGACTGTCCCGCAGGGGAGGGCCAACCATCGGGCGCAGGTCATCGTAGCCGGGCACTTCCAGACCAAAATGTGCCAGTGTTTCCTGACCGCAGTGGATAATGCCTTCGCCGGAATCGGTCAGTGTGCCGTCTAAATCAAAGAGTAAATGTTTCATATTGTTCTTCCTTATTGTGATAATAAGAAAATTATAGCGGAAAGCAGGAAAAATGTCCATTGTTTTTTTACGAACTTTGGCGTATAATGGAGAAAATGCCCGATTTTGAGGAGAAAGAAAATGCTGATATGTCCAGTTTGCGGAAAACCATTGGTCTTTGATAATCATACCGCCCGATGTGAAAAGGGCCACTGCTTTGATATTGCCCGAGAGGGATATGTGAATTTGCTGCGCTCCTCCCGTTCCGGTGATATGATCGGTGATGATAAGGCATCTGCCCGCTGCCGCCGGGATTTCTTGAACAAAGGCTATTATCATGCATTGCAGGATGCACTGTGTCACATCTTTGAGAACAAGCAGGGAAGCCTACTGGATATATGCTGTGGCGAGGGCTATTATACCGCAGCTCTTGGGAAGAATCCCAATTTGAAAGTCTATGGTTTTGATATTTCCCGGGAAATGGTGCGCCTTGCAGCCAAGCGGGGAAATTGTCAGTTCTTTGTAGCCAATATGGCATCCATTCCGGTGGCGGATCAGTCCATGGACTATGCAGTGCATCTGTTTGCTCCTTTTAACGAACGATCTTTTGATCGCGTGCTGAAGCCGGGCGGAACACTATATACAGTCATTCCGGGCAAGCGCCATTTGTTTGGGTTAAAACAGGCACTGTATGAGACACCATACGAAAACGACGAACAGATCCCGCAAACCACTTCGCTGAAACCTGTAAGTGTAACAAAGGTGACAGATAAGATCTGTCTTGCATCCCAGGAGGATATTCAGGCTGTATTTCGGATGACTCCTTATTTTTTCCATACCTCGCAAGGGGATAAAGAAAAACTTTTGCCTTTGACACAGCTGGAAACAGAAGTGGAATTCCTGATCGCAGCGTATGAAAAAAGAGAATGATTTTGTAGCCCGCCAAAGCGGGCTACAAAGTTTATTGCAGGTGCATTTGCAGCTGTTGTAAAGTTTCTTTGGCAGCATGGCCTAAGGGCAGACGGCATTTACCGCAATCGTATCCCAGCAATTCCATTGCAGCCTTCACAGGAATGGGATTGACCTCCCGGAAAAGGGTGTCGATGAGCGGCAGCATTTGACATTGCAGATCCGAAGCGGTATCAAAATCCCCGGCAAGGGCAGCCTGCGCCATTGCCTGCGTTTCTACAGGAAGCACATTGGACACAACGGAAATAACACCCTTTGCACCCAGTGCCATGGCGGCCACGGCCTGATCGTCATTGCCGGACCAGACGGAAAAATTCTCCGGGCAGGCGTTGCGGATCCGGCCAATTTTTACAAGATCGGTGCTGGCTTCCTTAACGCCTGCAATGTTGGGAATTCGGCTGAGCCGACGATACACTTCCACGGAAATGTCTACACCTGTCCGACTGGGGACATTGTAAATAATGACCGGGATCTTAACTGCATGGGCGATGGCTATGTAGTGAGCCAGTTGCCCATCAGGATTCCCTTTGTTATAGTAGGGGGCAACCACCAGCAAGCCATCTGCCCCAACTTCCTGGGCAGCGATGCTCAGGTCGACGGCGTGCCGGGTGTCGTTGGAGCCTGTGCCGCAGATGATTTTCATTTTATCTCCGACGAAGGCTTTTCCACGGCGGAAAATTTCTAATTTCTCTTTGTCGGATAGGGTAGGGGATTCACCGGTGGTGCCACAAAGGACGACCGTTGAGATACCGGCATCCATTTGCCTCTGTAGCAACCGTTCCAACATGGGATAATTGACCTGTCCGCCGATGAAGGGTGTGACCAGCGCTGTACAAGCGCCTGTAAAAAATACATTTTCCATAAGCTGATACCTCCATGCCAATTTATGCACAGAAAAAGAATTGGGTGCAGTCTTGCAATTGTACAGGTTTTGGAGTATAATAGTTACGCTTTTTATTGAATCGGAGGATTTTACATTGAAAACCAGTGATTTTTGGTATGACTTGCCGGAGGAATTGATTGCCCAGACACCTTTGCAGAAGCGGGATACCTCCCGGCTTTTGGTTCTGGATCGAAAAACCGGCGAAAGAACGCATAAACATTTTTATGATGTGATCGATTATTTGCAGCCCGGTGACTGCTTGGTGATGAATGACTCCCGTGTGCTCCCTGCAAGACTTTTGGGCCATCGTCCTACCGGCGGTGCAGTGGAAGTGCTGTTGCTGCGTGATCTGGGAAATAAGAAATGGGAGTGCCTGTGTAAGCCCGGCCGTAAGATGCAGGTAGGCAATGAGGTGATCTTCGGAAATGGGGAACTGACTGCGACTGTGGCTGAGGTAAAAGAAGATGGTAACCGCATTATAGAGTTTCATTACGATGGAATATTCCTGGAAGTGCTGGAGCGGCTGGGCAAGATGCCATTGCCCCCTTATATCAAAGCAGAACTTGCCGATCAGGAACGGTATCAGACCGTTTATTCCAAAGAAATAGGCTCCGCTGCTGCTCCAACCGCCGGCCTGCACTGGACAAAGGAATTGCTGGAAAAGGTAAGGGAAAAGGGCGTAAAAACTGCTTTTGTTACCCTCCATGTGGGTCTTGGCACATTCCGTCCTGTGAAGGCTGACGAGATCACTGACCATCATATGCACGCAGAGCTTTGCATGATCTCCAAGGAAACTGCCGATATCCTGAACCAGACCAAGGCGGAAGGCGGCCGGATCATTTGTGTAGGTACCACTTCTTGCCGGACGCTGGAAAGTCTTGTCAACGATGATGGCAGCTTTGAAGAAAAGTCCAAGTGGACAGAGATCTTTATTTATCCCGGCTACACGTTCAAGGCCATGCAGGGGCTCATTACAAATTTCCATCTGCCGGAGAGCACCCTGGTGATGCTGGTTTCCGCTTTTGCAGGCAGAGAAAATGTGTTAGCTGCTTATGAAGAAGCGGTGAAGGAACGGTATCGCTTCTTCTCCTTCGGTGATGCCATGTTTATTGGATAAAGGATGGTTAGGAGGTAATATATGTTTGAATTAAAGAAAACAGAGGGGAAAGCTCGTCGGGGCGAGTTTTCCTGTGCCCACGGCACGGTTCAGACCCCTGTGTTTATGAATGTGGGCACCCAAGGTGCCATCAAGGGTGCACTGAGTGCCGAAGATCTGAAAAATATTGGCTGTCAGGTGGAGCTGTCCAATACCTACCACCTGCACTTGCGTCCCACTGATAAAGTGGTTCGGGAAATGGGTGGTCTGCACAAGTTCGTGACCTGGGACGGCCCTATTTTGACGGACTCCGGCGGATTTCAGGTGTTTAGTCTGTCCTCCTTGCGGAAAATCAAGGAAGAAGGCGTGTATTTCTCCTCTCATATCGACGGTCACAAGATCTTCATGGGTCCGGAGGAGAGCATGCAGATCCAGTCCAACCTTGGCTCGGACATCTGCATGGCTTTTGACGAGTGTATCGAAAATCCGGCACCGAAAAAATATGTGCTGGACAGCGTTGATCGCACCTATCGCTGGCTTGTTCGCTGCAAGGCAGAAAATGCTCGCCTCAATAGTCTGCCTGATACGGTAAATCCTCACCAAATGCTTTGGGGTATTAACCAGGGTGGCACTTACCACGACATCCGTGTGGATCATATGAAGCGCATTGCAGAGCTGGATCTGCCCGGCTACGCCATCGGCGGCTTGGCCGTTGGTGAAACCGCAGAAGAGATGTACGACATTATCGAAGCGGTGGAAGAGCATATGCCCAAGGAGAAAACACGCTATCTGATGGGTGTGGGTACTCCCAGCAATATTATTGAAGCGGTTGCCCGAGGGGTAGACTTCTTTGATTGTGTCATGCCGGCAAGAAATGCCCGTCATGCCCGATTGTTCACCTGGGAAGGTGCCATCAATCTGAAAAATGCCAAGTATCAGCTGGATGAGCGGCCAATCGATGTCCATTGTGACTGCCCGGTGTGCCGCCGCTATTCCAGAGCCTATATCCGCCACCTGTTTGTGGCAGAAGAGATGCTTGCAATGCGTTTGAGTGTTATGCACAACCTTTATTTCTACAATAAGCTGATGGAGAAAATCAGAAATGCACTGGATGAAGGCCGATTTGAGGAATTCCGTCGTGAATATTCTGTTAAATTAGGCCAGCGAGTTTAAAATGTCCTTGCAATTTGTGGAAATAATGCTATAATAATTGCTATATTAAACAAAGGAGATTTTTCAATGTTGCATTTTCTAGCAGATGAAGCCACGAACAGTGGAAGCGGAATGATCACAACCATTCTGATGTTGGCCATTATGGTGGCTATTTTCTACTTCATGATGATCCGTCCCGAAAACAAGCGTAAGAAGGAGGCAGAGCAGCTGCGTTCCTCCCTGAAGGTCGGTGATAAGATCACTACCATCGGTGGTATCGTCGGTAAGATCGTTGACATTAAGGAAGACAAGTTCGTCATCGAAACCAGCGCTGATCAGGTTCGCATTGAGTTTGCAAAGTGGGCTCTGTCCACCAACGAAACCGGTGCTGAGCGTGCCAAGGAAGAAGCCAAGAAGGCACAGGAGGCTGCTGCCAAGGCAAAGGCTGAGAAAAAGGCTGCAAAGGGTAAGTAATGAAAAAGGCAGGGCTATTGCTCTGCCTTTTTTTCTGTTTTTTATTTATAAAAAGCGTTGGATAAGATTTACGATCGATGCCCGGGATGGCTATGCGTATCACTACTATGTGTATAATTTCTCCGGAAATTCCCTCACAGAGCTATCCAATTCTGGGGCACGGGTTGATATCTATATGGGCGATGCGTTGCTTTATTCCATTCCGGTTGCCTCCGGAAGCGGTCGTACATGGAATGTCTTCACTTACAGTGTTGAAAATGGATTCACCATCACTAATACGATCAGCAAATGATCTACCAAAGAGGATGCCTTCGGGCATCCTCTTTTTTTACTTTTCAGGGGATAGACAACTTCTATTTTTATGTCATGGCAGACAGGGGACAGGCATATGCTTGGGTAGGAGTGATGCGTTTGAACTGTGCATGGAAGGAGCTGCTGGCGGTACTCCCACCCTGGATCCGCCGAGAAACTGATATAATCGGAAAAAATACCTTACAGGAGATTCGACTGCGTCGGGGACTGGAGCCTGTGCTGATCAAAAGCGATGGCCGATCTTTGATCGAAGGAAAGGTGACCGGGGAGGACATCCATTACGTGATCAATATGGCTTGCCGGTATTCTCCCTGGACAGTGCCTACCACAGCGCAGGGCTTTATAACCATTCCCGGAGGGCATCGAATTGGACTGTGCGGCGATGTGTTGATCCGAAACGGACGAATGGAAGGTATCAGAGCGGTAACCTCTCTGAATATCCGTATCTGTCGGGATTTTTCCGGGATCAGTAGCCCACTTGGAGGATATGGGCAGTCCATTTTGATCATTGGCCCACCTGGAAGCGGCAAGACCACACTGCTGCGGGATCTGATAAGGCAGTATTCCCATCAGGAGAATGTAGCGGTGGTGGACGAGCGAGGGGAGATATTTCCCACGGCGGCGTATTTTCCAATGGGGGAAAATACCGATGTCATTACGGGCTGCAACAAAAAGCAGGGGATGGAAATGCTGCTGCGTGTGATGGGCCCCGGCTGGATCGCAGTGGACGAGATCACGGCGGCGGAGGATTGCGATGCTCTATTACAGGCAGGAAAATGTGGCGTCAAACTGCTGGCAACAGCTCATGCAGCTTCCGTCGCTGATCTAAACAGCAGACCGATTTATCGGCGGCTGCTGGAAAGCGGTATTTTTGAACGGGTGGTCATTTTACAGATGGACAAGTCCTGGCGGACGGAAAGGATGTGCGTATGATGAAATTATTGGGTGCAGCGCTGATCATTGCGGGCTGTGGCGGTGTAGGAATGGCCATGTGTCAAAATCATCGACGGATGGAGAGCGCACTGGAGCAGTTGATTCGTTGCCTGGAATGGATGAGCTGGGAATTAAACGAGCGGATGTTACCACTGGGGGAACTTTGCCGTGGAGCGGCAGCAACCAGCAGTGGCTGTGTTAAAAAAGTGTTTGATTGCCTGGCCGCAGAGTTGGATGCACAGATCATACCGGACGCATCTGCCTGCCTGGCGGCAACGCTTTCTACAATAAAAGTACCTGGGCCGGTCGCAGAATGCCTGAATCTTCTGGGGACAAGTTTTGGGAGGTTTGATCTACAAGGACAACTTGCCGGGCTGGAAGCGACCGCAGCACTTTGCCGGCGAGATCTGGATCAGCTCCGCCAGAATCGGGATATGCGTCTACGAAACTATCAGACTTTGGGACTCTGTGCTGGCGTTGTACTGGCAATTCTGTTTTTATGAGTATGGATATTGATCTGATTTTTAAGATTGCAGCGGTAGGCATTATTGTTTCCGTTTTGAACCAGGTGCTGACACGATCCGGCCGGGATGAACAGGCAACCATGACCACCCTTGCCGGCCTTGTGGTGGTATTGATGATCGTTGCTCAAAAAATATCGGAGCTGTTTACCCTGGTAAAGACGTTGTTTCAGTTTTAATATGGAACAGTTCTTCCGTGCTGTTGCACTGGTGCTGCTGGCAGTGGTGTTTATTTTGATTTTACGAGGCAGCAGCAAGGGGATCGGCGAACTGCTGTCGTTACTGGTCTGCTGTATGGTCATGACGACAGCAATTGCCTATCTGAAACCTGTGGTGGAGTTTATTCGTTCTCTGCAGGAGATCAGCGGACTGGATGCCTGGATTTTAAAAACATTGTTGAAGGTGGTTGGCATTTCTGTAACGGCAGAAATCGCCACAGTATTGTGTGATGATGCAGGAAACGCAGCCCTGGGAAAGGCGTTGCAGTATTTGGCCACGGCGGTGATCGTTTTCCTGTCGCTGCCCCTGTTGACGAAACTTTTACAACTGATAGAGGGGATATTGGATCGCCTATGAAAAAAATGTTATTTTTGGGCATACTGCTACTGACACTGATGATTCCGGCACACGCTACCGGAATCGTTGCACCGGAAGTGCCTGATGATGCCACTGCCGTTTTTCCCGATCAACAGGAAGATTTTGGTTCGGGGGTCTGGTATATGATCACGCAAGCCTTTCAACAGGAACGAGCCGGATTTCGTTCCAGTGTCAAACTATGCTTCAGCGTGATCGGCACCACTTTGATCCTATCACTGATTCGTAGTTTTGAAGGGAAGAGCAAAGCAGTGGTGGAGATGGTGGGGGTGTTGGCGGTGACTGGGATCATGGTGGGCAGCGCTGACTCCATGATCGAAATGGGAACGCAGACCGTTTGGCAGATCAGCCAATACGGAAAACTTTTACTGCCTGTGATGACGGCGGCTCTGGCATCTCAGGGAGGTGCCGTCAGTGCAGCATCCCTATATGGCGCAACCGCCTTGTTTGATACACTGCTCTGCTCCGTTATTTCAGCTGTTTTGGTTCCTATGGTTTATGTATTTCTGGTGTTGTCCATCATAAATGCGTTGTCTGAGGATGGAATGCTCAAAAAGCTGAAAGAGCTGTGCAAGTGGGCAATGGGGTGGTTTTTTAAGATCATTCTTTATGTGTTCACCGGCTATATCACCATCACAGGAGTCATCAGCGGCACGGCGGATCAGGCGGCGGTCAAAGCCACAAAGCTGACGATTTCGGGGGTGATCCCGGTGGTGGGGGGCATCTTATCCGATGCATCGGAAACCATTCTGGTCAGTGCAGGGATGGTGAAAAATGCCGCAGGCATCTATGGAATGCTGGCTATTCTTGCAGTGACCATCGCACCTTTTCTTGCCATTGGTGTTCACTACCTCCTGCTGAAAGTCACAGCGGCGGTGTCCGGTGTTTTTGCGCCCCCCAATGTATCCAATTTACTGGAAGATTTTTCGTCCTGTATGGGGCTGGTGCTGGCTATGGTGGGATCGGTCTGCCTGATGCAGCTGATCAGTGTGGTCTGTTTTTTGAAAGGAATGACATAAATGGATGCGGCTCGTGCATATCTATTATCTGTCACCGGAGCAGCACTGCTGTGCGCCATGGCCAACGGATTTTTCGGAAAGAAGGGATCGGCCGGTGCAGCACGGTTATTGACAGGTCTGTTTCTCGGATTAACTGTATTAAAACCGCTGGGCAATTGGAACCCGGATTTTTTTGAGGACATTTCCTTTTCAATCTCGGATGCAGCACAGGAAGCGGTAGAGCAGGGAGAAGGTCTATCAAAAAAAGAACTGGCGAATATCATAAAAGAGAAAACGAGTGCATACATTCTAGAGAAGGCGAAACAATACAACGCAGAACTTCAAGTGGTCGTAGAAGTATCGGATGATACGATTCCGGTGCCGGTTCGTGTGCGGATCATGGGACAAATAGGACCCTATGCCAAATCACAGCTTCAAACCATCATCCAGGAGCAACTGGGGATCTCAAAGGAGAATCAACAATGGACATAGGTAAAATTGCAGGAAAAATTCCAAAATGGTTTCAGCAGTATCGTTATCCCATCCTTATCTTGCTGGTGGGACTGGTGCTACTGACCATTCCCACCGGAAAAATCACGCAGAGCAAAAACGAAACGGTGGCGACGACGGATACGGTTAGGCAGGATGCATCGGCGAAATTGGCGGAGCTGCTGGGACAGATGAATGGTGTGGGGAAGGTGAAGGTGCTGCTGACCCTTTCGGTGGGGGAAAAGACCATTTATCATAGTGACGAAGATATCAATACTTCTGAAAGCACATCTACCATTCGGAAGGAAACGGTCATCATAACCGATTCTGATCGAAATCAAAAACCGCTGATCAGTCAGGTCATCCCGGCAGAATATCGAGGTGCAGTAATTGTCTGCCAGGGAGGGGATGACCCTAAGGTGAAATGGGCAGTGGTAGAGGCGGTTTCAAAAGCAACCGGCTTGGGTGTCAATCAAATTTCGGTATTAAAAATGAAATAATTAGGAGGAATGGATCTATGAATAAGAATTGGAAGAAAAATCTGATTGCAGGGGCTGTTTTGCTGACGGTATGCTCGGGGATCTATCTCAATTGGGTATACAATGGAGGGCAGGATACCAAAAATCTGGAGGATGCCATCAATACCGATAAGGTGATGGATGACGACTTGCTGGCAGTAGGCGGAACCGTGGGTTCGGATACCGGCAGTACAACGAAAGATTATTTTGCTGCTGTTCGCCTGTCCCGGCAGGAAGCCAGAGATAGTGCTGTTTCTCTGCTGCAGGAGGCAATGGCCTATGGCAATCAGGAGCAGGTGGAAAAGACCAATGCGCAGTTGGAACAGATCATTCAATATGCACTCTGCGAGGCGCAGATCGAAAGTCTGGTGATCGCAAAGGGGTATAAAGACTGTGTAGCGTATATTACCGAAAAGGGAATATCCGTTGCCGTTGCATCTCCGGAAGGTGGTTTGCAGCAGGCTGATGTGGCGGTAATTGCAGATATTGTTATGAGCCAATCGGATCTGACCCTCAACGACATTCGGGTCGTCGAGGTACAATAAGGGAAAAGAAGCAGGTATCTGTCTGTTGACGATACCTGCTTCCTGTTTTTCGGAAAAAACAGTTGTATTTTTCTGGATTTGTGGTACAATAGATAAAACTATGCTGTGCCTGGGGCGCAGAAGTAATAAGGAGGTACTCCCAATGGCAGAGAATAAGCAGTACATTACCCGAATGCAGGAAAACGGAAAAATCATGATCTCTGAGGATGTGATCGCAACGATCGCACTGCAGGCACTCAGTGACATCGAGGGATTTGCCGGCTTAAGCACAAAGCCCGGTGCAGATATTGCTGAACTGATCAGAAAGAATTGGGGAAAAGGTATGAAGATCCAGATCTCCCCTGAAAATCATGTAACTGTGGATTGTAATATTCTGGTTTATTATGGCTGCAATGTTGTGGAAACAGCCAAGGAGATCCAGAAAAATATCGCATCTGAAGTGGAGTCGGTCACTGCAGTTCATGTGATTGGCGTTAACGTAAATGTATGCGGGATCATCCGCAAGTAAGGGGTCTGTATGACAAGAGCAGATGCAAGAGAACTTGCTGTACATTTGATTTATAGCCGGGAATTCACCGGCGAAGAGCCGGAGCATGTCATTGCTGTACGGCTGGAGAAAGAATACTATGCACTTCTGGCAAAGGAAAATGAGATCTATGCTGACCGTCCCAGCAATAGCCAGCGTGGTTATATCGATGCTGTTGTTGGTGGTGTTGCAAGCCGGGCAGAGGAGCTTAATGGGCAGATCAGCAACTATTCTATCGGATGGGATATCAGTAGAATTTCACGGCTGACTCGTGCCATCATGGAGCTGGCTATCTTTGAGATCCTGTATGTGGATGATGTTCCCACCGGCGTAGCAGTTTCTGAGGCTGTCCGTTTGGCGAAGAAATACGATGGCGACGACACCGGCGCCTTTGTCAATGGTATTCTGGGTTCCTTTGCAAGAGCCCAGGCACAGAAAGAGGATACGTAATGAGCGTTATTGGCATCGATACCAGTAATTACACCACATCCATTGCCTGTTTTGACGGTGCAGATGGTGTGAATTGTTCCAAGCTGCTGGCTGTGCAGCAAGGCCAACTGGGGCTGCGCCAAAGCGATGCCGTTTTTTCTCACATAAAAAGCCTGCCTGAGCTTTCCGGCAGGCTATTTTGCCATGTAAAGGCAGAAGAAATCACGGCCATTGCTGTCAGCACACGCCCCAGAGCAGTAGAGGGGAGTTATATGCCCTGTTTTATGGTGGGTTATTCCCATGCCAAAATGCTTTCCGATCTGCTGAAAAAACCGTTGTATGAGGTTTCTCATCAGCAGGGGCACGTGGCAGCTTCTCTTTGGAGCGCTGCGCGATTGGATCTGATGGACAAGCCCCATTTGGCCTGGCATTTGTCCGGCGGTACAACGGAACTTTTGCTGGTGGAACCAGTGGGAAAGAATGTCCGCTGTACACGCATCGGCGGTACTACCGATATTTCGGCCGGCCAGTTGATCGATCGTACCGGCGTTATGTTGGAGCTTCCTTTCCCAGCCGGAAAGCACCTGGATCTGTTGAGTCAAAATGCAGAGGGAAAGGATCTGTTTAAGGTCAAATGCCCCGGTATGGAATTTTCTTTGTCCGGGGTGCAGAATAAGGTGGAACAGTACAACCGTACCCATCGTCCGGAAGAAACAGCAGGCTACGCCCTGCGCTGTGTTTGCCATGCGGTCTATCAGGCAACAACAAATGCGCTCAGAGCCTATCCGGGACTGGAAGTGGTATTTTCCGGCGGCGTGGCATCCAATTCCATGCTGCGCGAATGGATGAAACCGATTCATCCCATCTTCTCCAAGCCGGAATTCTCCACGGATAACGCTATGGGTGTGGCAGTTTTGGCTCAGCGGTTGCAGGAGGAATAAAAATGGCGCAAAACGTGTTGACCATTACCCAAATCAATGAGTATATCCGGGCAATGATGGACAATGATCGCCTTTTGATCAATGTGGCTGTTAAAGGTGAGATCAGCAATTATAAGATGTATCCTTCCGGCCATCATTATTTTACATTAAAAGATGAAGGCGGCGCACTGAAATGTGTCCTGTTCAAAGGAAATGCCATGCGCCTGCGCTTTCGCCCGGAAAACGGAATGCAGGTCATTGCCATGGGCAAGATTTCTGTCTATCCCAGGGATGGTGCTTATCAGTTGTACTGTAATGGGCTGGTACTGGACGGCGTTGGTGATCTGTATGCCGCTTTTGAACAGTTAAAAACCAAACTGGCAGCCCAGGGGCTGTTTGATCCTGCCCATAAAAGGCCGCTGCCCAAGCTTCCGGGAACCATCGGCATCATCACAAGCTCAGCCGGTGCGGCGGTACACGATATGTTGCGGATCTTGCGTAAGCGGTATCCGCTGACCAGTGTGGTTCTTCTTCCGGTGCGAGTACAGGGGGCGGAAGCCCCCGGCGAGATCGCTGCAGCCATCAAATACGCCAACGATTACCATCTGGCTGATGTGCTGATTGTCGGTCGAGGGGGCGGCTCTATTGAGGATCTTTGGGCTTTTAACGATGAACTGGTTGCATATGCCATTTATCGGTCTGCCATCCCGGTGATCTCTGCTGTTGGACATGAGCCGGATGTGACAATTTCTGATTTTGTGGCAGATCTGCGCGCGGCAACGCCCTCCAACGCAGCGGAACTGGTAGTTCCGGATCAGGATGCCTTACGCCAAAATCTGGATGGGATGTCTGCGGCCATGGCTACGGCGATGAATCGACAAATCAAAGCGGCACGGCAGCATTTGGATGTGCTTTCTCAAAGTCCGGCACTGAAAAGTCCTGAAGGCTATTTTGATCAGCGAAGAAAATCTCTACAGTTGCTGTATAATCGATTGCTTACAGTACAAAATCAGCAGATCGGCAATGAAAAACAGCGCTTTATCGCTCAAGCGGCCAAATTGGATGCCCTAAGTCCATTGAAAGTACTGAGCAGAGGATATGCTATGGCTCAGAAAGAGGATCAGACCATTGTTCGCTCGATCAGCAATGTGGACATAGGAGATACCATTGAGGTGACTTTGGCCGACGGTGAGATTTCTGCCGTTGTCCAACAGGTGAAGGAGAAAAACCATGAATGAAAAAAATAAAACTTTTGAAGAAAACATGATTCGGCTGGAGCAGATCGTTCGCTCTATGGAACGAGGCGAAGTTGCTTTGGAAGAAAGCCTGAAATTGTTCCTGGAAGGCACTGATTTGGTGGCACAATGCGGAAAAATGCTGGATAATGCTCAATTACAAGTGAAAAAGGTGCTAACCGCAACTGATGGTAGCCCGGTGTTGGAGGACTTTGCTGATGAATCCAACCAGTGATACCTATCGGGCGTATATTGAGCAGTATCTTACGGATCATTATGCCCAATTTCATTGCGAGCCCCAAAAAGAATTGTTTTCTGCCATGGAATACAGTCTTTTTGCCGGCGGTAAACGACTAAGACCCATCTTTACGCTGGAATTCTGCCGCATGACTTGTGGCAACTGGGAAAAGGCAGCTCCGTATGCGGCGGCCATTGAAATGATCCAGACCTATAGCTTGATCCATGATGATCTTCCCTGTATGGATAATGACGATTTCCGTCGGGGAAAGCCAACCAACCACAAAGTCTATGGTGAAGCGCTGGCTGTCCTGGCAGGTGATGCCCTGCTGACAGATGCTTTTGCCATGGCTTCCAAGGGGGAAGAGAATACCCCAAAGGCTATTGCTGTGTTAGCCGAATGCGCCGGTTCTTTGGGTATGGTCGGCGGTCAGGTGTTGGACATTCAGAGCGAACAGCGGCAGCTGTCGGAACAGGAAGTGCTGGATATTCAGACCAGAAAAACGGGTGCACTGATCAATGCCGCCTGTGTATTAGGTGTTCTGGCAGGCAATGGCACGGAACTTCAAATAGAAGCTGCCAGCCATTTTGCTGCTTGTTTGGGTCTTGCGTTCCAGATTCGGGACGATATGCTGGATGTGATCGGCACGAAGGAAGAAATGGGAAAAGGTGTGGGGACAGATGAACTGAAAAACACCTTTGTTAGGCTCTATGGATTGGAAAAATGCGAACAGTTGGTCAGAAAATATACCAACAACGCTATTTCTGCTTTGAATGCCTTTGAAGATTCTGAAATGTTGCGCCGGATGGCCTTGGATCTGACGACCAGAAGAACATAAAAAATGCCTTCCCGATAAACGGGAAGGCATTTTGGCTTTTACAGGGAATAGTCATATTCCTCGTATTTTGAAAAATCCAGTGCTTTTTGCTTGGCAGGCACACGCTTGAGAGGATCATATTGAAAACGGCGGCATTTCTCGTCGACGCCCATTTTTTTCTTTTTCTTGTTACACATCACGTGATCTTCTGTCAAAATGACGGCATATGTACAATACTGGCAGGCATGATCAACATCTTTGCGAAATAAGGACATTATTACTGTAACCTCCCGGGAACGATTTCACCCATTATACACCAACGGCAGCGGAAAAGCTACTGCCATTTTTAATTTTCATCCAATAAAAACCATATCCCACACAGATCAGAAGTGCCAGCAGCGGTAGTTGTACGGGAGGATAAAAACGCATTTGTTTTGGCAAGAGGGGTTGCAGAAAAACACAGAGCAAATAGCTGATGGCGGCCTGAGTCACTTTTCCCGGGAAATAGAACTTTCCTCGCAACTGGCTGGATGCAAGTGCAGATCTGGTCTGCAACAGTACACACAAGCCTCCGAAACCTAAAAAAACGGAGAAGATCTGCATTTTTTGTCCGACGGAGGAAAGTGCTTTTAAATTGACACAGCCATTGGTCATTTCCAACAGTCCAACCAATAGCAACTGACAGTTGCTTGGCAGTAGCCACAAGAACCAATGGGCACAAAAAGCAATGATTGTTCGCATTACGATCACCCATCCACAGACCAGCGCTATGGACTGTACGGCAGATCGAAGGGCGTTTGGAAAAGAAATGGAGCTGACAGAGAACGTCCGACAGGTGTGCATTGGCGATTTGGGCGTCAGAAAAGCGACGACCAGCGCCGATATTATATGAATACCCCAAAGCAGCCAGCACAGCCACATCTCCGGGAACAACGATGCTCCAATGCCAAAAAGGAATGCAGGCCCTGCATTGTTACAAAAACAGATCATACGCTCGCCGTCCGGCGCAGTTAAGGTTCCGCTTTTGGCGGCTCGGGCAATGCACTGAGCACCCACAGGATAACCACCACACAATCCGATCAGGAACAAAGACTGAGCACCCTCGGGGATGCCCGCCCATTTGCGAAGCAGGTTAGGAAAGGGAATCTTACAACCGGTTAAAGCATCGGTCAGAAAGGAAGATACCACAAAAAAGGGGAACAGGGAGGGAATTACCGTAACCATGCAAAGGTCAATACCCTGGGCAGCGCCGCTTAAGGCTGTTTTGCTGTCAAGGATCATTACCAGAAGGAACAGAATGCCTAACAGTGCGTAAAGCAGGTTGGATCTTCTCATTTGTCATCACCTCGCAAGATTATATGTTTCCGCAGCAGGTCATATACTTTCGTTAAAGGAAGGTGTTACCATGGCAAGAAAAACATCTGTATTTCAGCGATTGTTGGATGAAGTGGATCTAAGCGAAGAGGCATTGCCGAAACAGCCAATTGTGGAACTGCTGGGTGATGGCCGCGTGTTGATTGAAAATCATCGGGGAGTGATCCAGTACGGTTCCAATCAGATCCGGGCACGGGTCAGCTTTGGAACAGTTTGTGTGGTGGGGAGCAACCTGCGGTTGCGTCTGATGACTGGGGAGAAACTGGTGATACTGGGAAGAATTGACGGCGTGGAAATACAAAGGGGGCAATTATAATGGATCTATGGCATTCACTGAGCGGCATGGTGGAGGTAAAACTGGTCAGTCCTGATTTACCCGGTGCGATGGAAATGCTCCGAAAAGCGCAGGTCCCTGTTCAGGATCTGGTTTTGCTGGACGATTTCCAGTTGCGCTTTTTTATGGAACGAAATCAGTTTTCTTCTGCAAAAAAATGGTTGGAAAAAAGAGGTCATCGGCTGGAGATATGCCGTCGCCGTGGGATCTATTTTCTATTGAGACGACTTTTGAACAGACCAGTGCTGACATTGGGCCTTTTGGCAGTGTTTTTGTTCTCCCTGTGGGTGCCTACCAGAGTGTTTTTCCTACAGGTTGAGGGAAACACGACGATTCCATCCCGACAGATCATGGAAGCAGCCGGTGCTTGTGGCATTGGTTTTGGTACATCGCGTCGGGAGCTTCGCAGTGAAAAGGTAAAAAACGCACTGCTGGCAGCAATGCCCCAACTGCAATGGGCGGGGGTAAACACATACGGCTGTAAAGTGGTCATTACCGTTCGGGAACGGACTCAGGTTCAGCAGCAGATGCAAAATGGGCAGGTCAGCAGCATTGTAGCCCTGCGAGATGCAGTTGTTCGGGAGATGACCGTATTGAAAGGGAATGCGCTGTGTCAGCCCGGGCAGGCAGTTAAAGCCGGTGAAGTGCTGGTATCGGGGTATGTAGATCACGGGATCTGCATTCAGGCTGGACCGTCTGTTGCTGAAATATATGGGGATACACAGCGTCGGTTGACAGCGGTGATCCCGACAGAATATGACCAACGGACTAAAATTACGGCTTCTACAAAAAAATATTCGCTTATTTTCGGAAAAAAACGGATAAATTTATTCAAAGGTAGTGGAATTTTGGGTACGACTTGTGCTAAAATATATGAGGAAAACTATTTGACCCTTCCGGGCGGCTTTGTGTTGCCAGTTGCCATCGCATGGGAACAGTGGTACGAATTTGATACGATCAGTGCCACTGAAACAAAAACGGAGCAGATACTGTCTGATTTTGCGACCGATTATCTGACAGGTCAAATGCTGGCAGGGAAAATTACCCTGTCCAACCAATTGTTTTTCCATGATGACAGCTATTGTACCCTGGAGGGGCAGTACAGCTGTTATGAAATGATCGGATTTACACGACCGGAGGAGCATTTAAATGAGTAGAATAATAGATCGCACAGTCAGTGTGGAGCGAGTAGAGGATATGATCGCCGTCTTTGGCTCCTTTGATGAGAATATCCGCCGCATTGAGGAGGAACTCAGTGTTTCTATTGTCAATCGGGGAACGGAACTGAAAGTCAGCGGCGATGAAGAAGCGGCAGATAAAGCAGTGCGTACGCTGGAAAGCCTGTTGATGTTGGCAGGAAAGGGAGAAACCATTGATGAGCAGCGTGTGCGCTACCTGATCACGCTGGTGCAGCAAGGGGAAGACGGCCAGATCGCACAGATGGCAAAAGATGTGGTCTGTATCACGGCAAAGGGGAAGCCCATTAAGGCAAAGACCGTCGGCCAGCAGAAATATATGAAAGCCATTCAGGAAAACACCATCACCATCGGTGTGGGCCCGGCAGGTACGGGTAAAACTTATTTGGCGGTAGCAGCAGCGGTGGCTGCATTTCGGGAACGGACAGTTAATCGAATTATTTTGACCCGTCCTGCGGTGGAAGCCGGAGAGCGACTGGGTTTTTTGCCCGGTGACTTGCAGAATAAGGTGGATCCTTACCTGCGTCCGCTGTATGATGCACTGTATGATATGCTGGGGCCGGAAACTTTTCAGAAATATCAGGAGCGCGGTTCTATCGAGGTGGCACCGCTGGCCTATATGAGAGGCCGTACTCTGGACGACAGCTTTATCATTCTGGACGAGGCACAGAACACCACCCGTGAGCAGATGAAAATGTTTTTGACCCGTTTGGGCTTCGGCTCCAAAATCGTTATTACCGGTGATGCAACTCAGATCGACCTGCCGGATGATAAGGTTTCCGGCCTGAAAGATGCGGTTCGGGTGTTGGAAGATGTGAAAGGCATTGCTATTTGCAAGCTAAGCAGTGCAGACGTTGTTCGACATGCGCTGGTGCAGCAGATCATCAACGCCTATGAAAAGGCGGAGAAAAAGCCGGAAGTTAACAGACCCCATACAAATTTGAAGGGAAATTATCAGAGGAAGAGATAATATGAATAAGATCAATATTACATTCGATGTATTTACCGTAAAAAAGCCTTTGGTCGTGTCGATTATCCGCCGTTGCATCAATGAAACATTGAAAGCGGAAGGGATCCATACTGATTGTGAAATCAACGTCCTGGTGACAGATGACCGGGGCATCCATGCCATTAACAAGGCCAGCCGTGATATTGACCGGCCCACAGATGTGCTTTCTTTCCCCATGTTCCAGCTGGAAGCAGGGAATCCCCCTGCGGATTGGGAAGAATATCTGGATTTTGAAACCGGTCTTTGTCCCTTGGGGGATATGTGCATTTCTTTAGAGCGTGCAACGGCGCAGGCAAAAGAATTTGGCCACTCTACCAAACGAGAGATCGGCTATCTGACCATCCACTCCATGCTGCACCTGCTGGGCTATGACCACCTGGACGAAGGTATGCAGAAAAAGCAGATGCGCGGCAGGGAGGAGGCCATTGCAGCCGGAATCCCCGGAATGAAGCGAGATTAAAGAATTGAGGTAAAGATATATGAAAACCAGAACTGCTATGATCACCATTGCCGGACGGCCCAATGTGGGCAAGTCTACCTTGACAAATTATCTGGTTGGCGAAAAAATTGCCATTGTTTCCAATAAACCCCAGACTACCCGTAACCGAATTTGCGGTATCGTCACTCGTGGCAATTCCCAGTTTGTATTTGTGGATACCCCCGGCTTCCATAAGGCACGTACAAAACTGGGCGATTATATGGTCAGCACCGTCAAGGAGTCTATTTCTGATGTGGATATGACCATTCTGGTGGTGGAACCGATCGCTTCCGTTGGCACACAGGAGCAGGCACTGTTGGAACAGTTGAAAGCTACCCACTGTCCTGTGATCCTGGCCATCAATAAGATCGACACCGTGGAAAAAGACAAACTGCTGGAAGTGATCGCCGTTTATTCTGAGGAATATAAGTTCGATGCGATCATTCCTATTTCTGCCCGTACCGGCGACGGTGTGGAACAACTGCTGAAAGAATGCGAAAAATACACCATCGAAAGCCCCTTCCTATTTCCGGACGATCTGACTACCGACCAGCCGGAAAAACAGGTGATGGCCGAGATCATTCGTGAAAAGCTGTTGTGGAACTTGGATAAGGAAATTCCCCACGGCACTGCAGTGGAGGTCAATACCTTTACAGAACGTGACAACGGTATTATCGATCTGGATGTGACTATTTTCTGCGAAAAAGCCAGTCACAAAGGCATTATTATTGGCAAAAACGGTGAAATGCTGAAGAAGATCTCAACCCAGGCACGGAAAGACTGCGAAAAATTTATGGGTACAAAGGTCTATTTGACGACTTGGATCAAGGTCAAGGAAAACTGGCGTGACAGTGATGTACTGGTGCGTAACTTTGGTTATAAAGAGTAAGATTTTCCTGTGGTAAAAACCGCCGTCCGGGCTATCCTAATCGTAAGGAGGATACGCTTATGACGGAAAAAGATTACTGGAGCATTTTTATGGCAACCGGTTCGCCGGAGGCGTATATGCTGTATTGCCAGGCAAAAAGGATGGAACTGAACCATGTATCTGACGACGAAAGCGCTGGTACTACGGGTAACCGATTACAATGATAAAGACAGTCTGCTCACCGTGCTGACGCCGGAACATGGCAAGCTGACTCTGAAGGCACGCGGTCTGCGTCGGAAGAACAGTCCGTTGATCGCCCCTTGTCAGCTGCTTGCATACGGTGAATTTACCCTGTTTGACTATCGGGGAATGTACACCATCAATGAAGCACAGTCGTTGGAACTGTTTCACGGACTACGCCGAGATCTGACAAAACTGAGCCTGGGCACTTATTTTGCCCAGGTGGCAGAGGTGCTTTCTCAGGAGGATATGCCAAGTCCGGATCTTTTGGCCTTGGTGCTCAACTGCCTGTATGCGCTGGACAAGTTGGGAAAGCCGGAAGCCCAGGTAAAGGCAGTTTTTGAGCTGCGTGGGGCTTCTATGGCCGGCTATACGCCGGATCTGACCGTCTGCCATATCTGCGGCAGCGAAAATCCTGACCGGTTTGATATTTCTCAGGGGTGGTTGGAATGCAAAGCGTGCGGCCGATTGGAAAACGGCGGTATTCGTATGCCCATCACGGCCGGAATGCTGGATGCCATGCGCTATATTGTCTACTGTGAACCGAAAAAACTGTTTTCCTTCGATATCGGGGAGACTGCCATGGAGCAGCTCTCCTCGGTGACGGAGGGGTACTTATGTGCCCAGCTGGAACGAGGATTTTCTACGCTGGACTTTTACAAATCTCTCAACATATAGGAGATCACCATGTCTGAATTATATGAAAAATCCCTGCACAAACTGGAATTGCCTCTTGTTTTGGAGCAGTTGGCAGCCTGTGCAGGCAGTGAGGCCGGTAAAGACGCATGCCGTAATCTGCGACCGGTGTCGGATCTGGAAGAAGTGCAGGCGTTGCTTGCCGAAACCACCGCAGCCTCAGATTTATGCACCCGAAAGGGAAATCCTGCCTTTGGTGAAGTTCGAGATGTGTCTGCATCGCTGGAACGGGCGGACCGTGGCGGTTGTTTACAGCCCAAAGAACTGCTGGAGATTGGTGCAGTACTACGCTGCGCCCGCATGGTCAAAGGATATATTTCCGAAGATGAAAAGGCTACGGTGCTGGATAGTTTATTCCATTGCCTGACAGCCAATAAATATCTGGAAGATAAGATTTTCGGTGCAATTCTTTCCGAGGAAGAAATTGCCGACAATGCATCCCCGGCACTTGCAGATATTCGCCGCCATATGCGCTTGCAGGCAGGAAGAATTCGAGATACGCTGCAAAAGATCATCTCTTCTCCGGCTTATTCCAAATATCTGCGTGAGCCCATTATTACCATTCGTCAGGGCCGCTATGTTGTTCCGGTGAAATCCGAATGCAAGGGTGATGTGCCGGGCTTGGTACACGATGTTTCTTCCTCCGGCTCTACCTATTTTATTGAGCCGGTATCGGCAGTCAATGCCAACAACGCACTACGGGAACTGGAAATAAAGGAGAAAAAAGAAATCCAGCGTATCTTGGCAGAGCTGTCTGCGGAAGCTGCAGCATACCAGGAAGGGATCAATGATGATTTTCGCATTCTCGTGCGGTTGGACGTGATCTTTGCAAAGGCAAAACTTGGATATCGGATGAATGCCTGGGCACCACTGATGAACGATAAGGGCATTGTGGAACTGCGCTCAGCACGGCATCCATTGATCGATCCGAAAGTGGTGGTACCGGTTTCTCTGCGACTGGGCACGGATTTTGACACCATGATCATCACCGGCCCCAATACAGGCGGTAAAACAGTTACATTAAAAACCATTGGCCTTCTGACATTGATGGCCGAATGCGGCCTGCATGTGCCTGCCGGAGACGGCAGTCAGCTGTCCACATTTGCATCCATTTTGGCAGACATTGGCGATGAGCAATCCATAGCCCAGAGCCTTTCTACCTTCTCCAGCCACATGCGAACCATTGTGGATGTGGTGGCTGAATGTGATGATCAGACGCTGGTGCTGTTTGATGAATTGGGAGCCGGCACAGATCCGGCAGAGGGTGCGGCATTGGCCACTGCCATTATCGAATTTTGCCGGAAAATGAACAGCCGTGTGGTTGCAACGACCCACTATGCAGAACTGAAGCTGTATGCCATGCGTACCAAGGGCGTTATCAACGCCTCTTGCGAGTTTGATGTGGAAACGCTGCGCCCCACTTACAAGTTGCTTATTGGCATCCCCGGTAAATCTAACGCCTTTGCCATTTCCAGAAAACTGGGCCTTTCTGAGGATATCCTGAAAGAAGCATCGGATCTGGTCAGCAAGAGCGATAAGGATTTTGAAGATGTTTTGACCCAGTTGGAGCAGCAACGACAGCAGATGGAAACCGCCAAAGTGGAGGCGGAGCGCCTGCGTCGGGAAACGGCTAAAATTAAGCAGGAAAGCGAAGCATATAATATCCAGCTTCAAAAGGAAAAAGAAAAGGCCATGGAAGCTGCCCGAAAAGAAGCACAACACATTATCGACGAAGCCAGGGCTGCTGCAAATATTGCATCCGAAGAGCTGAAAGCTTTGCGTAAGCAATTGCAAGACAGCGCCGATACCACAGGCATCAATCAGCGTCAGGCAGATCTGCGCCGCAACCTGAATGAAGTGGAAGAAAAACTGCGGACAAAAGCTCCGGAAAAGGAGCGTCCCAAGCCTTCTCGTGGTATTTTGGTGGGAGATACAGTAGAGTTGCTGAAATTGGGCACGAAGGCCAGCGTGATCGCCATTAACAAGGATGGAACTTATCTTTTGCAAGCAGGTATTTTGAAAATGAGTGCCAAGGCAGATGAGATCTATTTGTTGGAAGGCAACGATCCTTACAAGGAAAAAGCGGCTCGTCCTGCACATTCCGGCAGAGAAATGAAGGTAACGGCCGCTTCCACAGAGGTGGATCTGCGCGGTATGGATAGCGTAGAGGCTATTTGCGTGCTGGATCGGTATGTGGATGAAGCGATGCGCTGCAATATGTCTACGATTCGCATTATCCATGGAAAAGGAACAGGTGTGCTGCGTGCAGCAGTACAGCAATCGCTGCGTAAAAACAAGTTTATCAAGTCTTTCCGCT
This sequence comes from uncultured Oscillospiraceae bacterium, assembly GCA_964586875.1. Classification (GTDB taxonomy): domain Bacteria; phylum Bacillota; class Clostridia; order Oscillospirales; family Oscillospiraceae; genus Faecousia. Next base: position 36,135 of record CAZPJH010000004.1, read on the forward strand.
TGGGTGTGTACGGAGAAGGGGAAGATGGTGTGACGATTGCAGAACTTCGATGAAATTCTGTGAAAATGAGTTGACTTTTGCCGCATTTTTGTTATCATATAAAAAGAACGCAGAATTTTGGCTGCGAATAAGGAGTGTTTTGTATCATGTATAGTAAAGAGATCGTCGTTCGCTGCGAGTCCGGTCTGCATAATAAGCAGGCTACATACTTCGTGCAGAAGGCCAATGAGTACAGCTGCTCTATTTGGCTGGAATCCGGTAGCCGTCGTATGAATGCAAAGAGTTTGCTGGGCATCATGTCTTTGGGAATCGTCACCGGGACTACTGTGACCCTGTCTGCCGATGGCAGTGATGCGGAAGCGGCGGTCGCTGCATTGGAAACCCTGTTGCAGAGAGATATTTACTGATTTAAAAACCTTTGCCGCCTCAATGCAAACAAGCATTGAGGCGGTTCTTTGTAGGTGAATTTTATGACGTTCGATCAATTGAAAGAAAAGGCGTTGAGCCTGCCATACGCTCCGGGTGTGTATATCATGCGGAACAAAGATGACAAGGTAATCTATGTTGGTAAGGCAAAAAAACTGAAAAATCGAGTAGGTCAATACTTTCAGGATACAGCATCCCACACGCCCAAAACTCGGCTGATGGTCAGCCATATCGACCATTTTGACGTGATCGTGGCCGCTTCTGAGTTTGAAGCGCTTGTGTTGGAATGCAGCCTGATTAAGCGCTACATGCCCAAGTACAATATCCTTCTAAAGGATGACAAGGGCTATCCCTACCTGCGGCTGAATATGAAGGACCCTTACCCGAAAATAACGCTGGTCAATAAGATCACCGATGATGGGGCGGCTTATTTTGGACCTTACGGCAGCCGTGGAGTAACCAATGATTTGATCGAAGCGATTCGACTTGCGTTGAAGCTGCCCAGCTGCAATCGTGAATTTCCCAGAGATGTGGGAAAAGGAAGACCCTGCTTGAACTATCACATGAATCAATGTGCCGGATGGTGCCAGGAAGGTGTCAGTTTCCTGGAGTATCGTCAGCGGATGGAACAGGTGCGGCATCTATTGCAGGGCAATTATAAATCGGTGGCCGACGATATTCGCAGCCAGATGCTCTGCGCTGCCGATGAACTGAAATTTGAATTGGCCGCCAGCCTTCGTGATCGACTAAATGCCGTAGAAACCCTCGGCCAAAAGCAGCTGGTCACCGCCGGTTCTCTGGCAGATACCGATGTGATCGGCTATGGAGAAACGGAAGCCAAGGCCTGTTTTGCCGTCCTGCACTTCTCCGGCGGTAATTTACTGGATAAGGAGTATGAGGTGTTCCCCCGACCGGATGATAAGCAGGAGGCTGTCAGCAGCCTTCTCAAGCAATTCTATCTGAGCAGGGGACTGGCACCCAAGCGCGTGCTGCTGCCCTTTGAAATGGAAGACGGTGAGCTGTTCTCGGAACTGATGGAACAGCAGTACCACCGCCGCCCCAAGCTCCATGTGCCCCAGCGAGGCGACAATGCCCATCTGGTTGATCTGGCCAATAAAAATGCCTTTGAGGAGGCTCAGCGGCTCACTGACAAGGATGAGCGGGTGTCCGGCACGCTGATTCTGCTTGGAAAAATGCTGGGCATGGAGCCACCGAAACGGATCGAGTCTTTCGATATTTCCAATATTTCCGGCACGGACATCGTGGCCAGCATGGTGGTTTTCCAAGACGGAAAACCCCGGAAAAGCGATTATAAGCGATTCAAGCTGGAAGGCCTACTCAATCAGGACGACTACGCTTCCATGCATCAGGTGGTCAAGCGCCGTTTTGCCCATTATAAGGCGCAGGATAAGGGCTTTGAGGAAAAGCCGGATCTGCTGCTGATCGACGGCGGCATCAATCATGCCAATGTGGCTGTGCGTGCCCTGGAAGAGCTGGATCTTTCTATGCCGGTGTTCGGCATGGTCAAGGACGATCGCCACCGCACAAGGGCCTTGGTGACGCCGGAAGGACAGGAGATCTCCATCGACACCAACCAGACGGTGTTCTCTTTTATCGGAAATATCCAGGAGGAGACCCACCGCTTTGCCATCACTTATCACCGCCAGCTTCGCAGCAAACGTCTGCGTTATTCGGAATTAGATGGCATCCCGGGCATCGGCCCCAAGCGGAAGCAGGAGCTTTTGAAGCAGTTTAAATCTCTGACGGCCATCGGACAGGCCACATTGCCGGAACTGGAACGACTGCTCCCTAAGGATGCGGCTCTGGCCGTGTATCGGCATTTTAGAGAAAAGGATGAGCAAACCGATGATTCGCTATGAGTTTAGAACGCTGGACGAGGATACGGTTTCTCAGCTGATCGCACTGTCCGGCATTTGGGTGAATGAAGAATGTTCCTATGGAATGGTGGTCAACGAAAAAGCAGATTTAAAGGAACCGCTTGCCGTAGCGTTGGACGACGACAAAATCGTTGGCTACTGTTTTGGCGAATGTTACCGTCAGGAACGGCAAACATCCTATATTCCTTTGGATAGCCGCTGTTTTTCTCTGGAAGAGTTGTATGTCCTGCCGCAATACCGGGGGCAGGGGATCGGCAAAATCCTCTTTCGCATGATGGAGCAAAAGGTTTCCGAAGAATGTGAATTTGTCACCCTGACGACCTCCACCAAGAATTACAAAGCCATCCTGCACCTGTATGTAGAAGAGCTTGGGATGGACTTTCACAGTGCATTTTTGATAAAGAAAACAGGAGAAAGCCAATGAGAGTGATTACAGGAAAAGCTCGGGGTGTGAATTTAAAAACCCCCGAAGGACTTACCACCCGGCCTACCACCGATCGGGTGAAAGAAGCCCTGTTCAGCATCATCAATTTTGACATTCCCAATGCCCGGGTGTTGGATCTGTTCGGCGGCACCGGCCAGCTGGGCATTGAAGCTTTGAGCCGGGGCGCAAGATCTGCGGTTTTTGTGGATGCAGGAGAGCCTGCCTGTAAACTCATTAAGGAAAATCTGCGCCGCACGAAACTGGCAGATCAGGCAAGTGTTATTCGGGCAGATTATCTGGATTATCTGAAACGCTGCAAAGAGCAATTTGACATTATTTTCCTGGATCCACCATATGCAGAAGTTTTTCTGGAAAATTCGATAAAATCCATCACAGAAATTGACATTTTGCAATCTGGTGGTATAATAGTGTGTGAGCGACCTTTGGGCAAGGAACTTCCTTGGGAGTACACCGGCTATACGAGGTCAAAAGACTATAAGTACGGTCAAACTCTGATCACCCTCTACCGGAAGGAAAACACATGAAGATTGCAATTTATCCTGGCAGTTTTGATCCGGTGACCTCCGGTCATCTGAACATTATTCGGCGTGCAGCCGGTATTTTCGATAAACTGATCGTGTGCGTCATGGTCAATGCGGGTAAAAATCCCATGTTCACGCTGGAAGAACGGGTGGAGCTGATCCGGCGCATCACCAAAGACCTTCCCAATGTGGAAGTGGATTGCTCCAACGAGCTATTGGCGGATTATGCCCGGCGCAAAGGCAGCTGTGTCATCGTGAAGGGCCTGCGTGCCGGTTCTGACTTTGAAAACGAGTTTCAGATGGCACTGATCAATCACAAAATCAACCCGGAACTGGATACCATGTTCCTGACAGCGGAGCATCAGTATATGTACCTTAGTTCCAGCACTGTCAAGGAACTGGGTAATTACAATGTAGACCTATCTGAATTTTTACCGTCGGAGATCATCCCGGATTTTCAGAGAAAAATGAAAGAAAAACGTCAAGGAGGAAATTCCCAATGAGCGAGAAACATATTGAAGACCTCATCACATCCCTGTACGACATGATCCAGGATGCCAGATCCATGCCGTTGGCAGCTGATAAATGTATTTTGGAGCGTGATAAAGCATTGGATCTGCTGGACGAGATCATTGCCCAGCTGCCTGCTGAACTGAAGCAGTCCCGCACCATCGTGGAGTCCCGTAACGAGTTGATCAGCCAGGCTCGCCGTGAGGCTGAGACGGTTGTTCAGAGAGCTAGAGAAGAAGCTGAAATGCTGGTTTCTCAGCAGTCTATTTATCAGGAAGCAAAGCGTCAGTGCATCGAAATGGTGGAGCAGACCAAGGCTCAGATCGATCAGCTGCACAAAGCCAGCAATGCTTATATGGATGAAGCACTGCGCCGCACAGAGGAGTCGATCATGCAGTCTTTGGACGAGGTAAAGGAAACCCGTGCAAAGCTCCAGGCATTGACTGGAAGCACTTCTGCAGAAACAGTGGAAGTTTAATAGAATATTCCGTACCGCCCGGAAAAGCGAGTGGCTTTTTCGGGTGGTATTGCTTTGCCTATGGACACATCCCGGGATGCCGGTTCTTTTTTCAATAGTAGCGCATAAGCATGAAGTGAAAGGGGAGAGGCTTATGGCATATCAAAGGAAACCTGCTGCGGAAGGGAAAAACATTCCGGTGGGACTGGCTATGAGTTTAGCCGGCAGTTGGGGGGTAACGCTGATTGCAGCATCAATTGTTACAATTCTGATTGCCGGGGAGCATGTAGGAGAATCCTTCCTATCAGCGGCGGCGGTTGGAACGATGTTTCTGGCGTCTTTTGCAGGAGCACTGCTTGCAGCAGGACAAAATGATTCTGGCAGATTGATGATCTGCTTAGGAAGCGGAGGGGTGTATTACCTGAGTTTGCTGGGCTGCAACATCCTGTTTTTTGACGGTGAATATCGTGGGATGATCCCGGCATTATTGACGGTCGTGGGCAGCTGCTTGATCGCTGCATTGCTTGGCACTCGGCGCAAAAGACCCAAATACAAAGGACTCCAGACACGTTACGGAAGGTGATTATGCAGAATGCACAAAGGAGTAAATGACATTTACTCTGCGTGTGCAAGCAACCGGAAAAATGCACAATCCATATCTTGTGCCTGCTCGCTAAAAGATAACCCAATATCTTCCAAAAGGAGGAATGTAAATCGCCGGACTTGGAAGCGGAGTTGCGTAGGTTGACATAATTGCGTTAACATAAAAATGGTGATAATTTACAAAAAATTCAGGACTTGTTAATTCCTTCTTGAATTTTAAAACCTTTTAGGGTATAGTATTTGTGAGCAGAAATCGGGCGTTTATGACTACAGGGCCATAGCCACTGGTGGTCATTTATTTTTCGTTTTTTTGCACCGGAAGAAGAAAAGGGTAGAATCGTCATGTTGGATCTGATCACAGCCTATGAAAATTACCTTTCCAAGGTAAAACAGGCCTCCTCCAACACTGTTGCTTCCTATATGCGCGATATTCGGCAGTTTGCCGATTGGCTGCACGTATCTGAGGAACGGGAGATTGTGGATGCTGAACAACTGAATATTCGAACATACCTGGATCATCTGCAATCAGAGGGTCGCTCCGGTGCTACATTGTCTAGGCATTTGGCCAGCCTGAAGAATTTTTACGCCTATCTGGTTTCTTCCGGTTTTTTGGAACATACTCCGGTAACGGATATGCATGTCGACCGTGGCGAAAAGAAACTGCCCCAGATCCTGTCCGGTCGTGAAATTGAGTTGCTCCTGCAGCAGCCGGTGTTGACCGATGCCAAAGGTTATCGGGATAAGGCCATGCTGGAAACCATGTATGCCACAGGTATTCGTGTTTCGGAACTGATCGATTTGAACGTGGATGACGTGAATTTGGATCTGGGCATTATCAAATGTGCCGGTGGGGCCAAAGCCAGAACGATCCCGCTGTATCCTGCGGCACTGCGTGCATTGGGCGCATATCTGCGTGATGTTAGAACAGGTATGCTGGCTGATCCTGCGGAGAAGGCACTTTTTGTTAATATTTCCGGTGTGCGGATGAGCCGTCAGGGCTTTTGGAAGATTCTGAAGCACTACCAGTCTACTGCACACATTGATAAAGAGATCACGCCCCACACGCTGCGTCACAGCTTTGCAGTCCACCTGCTGGAAAACGGTGCGGATCTTGGCTCTTTGCAAGAGCTGATGGGACATAGTGATATTTCCTCTACACAGATGTACACACACTTGATCAATCAAAAGATCAAAAGCGTTTATGAAAAATGCCATCCTAAGGCATAATTTAAAGGTCTGCTGTTTTGATGGCAGACCTTTTTTACTGGTGATTTTATGAGTATTTTAGAACAGTTGATGCCCTTGCATGACCCTGCTTACGGAGATTTTCAAAGCAAGTTGACACCCGGTATTCCCAGAGAGCAGTTTATCGGGATCCGTGTGCCTCAGCTACAGAAATTGGCAAAGCAAATGAAAAATGAGGCAGGCGATTTTCTGAATACATTGCCCCACGAATACTATGAGGAGAATATGCTTCATGGAATGTTGATCTCCGAAATGAAGGATTTTGGCAAATGTTTGGAGGCTCTGGAAGCATTTTTGCCCTATGTGGACAACTGGGCAGTCTGTGATACCATGTCGCCCAAAGTGTTAGCAAAGAATAGGGAAATGCTGCTACAAAAGATCCACCAATGGAATTTATCATCCCATACATATACCTGTCGATTTGGCATTTTATGTCTAATGCGCTACTTCTTGGAGGATGATTTTCGTCCGGAATATTTGGAAATCCCGGCATCGATTTGCTCGGATGCCTACTATGTAAACATGATGATCGCATGGTTTTTCGCTACAGCGCTGGCAAAGCAATGGGATGCAACCATTGTTTATTTACAGCAGCGAAAACTTCCGGAATGGGTTCATCGAAAGGCCATTCAAAAAGCGAGAGAAAGCTATCGCATTTCTCCGGAACAAAAGGAATATCTTCAAAGTTTGAAATAGGAAAACCCACCGTGTGAATTCACACGGTGGGGCAATTTTCTTACAGGCCGGTCATCGCTGCCAGAACATCCACTTCGATCTGTTGGATGCTCTTTTTCATGTTCAGTGCTTCATCAATATCAATGTCCGTGAAGCGGCCTGCCTGGCTGCAAACAATGCGGTTGGTCTTGCCGGAACGTAGCAGTTCCACAGCAAGGTATCCCATCTTGGTGGCATTGACACGGTCACGGCCGGTAGGTGTGCCTCCACGCTGAATATGTCCCAAAACCGTCACACGGGGATCCAGATCGATGGTTTCTTTGATCTTAGCAGCAATATCGGTGGCGTGGCCAGCGCCTTCTGCTACTACGATCATGTAATGAGTAAAGCCGTTGAATCGAGCTTGGCGAATCTTTTCAATTACATCACGCTCAAAGTCGATGGGCTCTTCGGGTACAAGCACAGCTGTTGCGCCAACAGCCAGACCGACATACATTGCAAGGAAGCCGGCGTTGCGGCCCATGACTTCCACCACAGAGCAGCGCTCATGGGACTGCATGGTGTCACGCAGTTTGTCGATACACTCGATGGCGGTGTTGGCGGCAGTATCGAAGCCGATGCAGTAGTTGGTGCAACCGATGTCGTTATCAATGGTAGCAGGAATACCGATCACGTTGATGCCATACTTACTCAGGGCCAAAGCGCCACGGAAGGTACCGTCGCCACCAATTGCGATGATGCTGTCCAGACCCAGAAATTTGCAGGTAGATACAGCCTTGCGTTGGCCAGCTTCCGTCATAAATTCTGTGCTTCGAGCTGTGTAGAGGATGGTGCCGCCGCGGTTGATGGTATGTGAGACACTTTTTTCGTCCAGCTTAACAATGTCGCCGGTAATCAATCCGTTCCAGCCACGGCGAATGCCGTAGCATTCAATACCATGATATAGTGCTGTACGAACAACTGCACGGACACATGGATTCATACCCGGGGCATCGCCGCCGGAGGTGAGGACACCTATTCTTTTTACACTCATACAGAAAACCTCCCAGGGTTTGAATTTATTTCTATTGTAGCGAATTTCCCGGGAAATGTAAAGATTTTTTTCAATGAGTGGAATTGCCGTTTGGAATACCAAACACTGGAAGCAGTAATCATGGCAGGTGAGGCAAACCTGAGTCAGACTGCAGAAAATCTGAATCCATTTTTAGAAGTATGATCCTAAAGGCAACAGCAGGGAATGATCAGTTGACCAACCTAAGCTTGTCCAGAATGAACGCAACAAAATAATGACGTGGTTGCAATTGTGCAATTCTTTTTTGTAGCGTTGAAAACATTAGGATAAAAAAAGTGGGGCAAAAGCCCCACAAAACAGAAAAGATGAAAAGACTATAGTTTATTCATTTCACGGAGCACATCGGCAAGCTTGAGCAGGGATTGATTTTGAACAGTTCTCAAGCCCTCAAGTTCACGCCGCACTTGAACTAATTCTTTACGCTGATCTTCAACAACGGAAGGCAAGTCGGCGAGTGCTTGAAACTCTGAAAGAGGAAGCGTAATAAAGCAATTTTCAGTCACCTAAAACACCTCCATCTGGCCAGAGCCAACAAGCATATCAAAAGGTTGATCCGGGTCTTTAATGTTACCATTGGGATAGACAATAAGACCATTGTCAAAAAAGATAGAATGACGATCTTCACCGTGGTAATTCTCTAAAAAGGAGTAATACAGTTCAGCATTGCGAATTTGTTGAATTGAAAAAGCACCAGCATTGACCAACGCACCAAAAGAAAGAACAGTTGAACATTGCAGAACCTCCGTTACAGCAGGTCAACGGCGGTCAGATAGCCCTTGAAGTCATAACGGAAATCGACTTGTGCGCCAACAAACGGCTCAGTGTTCAACAGGTCAATACCAACAAACTTCTCGAAGCACAGACAGCCCTTGATCTCCGGGGGTACTTGATCTTCCTCGCAGTAGAGGATATAGCCGGAATACTTGTTGCCAGTCTTTTTGCTGACACCTTCCATTTTGCGAAAGCCTTTCAATTCAGTCATGTTGTAAATCTCCTTAAAAATGATATACTACACTTGTGTAGTAACTAAAGTATACTACAAATTTGCCGTTTGTCAATAACAATAAATGTGTAGTATATTATTTTTATGCATAAGCACAAAAGGGGACAGCAAAAATGGAAGTAAAATTGAAAGAATTTAGAGAAAAGTATGAATTATCACAAAGAGAAGCGGCCGAAAGCATAGGGATAGATCAACGCCAATGGTCACGGTACGAAAACGGAATAAACGAATTTCCCACAAGATACTTAGTACAATTATGTAAAATCTATCATGTATCAGCAGACTGGATACTAGGACTAAAAGAAAAGAGGTGACAAAAGTTGTTTGCACCAATGATAGAAGCATTACAAGCATTTGTAAAAGTCTTCACTTGGATGCTCGGAGCATTAGCAAATCTAATAATAACAGCAACAAACAAGCCGTGGTTGGTATTACCGGGTTTCATAATTATCCTAATAATAGCATTTATTCTATTCAAGAAAATAAACTGATTATCACAATTACAATGCCAACAACCGTAACCGTCGCAGAATTGAAAAAGTAAAAGCACTTGACACAAGGCATAAAATGTGGTACATTAGGCGTAGCCAAAGGCGAATATGGCTATCCATGAAGAAAAAATGAACCCCTTAGAAGTTGCCGCTTCTAAGGGGTTCGGTCTTATTCAGGCTGACCAAGCCTTTGGGTTGGGTGCTGTGTTATTTCTCTCGCTCCAACCACTTGCAAATGTAGTAGCCGACTACGCTTGCCAATACGGAGAGAATAAAGGCGAATATGTTCTCCATGAAGTTCACCTCCAATCCGCTGGAGGTACACAGCATGAAGCATTATAACATAAAATGACAGGTTTTGCAACAGATAAATACAGATTGCTAACGCAAGCCCTCTGGTAGCCACCAGAGGGCTTTTTATTTGGGGAGCAGTAGCACACACCCCACCCCCCTAAAAGCCGCAGGTGGTTACAGCGTGTGGCTGACGGCAGAGGGGATAGAGTGCAAGGACGATACAGACTTATTGTATAAAACAAAAAAGCCAACCGATAGCAGGAGATTATCTGACCTGTTACCAGTTGGCTTATTTGTTTTATCTTACGCCTAGCACCTTTGATTATACGACAAAAGCCATCTTTGTAAAGGACTAGAAAAAGTTTCCAGAGCTTGCGGGGGACGCTCTGGAAATTTTTTCTGCAAGTTGGGCTTGCGCCCAATCCTTGACAAAGAACCGAATTGCCGTAGCAATTCTTGGCTTTCGTCATTCTTTTTGTGTGCCTAGGCTGGGTAAGTCATAGGTAAGCAAAAATGCTCCATGAGCGACCACGGAGCGTTTCAGAAAGGGGGTGTAGCGAATGTACACCGAATACGGCTACTCGTTAGACGGTATCGAGTATGCCACAATAGACGAACCTCCATATCACCGGCTAACTGTGAAGGGATCGTAACTGTATCGCCAACCTTCAAATCTTCATCCGGCTCAGTAGTGTAACGGCTGCGTGACAATCCCTCAAAATTAGCAAGATCAAAAGAGCAAGAGCCGGAAAACCCGCCGAAAGTTTTGGCACCGTCTTCAGGAGAAAAATCGAACAATCCTGTCGGTCCGATCGTCATTGTGACCGAAGGATTAAGATCGTCAGCGTGACAAGCAACGTAAACTAGCCGATCATCGATATAAATGAAAGTATGACTGTAGGTATAAGAATCATAATCCGGATCATAGCAAGAATAAAAATGATATTCAGCATCATGAGATAAGCCACCGATAGAGAGATTCATCGCAGACTCCTCCAAATCATCATACGTCCAGAAAGGAGCTGCATCACGAGAAGAAGAGTAACCAATAAAATTATAAGGAACAACTACATTTGTAGAAAAGTCGCAGTTATCACACCGAATACAGACAATATCATCACTGGCACCAAAATAAAAACGGGGACTCGTCCCACTTTCACTTGCACAGGAATGGATCAAGTGACCATCGATATATAGCTGAGTTCTACAAGAAGTTGCAGCATAAGCAGACTTGCCAAACAAAATAAAGGCTATCGCACAGAGGAAAATCAAGAAAATGACAATACCCAAAGAGAGCAAATTCCGATCTGACCTATCCATAAAAATACCTCCGATCAGCGCCCAAAGCGCAACAGTTTATACAGAAGAAAAAGTAAAGCCATGATCACAGCAGCAGCAAGTATTGCTACGACCAACACACCGAGGAATGTCAATCCGGTGCCAGGATCATAATAGGCAGCAGTCGAATATTCCACGGAATCGGCAAACCAATCCAGCAGATCTGACCAAAAAGTAAACAAATATACAGACGATTCCGACACAGTGCCTTCAGTGGCAGCGGAAACCGGAACGACGGTACCGGCGATCAGGATCACGCCGATGAGCAGGGAAGTGACGACTTTACCGACGTTTTTTCGTTTCAGTTTCGTTATGAATTTTCTTACCATTGCGCAGCATCTCCTTGAAAACACGGGTATCATAGTTGGACTTATTTCGGTAGATCAGCAGGTGGCGATCGATCTGACCGTGAGCAATGTCATAATTGCTTTTCTGCATTTCCCACTGAAATCGGCGATCCGGATTAAACCAGGGCTTTTTCAGCCGGAATGGTGGAACACGGGCAACAGCGGAATCATAACTTTCATAAATCGTCACAATCTGCATAACGATCTCACCGAACAGCACAACACACCGATTACACATGATGTAAATGTCGGACTGCTCCCGAATCTTATCCCAGCAACGATTAAGGTTCTGGACATTAACATGGACATTACTTTTTCCAAGATGCCGGCTCAGTGCCAGGAAAGTTGCAAAAAAACCATAATCACGATTCAGTTCATTGCAATACTGGGCAGGAAAATAAACGCCAGCATCAGAAATGTAGATATCCGTGCCATCCGCCCAGGGATATTCATAAGGGTAAAGCTCACCGGTGATGAATTCTCTGTAGGTATTGCCACCACAATCATATTGCAGCGGATCCAGCGGAAAGCGAACACCGCCATAGTCAACATTGGACACATAAGGCAGCATCCGGCGCTGCGTGACATTGGCAATCAGCATGTCTTTACCACGGCCACGAAGACCAGTGACACAGACATTACCATCTTCAAACAGCTTAATGATTTTTCTGATCCTCATTTGAAGAACACCGCCCTTATGAACATGAAAACAATGATAAACGGTAGCAGAACAACGATCAGAGAAAGGATCGTAGATAACTGGGTCAGTGCTAAGGCCATTTCAGCTGTAAGAACGGTATCAGCACCGTAAATGTATTTTTGCAAGATCTCATAGATCATGAAGTAAATTGCTTGATTCATAAAAAACCTCCGAAATAAAATAACAGCCCGGAAAACCGGGCTGTTGATAAGGGGAATCAGCCCCTAAAATGCAAGAATTTCTGGACGACACCGAACAGCAGGAAAATAACGCTGATTGCCAGTCCGGCGACCGCCATCACGCCGAAGAAAGTCAAACCAGTTTCAGCAACATAGAAGATCGCGGTCAGCTTCGGCAGAGCAGTGACGAACCATTCACCAACTGCAGTGAAAATAGCCAGGATCGCAGTCAGAATATCGGAACCGGAACCAGCAAGGAACATAGACATAGAAAAACCTCCAAACGTATAAAAATGAAAATGAATATATGGCCACGGCTGCGCACACCGAAGTCAACAAAGAAAGGGAACAAGCCATCTTGGCAAGCTGAAGGACATAAAAAACGAACGCAACAAAATAAAACTTTTGACCAGTTGGCAATCGCCACCTGGTTATTTTTATGAATTGCCCACAAAATCACGAACTTCACGAACAACTTCAAGGCATTCAGAAAACATACCACAAATTGCCGTATATTGATCCTGGAGCCGGTCATATTGCGCTCTTATTTCAACAAGTTCCAGGGACATTTTCACCATTTGTTCCAGGTCTTTATAGGGAATGATCACGCTGTAATTTTCAACGCAACCAAAATTATTATCACTCATAGATTTTCACCAAAAGGGCACTCTGGATCCGGATCCAGAAGCTCAGCAAAGTTAGATTGAATATATTGGAAATAGTCATCAGAGGAAACAAAACCCCATTCAGACATCTGATCTGCAATTTCATCACGCCGCAACTGTTGCCGAGTAAACTCCTGGGCGACGGCATTTTGATATTTAGGTTTTAGCTGTGTATGAGCATGACAGCAACGATCTAATAAAGTTGAGATGCCACCATGGATCATAGCATAAGCGAGGAGGACCTGACCATACTGATGGACTAAATGGTTTTCGACTTTAGAAAAATTGTATGGTGCACCAGGAGCGATCCAAACACGCAGCTTTTCCATACCTTCCAGGACACGCTGCCAATATTCAGCGATCGGCCAGCGTGATTTATTGGTATCGGAGCAGCTGGGAGTAACAAAACAACAATAGTTCCGAATTATGCCGGAAGCGACCAAACCAACAGATTCACGCTGATACAACAGCCTAACAGCTTCACCGGCACGACCTTCACGAAGCTGCAACTCCACACGCACCCAATGCTTTTCTTTGCCCCAACCACGCTCAGCAGCTTTATTGTAAATACGGATCAGCACCGGAGAGGATTTGGATCCGATCTGCAAAGTCAGGCCTTGAATATCCTGCTCTTGATCGTCAGACCAGATCAGCATAGACTTTTTTGATTTGCTTATGTAGTTACGATCTTCCACATCCCGGCGCATCCTGTAAATATCAAGCAAGCCTTCATGATCGTCATAAGCCAGATCCAAACGAGTGATATTGATACGGCCGCCAAACCGGTAGAGATTTTCAAAGAGATCGAACCAGGACAGTTTAGAAAATTCTTCAAAGTCACGGCAACCCTGACCGGACATATCCAGGCAGATTCCCATTTCCGGGCGAACCTTTTGCGCAGCGTGTATAACATGGCCGTTTTTATCCATGCTGTCACGATAAAACTGAGGATCATCAGCACCCCAACGGATATGGATATGACCGAAGAAACAGTCCATGGGATAACCATTGATAAATTTACTGGAGTTTTGCCAGGGCATTGCTTCAAGCCCAAGCATAGACTGCACATCGTCCACATGACAGCCGTGCAAAGTGACCGTGAACCAGTCGATCAGAAATACATTGTGCAGATTCCGCACAATCGGCAAATTTGAGTTTTTCAAACTTTTATCCCCCCATTTTGTATTTTCCACCCCCCTGTTAGTAGGGGGGGTGAACCGGAAAAGCGAACTTTTCCGGCAAATCCCAAAGTGGAGTACATCATCACGACAAGTCCACAGTCACATGCAACAGCATTATCAGGCGCTCAGCACATCAATTTTAGCAACATCGCCATACCGGTTAAAATAGATAGTGATCAGATCACCGGGCTTAGGAGCAACGCCCAGGGCGCCCAGGCGCTCATTGGACAGGAACTGCTCACGGGCAATTTTTCCCAGGTAACGTTCACCACGATCTTCAGGCGCATCTCCGATCAGGAAAAGCTTGACACCACGGATCAGCCTGCCTTCGGCTTTGATATTGATTTCCGCTTTGGTATCCACGCCAACAACTTCCCAAGTTTCCATACAAAATACCTCCAAAATAGATTGAACCGGATATCCGGACATGAATGGCAGCGTGTGCTGCTGGGCACCGGTGCTGGACTCGAACCAGCTGGATCTGGCGGAATTGCAAGACCGGATCCACGCCTTGACCGGTGGTATGCCGCCCGAAGGCGGCAAGAAGAAAGGATAGAGAATTGCATGAAGCACAAACTACTTATGCCAGGGATCAGAAGCTTTAGCGGCTCTGCGGGCTGCTAGGCGTTGTCTGAAAGCGTACAGCGCCCAGGGACGGCGAGAAACATTGTAGCCGACACGGCGCAGCTCCTTGACCAGGAAGCGAGCAGAGCGGCCGGGATAAGGCACAGGATCACCGGATCCAAATACAGGATCCAGACCGTGCTCATGCTGGGTAATGCCTATCAGATGGATACCAGAGGTTGCAGAGCAGAAGAAACCAGCACAGCGATAGGGGATTTGAACATACCACTTAAAAAAATTCATGGGCAAACCTCATCATAATCACGCTCAACAGCTACGCCAAAAGGGCAGCGTTGGCAGACAAAATCACATTCAGCCGTTTCAGGATCCGGACAGTCAAGGAATGGAGGATCCAAAAGACCACAGCACCATTCAGTTCTCATCCTGATCACCGCCTTCATCGGAGCGAGGGGGAACAAGATCCGACATGGTACGAGATAAAATAATGTTCTTTGTTCATAATTTGCAACTCCTTTTTAACTTAGTGGAACAAATATGTTCCTCTTACAGCTATTATGGAACAAGTTTGTTCCAAAGTCAAGCAAACAAATTTGTTCCATGATATATTTGGTAAAGTCCAACAAAAACG
The DNA here is from genome assembly GCA_964586875.1 of uncultured Oscillospiraceae bacterium. GTDB lineage: Bacteria > Bacillota > Clostridia > Oscillospirales > Oscillospiraceae > Faecousia. Next base: position 51,398 of record CAZPJH010000004.1, read on the forward strand.
AAGGTGGAACAAATATGTATATTTACCAAAGAATAAAAGATTTAAGAGAAGATGCAGATTTAACCCAAGCGGATATAGCCCCGATACTAAGAACAACAAGAGAACAATACAGCCGCTGGGAGCGAGGAGCGCAAGAAATTCCATTTCATCATGTGATCACACTGGCCTTGTACTATAAGGTAAGCATTGATTATATAGCCGGACTGACAAACAATAAAAAAGGGGGAACAAGATAATGGAATTTGAGTATTTGGCTCAAGATAATGAAAATGTTATAGACGAAATGAAATTGCATGAAGGTAAAAAATATAAAGATCCAATAGAAATAACCATAAAAATTACCGTTGAACGAACAAGATATAATTCAGTAAAAAATAGATACAAAACACCAATAGCTCAGAAGATTAAAGATATGTTCAAAGCATGCAAATAAGCATGAATCATTGACAAATGAACAAGATTCAAAAGACCGGGGGCAGATGCCGGCTAAAGCCGTGCATCCGCACCCGGTCTTTCTTTCGACTCTTTCCCAAGAGGGGGAGATGTACCATGACGGTAGATCTCCCGTCACAAAGTGAGTGGCAGCGCTCAATAATCCAACTCTGCGCCGGGGGCGATCATCATACAAGGCGGAGAGACAGCGGGACAAGTCAAAGCACCATCCTACGACCGGAAAATCCTCCAGATCCGGAAGCCGGCGATCATATTGTTGGAACCGTCTATCGTAATTCAGTGCCCAGGGCGTGGGGCACCGAATTACTGACGACTTACATGGCTGCGGCCATTAGCTAATAAAGAAAGCAATCAAAATTTTTCCCAGCGAGATCAGCAAAAGTACTGTTACTCCAGCACCAAAGACAAAATCAAAAATGGTCATATCCGCTGAGACCCCCAAAAATTCAAGAAAATCAATCAATCGGTCAACAAAAAAATCATAAATTTCGCCCGTCACCGGAAGGGGGCTGCGAAAGATCCAATGCAAGGCATCGTCAAGGCTATAACTAAAGTATTAGAAGGAAGCTTGACAGTATGACCAGGAGCTCCGACACTATACCAATCTTCAATAGAGAACACCAGCTCGTCACCAATGATCTCCACATATAGATCCGGAATAGTACGTCCATGGTAACTATACACCTGTTCGCCGTCAAGGTAAACAGAACACGTAACAGGAGAAAGTGAAGAATATAGACGAACCTCCATATCACCGGTTGACTGTGAAGGGATCGTAACTGTGTCACCAACCTTCAAATCTTCATCCGGCTCAGTAGTGTAACGGCTGCGTGACAATCCCTCAAAATTAGCAAGATCAAAAGAGCAAGAGCCGGAAAACCCGCCGAAAGTTTTGGCACCGTCTTCAGGAGAAAAATCGAACAATCCTGTCGGTCCGATCGTCATTGTGACCGAAGGATTAAGATCGTCAGCGTGACAAGCAACGTAAACTAGCCGATCATCGATATAAATGAAAGTATGACTGTAGGTATAAGAATCATAATCCGGATCATAGCAAGAATAAAAATGATATTCAGCATCATGAGATAAGCCACCGATAGAGAGATTCATCGCAGACTCCTCCAAATCATCATACGTCCAGAAAGGAGCTGCATCACGAGAAGAAGAGTAACCAATAAAATTATAAGGAACAACTACATTTGTAGAAAAGTCGCAGTTATCACACCGAATACAGACAATATCATCACTGGCACCAAAATAAAAACGGGGACTCGTCCCACTTTCACTTGCACAGGAATGGATCAAGTGACCATCGATATATAGCTGAGTTCTACAAGAAGTTGCAGCATAAGCAGACTTGCCAAACAAAATAAAGGCTATCGCACAGAGGAAAATCAAGAAAATGACAATACCCAAAGAGAGCAAATTCCGATCTGACCTATCCATAAAAATACCTCCGATCAGCGCCCAAAGCGCAACAGTTTATACAGAAGAAAAAGTAAAGCCATGATCACAGCAGCAGCAAGTATTGCTACGACCAACACACCGAGGAATGTCAATCCGGTGCCAGGATCATAATAGGCAGCAGTCGAATATTCCACGGAATCGGCAAACCAATCCAGCAGATCTGACCAAAAAGTAAACAAATATACAGACGATTCCGACACAGTGCCTTCAGTGGCAGCGGAAACCGGAACGACGGTACCGGCGATCAGGATCACGCCGATGAGCAGGGAAGTGACGACTTTACCGACGTTTTTTCGTTTCAGTTTCGTTATGAATTTTCTTACCATTGCGCAGCATCTCCTTGAAAACACGGGTATCATAGTTGGACTTATTTCGGTAGATCAGCAGGTGGCGATCGATCTGACCGTGAGCAATGTCATAATTGCTTTTCTGCATTTCCCACTGAAATCGGCGATCCGGATTAAACCAGGGCTTTTTCAGCCGGAATGGTGGAACACGGGCAACAGCGGAATCATAACTTTCATAAATCGTCACAATCTGCATAACGATCTCACCGAACAGCACAACACACCGATTACACATGATGTAAATGTCGGACTGCTCCCGAATCTTATCCCAGCAACGATTAAGGTTCTGGACATTAACATGGACATTACTTTTTCCAAGATGCCGGCTCAGTGCCAGGAAAGTTGCAAAAAAACCATAATCACGATTCAGTTCATTGCAATACTGGGCAGGAAAATAAACGCCAGCATCAGAAATGTAGATATCCGTGCCATCCGCCCAGGGATATTCATAAGGGTAAAGCTCACCGGTGATGAATTCTCTGTAGGTATTGCCACCACAATCATATTGCAGCGGATCCAGCGGAAAGCGAACACCGCCATAGTCAACATTGGACACATAAGGCAGCATCCGGCGCTGCGTGACATTGGCAATCAGCATGTCTTTACCACGGCCACGAAGACCAGTGACACAGACATTACCATCTTCAAACAGCTTAATGATTTTTCTGATCCTCATTTGAAGAACACCGCCCTTATGAACATGAAAACAATGATAAACGGTAGCAGAACAACGATCAGAGAAAGGATCGTAGATAACTGGGTCAGTGCTAAGGCCATTTCAGCTGTAAGAACGGTATCAGCACCGTAAATGTATTTTTGCAAGATCTCATAGATCATGAAGTAAATTGCTTGATTCATAAAAAACCTCCGAAATAAAATAACAGCCCGGAAAACCGGGCTGTTGATAAGGGGAATCAGCCCCTAAAATGCAAGAATTTCTGGACGACACCGAACAGCAGGAAAATAACGCTGATTGCCAGTCCGGCGACCGCCATCACGCCGAAGAAAGTCAAACCAGTTTCAGCAACATAGAAGATCGCGGTCAGCTTCGGCAGAGCAGTGACGAACCATTCACCAACTGCAGTGAAAATAGCCAGGATCGCAGTCAGAATATCGGAACCGGAACCAGCAAGGAACATAGACATAGAAAAACCTCCAAACGTATAAAAATGAAAATGAATATATGGCCACGGCTGCGCACACCGAAGTCAACAAAGAAAGGGAACAAGCCATCTTGGCAAGCTGAAGGACATAAAAAACGAACGCAACAAAATAAAAATTTTGTTGCGTTCACAGTTGATTTATGCTATTATATGAGTATTCAGATGGTCTAATGGCATCCAATGACTCTGTTCAACCGATGATCGGGCTGTTCATTGCCGGTAACACATTCATTTCACCTGATATTGACTTTTTAACGAAATATCGATAAAATAATTACAGAAATGCTTTCAATTTCCTTTCTACTTCTTTTGAGTCCAGCAAATTTCCGTCAATGGACTGTTTTCCGAACTGTTTTGCCTGTAGAAACAAAATCTCGGGTGTTTCGTTGACCTGCTGTGTGAAAGCTTCCCGGAAATGATCGCTTTGGGAATTACTAATGACAATAAATTTCTTTGGCACATTTAGATATTGCTCCAGCAAATCGGTTTGCCCCTGGAAAAAACAATTACTGCGCTCATTAAAGATAAAGTAATTTGCATTTGGATAATCACAGTAATTTGGCACAACAAAATACACCATTTCACTGCTGCAAATTGCTTCCAGAATCGGATACTCCATGTCACCAATAAACGGACAGTCCAGCCGATTGGCAAAGCACTGGTAATCGCATTTTCCACACGGTTCAATACTGAAATCTGCAAAAGAATAAACGGTCGAATTTGGGATATTCTCTCCTAAAAACTTTCCGATTTTTCTGGAATTTCCATCTTTTCTGGAACTGAATGACAGAATTGTAACCATATTGATAACCTCTTTTCAAAGGAGTAAATGATGCAAAAATATAGCGATTGTCCCCAGATTTTAAGGGATTTTCTGGTCTATCACGAAACCATTAAAGGCCAATCTCCTCGGACGATCTCCGAGTATTATTTGGATATGCGGATGTTTCTGCGCTTTATGAAGCTCATGCGTAGCGATATGCCCATTCACACAAGACTGGATGATATTGACATTAAGGACATCGATCTGGATTTTATCAGAACCATAACGACTTCGGATGTTTTTGATTTTCTGTCTTACCTAGCCAATGATCGGACTGCTAATCCAGATGCTGCTGCGCCGGACTATGGGATTTCACCTGCATCCCGTGCCCGAAAGCTTTCCGCGCTGAAATCCTTTTACAAATATCTTACCATAAGAACCAAACAATTGCAAGAAAACCCCGTGGCAGATCTGGAATATCCTAAGCTACGTAAGAGTCTTCCCAAATACCTGACGATGGAGCAATCGGCGGCTCTTTTGAAAGCTGTCAACGGCCCCAATGAAAAAAGAGATTATGCTATACTGATGCTGTTCCTGAACTGTGGCATTCGCCGCAGTGAGTTGGTTGGGCTAAATATCACTGATGTCTATGAGGACAGGATCCGTGTCATCGGTAAAGGAAACAAAGAGCGATTTGTCTACTTTGGCACACCCTGTCGGAAAGCGATCGATGCCTATCTTGTAGAACGAAACAACAAGATCCTGACGGACAATCGGGCATTATTTGGTTCTCGGGATGGCAATCGAATCAGTGTTTCTGCAGTTCATCGTCTGGTGAAAAAAGCACTGCTACAAGCAGGGATCGACTCCACTCAATTTTCTGCCCACAAGCTTCGACACACAGCTGCTACCATGATGTTATCCGGCGGCGTGGATGTAAAAACTGTGCAGGAAGTGCTTGGCCATGAGAATTTGAACACAACTCAGATCTACACGCATATCGAAAATACAGAGTTGAAAATTGCGGCAGAAGCGAATCCTTTGTCAAAGCTTGACTTTTCTGAATAAATTATGTAAAATGGGAAATGCAACCAATAGTTGCTAATTTTTAGAAACGAGAGATTGAAATTATGACGGTTGGAGAACGTATCACAGAACTGAGAAAACAGCGTAATATGTCCCAGGGTCAGCTGGCGAATGCCATGGAAGTATCTCGTCAGGCCGTCAGTAAATGGGAAAACGGTCTTGCAATCCCTGATACCCAGAAAATGATAAAATTGGCAGAGGTATTGGATACTGAGGTGGAATTCCTGGCCACCGGCAGAAAAGGGGTTGCGCCTTCCCCTTCTGTGCAAACACAGCCTAAGGTGATCGAGAAAATCGTAGAAGTGGAGAAAATTGTGCCTCAGGTCGTAGAAAAGATCGTCGAGGTGGAGAAACTTGTTCCGCAAGTGGTGGAAAAGATCGTCGAAGTAGAAAAAGTTGTAGAAGTTCCCACTACGGTTGAAGTTGAAAAAATCGTAGAAGTCCCCACCACCGTCGAAAAAGTGGTTGAAGTTGAAAAAATTGTAGAAGTCCCCACAACTGTTGAAGTCGAACGAGTTGTTGAAAAGCCGATGGTTCAGCGGATCACCCGCAACAAGCACCTGACCCGGTTGGAGGTTGCTCTGGTCGGTTGCTCCGGCCTGATCGTGGGCTTTCTGATGGGCTGGCTTCTGATGTAAATTTTCGGTTGCTGATTTTAAAATTACGGCAGGCCGCAGCATATCGCTGCGGCCTGCTTTCATTGTACAAAAGGAACCATCGGCACTGCCGGTAGTCCCAAAAAGCTTTCGCTATGCCTGGTCTCGCCCCAGCGATAAGCCTCCCCTGTGTAAGGGGAGGTGGGCAAAATCTTTGATT
>CAZPJH010000005.1:0-57044 GCA_964586875.1 uncultured Oscillospiraceae bacterium
AGCTGGGCAAGACCAGCACACAGAGAAAGGCACTGCTGCGTCAGCAGGTCACCGACCTGCTGGAGAACGGCAAGATGGAAACCACTTTCTATCGCGCCAAGGAAGTGCAGCCCGTGGTTGAGAAGATGATCACCCTGGGCAAGAAGGGCGGCCTGTTTAACTACCGCAGAGCCCTGTCTTTCATCACTAAGGAAGACGTGGCTAAGAAGCTGTTCGATGAGATCGCACCCAAGTATGCTGAGCGCAACGGTGGCTACACCCGCGTGACTCGCATCGGCGCTCGTCGTGGCGACGCTGCTGAGATGGCTGTCATCGAGCTGGTGTAATCCGGTTCTGATCACACAATATAAAGCCCGTACCGAATGGTACGGGCTTTTTTATCGGCAGATAAATGCCTGTGGGCTGTTAATAATTCTCCGGATGGATCTCAAAATAGCTTTGTGGATGATTGCAGGTGGGGCAGACCTCTGGGGCGTTGGTGCCGACTAAGATATGGCCGCAGTTACGGCATTCCCAAATCTTGACTTGGCTTTTGGCAAAGACTTGAGCGGTTTGCACATTTTTAAGAAGGGCGCGATAGCGCTCCTCGTGATGCTTTTCAATTTCTGCGACAAGGCGGAAGCGAGCGGCTAATTCAGCAAAACCCTCCTTTTCGGCTGTTTCGGCAAAACCGGCATACATATCTGTCCACTCGAAATTTTCACCATTGGCAGCGGAAGCCAGATTTTCAGCGGTGGAACCGATGCAGTTTAGCTCTTTGAACCACAGTTTGGCGTGTTCCTTTTCGTTATCTGCGGTTTTCAGAAACAGTGCGGCGATTTGTTCGTAACCATCCTTTTTTGCCTTAGAAGCAAAGAAGGTGTATTTGTTCCGTGCCTCACTTTCGGCGGCGAAAGCTGCCAGTAGATTTTTCTCGGTCTGGGTGCCTGCATATTTGTTCGACATAAAATAACCTCCGTCTTTGATATGATGATCAATATACTGAAAGGGTAGAAAATGCTTTTGATCACAGAACATAGAAGATAATGCACACAAATTGTAAAATACTACCCAATACTACAAAAATGTGGAATACCGAGTGCATCCAGCGCTTTTTAGAACCGATGCCATAAAGGACAGCACCGATGGTGTAGGCTATACCGCCTGCAAACAACCACCAAAATCCGGCTATGGTCAGTGCCGCTTTGGCCTGAGGAAGAAAGAAGATAATGCACCAGCCCATAAAAATGTAGCAGACCATGGAGAAAATGTTGTATTTTTTGAGATCAATGGCTGTCAGCGTAACAGAGAGTGCTGTTAAAGCCCACTGGAAACCGAAGATGCCCCAACCGATCCAGGGATTTACTTTTCGCAGAGCGGAAAGAGCGATAATGCTGTATGTTCCGGCAATCAAAAAATAAATGGTGCAGTGATCGAGTACTTGCATTACTTTTTTACCTGTGCCGGGACGTAGTCCGTGATAGACACTGGACATGGTATATAGGGTGACCATACTGACACCGTAAATCAAGGCACCGGCGAGGTCGTAACCGTCACCCTTTAAAAGTGCTTTTGCAACACAAAGCACCAGTGCGATGACACCGAGGCCTCCGCCGACAATGTGGGTAACCATATTCATGATCTCTTCGCCTTTGGTATAATTGGGCAGAGCCCGGTCGGAAAGTTTGATTCGTTTTGCCATGGGAAAAGTCGCTCCTTTTTATATGTTGGTATTAGTATAACCCAATTAAGCCGTAGAGTCCACCGAAAGGGGCAGGTAGAGGGCTCTACCGACGGTAGAGTTGGTAGATGTACACAAAAATGTACAGAAAAATTCGGCGTTGGAAGGACTGTCCATACAACAAATTTTCATGTTTTCTTACGGCGGATGTGCTATAATGTATACAGAGGGTAGGAAGCAAAATGACTACCGGAGCAAAGGAGACTGTATGAACAATATTTTATTCTTTTTGACACCGAAAGCCATGTGTCATTATGTATACGATGATTTTACCATTCGTCAAGCACTGGAAAAAATGGAGTCCGTTGGCTTTGCGGCTCTGCCGATCTTGAACCGTCGGGGGGAATATCGGGGCACATTGACAGAAGGGGACCTGCTTTGGGCGCTGAAGAATATGTGCTATATGGATATGCGACAAGCGGAAGCCCGTCGGATCATGGAAATTGCCCGGCGAAAGGATAATATTCCTGTTCGGGTCAATACATCCATGCACGAATTGATCGAACGTGCCACATACCAGAACTTTGTTCCGGTGGTGGATGACAAGGATGCCTTTATCGGGATCGTTACCCGTCGGGGGATCATCAAGTATTGTCAGGAAAAAGCATTGGTAGCGGAATAAAGGCTCCCGGACATCTTTGATGTCCGGGATTTTTTACTTTTTCAGACAAAAAGGCGAAAGAAAAGAGAAATTAGCGGTATATTTGGGAAAGATTACAGTTGTAAATGGTGAAACAATGTTGTATAATAAAATATTGATAAAACTTGAACAGTAAGGGCGGTATTGTCATGGAAAATGCAGTTGAAGAACTCAAGAAATATATTTGCCCCGGGAACCATGTACATCTGGTTGGTATCGGGGGCGTTTCCATGCGGCCGTTGGGTTTGGTGTTGCAAGGCATGGGACTGGTGGTTACTGGTTCGGATATGAATGCTTCCGTTTCCACAGATGAGTTGATCGCCAAGGGAATTCGTGTGGAGATCGGCCATCGAGCAGAGAATATTGACGGCGCTTGCTGCATCATTCGCACTGCGGCGGCGCATAACGACAATCCCGAGATCGCAGCTGCACGGGTGGCCGGCATTCCGGTCTTTGAGCGTGCTCAGGCGTGGGGCGTGATCATGCAGTCCTATAAAAATGCTATTTGTGTATCAGGAACCCACGGCAAGACCACAACCACCTCAATGCTGACCCATGTGTTGATGGCAGCGGAATTTGACCCTACCGTGATGATCGGCGGAAATCTTCCTCTTTTGGGTGCCGGGCATCGAGTGGGAAACGGAGATACCATTTTGCTGGAAAGCTGCGAATATTGTGACTCTTTCTTAAACTTTTACCCAACCCTGGCCGTTGTTTTGAATATTGAGGCCGATCATTTGGATTATTTCAAAGATCTGCAGCAGATCCAGCGCTCTTTTCGTCAATTTGCATCCCTTGCAACGGATCATATTTTAGCCAATGGCGATGATTTTAATACCCTGCAAGCCCTGGAAGGTCTGCCCTATGTAACCTTCGGCTTAGGGGAAACATGTCTTATTCGGGGTGTCAATGTTTCTGATGACTGGCGGCAGATGGATGTATTGTGTGACGGAAAATTCTATTGCCATCTGGAACTTTCTGTCATCGGCAAGCATAATATGATCAATGCACTGGCTTCTATGGGTGCAGCCTGGCTGCTGGGGATCGATGGTGCAGTGGCTGCTGAGAGCCTGCGTACCTTCCAAGGTGCAGCCCGGCGGATGCAGTACAAGGGCAAATTCAACGGCGCCGATGTCTACGATGATTATGCCCACCATCCCGGTGAGCTGGCAGCTACCATTGCGGCGGTTCGAGCTTCTTCAGATCGGCGGCTTGTGGTGGCGTTCCAGCCCCACACCTATACCAGAACAAAAGCCTTATTCGACGATTTCGTTCGGGAATTGCAAAAGGCAGATGTGGTGATCCTGGCAGAAATATATGCAGCCCGGGAGCGTAATACCATCGGTATTTCGTCGAAACAATTGCAGGAGAAGATCCCCGGCAGTGTCTATTGCGAAACATTGCCCCAGGTGACCGACCATCTAAAACAAATTGCACGACCCGGTGATATGATCTTCACCATCGGGGCAGGAGATATTTATCGTGCCGGTGAGGCACTGCTGAAATGAAATTCGGCGAAGAAACGGAGGATTTCAAAGGTGAAAAAATGGAATGTGGGTATTTTGTTCGGCGGCATGAGCCCGGAACACGCAGTTTCTCTGCGATCGGCGGAGTCGGTGCTGAACAATCTGGACCCGGAAAAATATGATATTTATCCCATCGGCATTACAAGAGATGGCCGCTGGTTCCACTTTAACAGCACGGATTATTCAAAGCTGCCCGATGGCCTGTGGGAAGAAAACGAGAGCAATTGCCCTGTTGCCATCTCTCCTGTCCGGGGGCAGGGACTGCTGTGTTTTGAGGAAGGCTGCGTGACTACCATTGCGCTGGATGTTGTATTCCCGGTGTTGCACGGCGAAAACGGTGAAGACGGCGCCATCCAGGGCCTGCTGCAGCTGGCAGGTATTCCCTGTGTAGGCCCGGATCTGGCCGCTTCTGCCGTGTCTATGGATAAGAGCCTGACCAAGCTTGTAGTGGGGCAGATCGGACAGCGGCAAGCGGATTGGGAGCTGGTTCACCGAGAGGATCTGCATCGGCGGATGGAAACGGTGCTGGCTACTTTGCAGGAGCATTTTACATTCCCCATGTTCGTGAAGCCTGCGGGAACCGGTTCGTCTGTCGGCGTTTCCAAGGCAACCGACGGTATCTCTCTGCAGGCAGCATTGCTGGCAGCAGCCGAGTATGATGAGAAAATTCTGGTAGAAGAATACATCCGTGGCAAGGAAGTGGAAGTGGCTGTGATGGGAAATGACAGCCCAATTGCTTCTGTCTGCGGCGAGATCGATGCCGGTGCTGATTATTATGATTACGATGCCAAATACATCACAGACTCCTCTGTGGCCTATATCCCTGCACGGATCGGCGAGGATGTGGCTGAGCAGGTGCGAGATGCCGCAGTAAAGATTTACAGCGCTCTGGGATGCAGAGGACTGAGCAGAGTGGATTTCTTCGTAACAGAAGATGAGCAGGCGGTCTTTAACGAGATCAATACACTGCCCGGTTTTACGTCCATCTCCATGTATCCCAAGCTGTTTGAAGCAAGCGGTGTGGCATACGGTGCGCTGTTGGATCGACTGTTGGAACTGGCTGTGGAGGCAAACGGATGAAAAAGAGGGTCGTGCTTTCCATTTGCGGTACGCAATACTATCCCAACCAGAAGCCGGAGGTCATTGAGCTGGTGACGGATGGCACGTTGGAGTTTCGGGATGGGGGCTGGGACATTTGCTATGAAGAAAGCGAACTGACAGGTCTGGCCGGGGTGACGACCACGTTCCGCCTGGAACCGGGCTGCGTCACTTTGGAGCGTACGGGGCGTATGCGTTCGCAGATGGTGTTTCGGCAAGGAATCCCCCATGAGTCGCTGTATCAGATGGAGTTTGGCGCACTGATGCTGACGGTTTGTGCCCAGATGATCGAAGCATCCATTAATGAAAACGGTGGCACAGTGGATCTTCAGTATGCCATTTCTATTGAAAATAGCGATGCAGGGCTTGTGGAGTACCACCTGGAAGTGCGTCCGAAGGAATAAAAAACAGCCGAAGGCTTGCCTTCGGCTGTTTATGTTATTTAAAAAGCTTTTTCGATAACCAGAAACTGGCCTCTGCCAGTAAAATACCGGCAGGAATGTCGATCAAAAGGTGCTGTTTGACGGTTACCGTGGAAATACAGACAGCGATAGCGAATACCAAGGAGAAAATGCGGTATTTTTTCGGATACCGTTTATCTGCACGCATTCCAATGTAGCAAAGCCAGCTGCAAAAGCAGTGGATGGAAGGAAACAGATTATCCGGCATGTCAACTCGATATAAAAATCGCAACAGGAGGGTAAAAAGATTATTGCCGATCGGATCAGTCCGTTCCATGGTGGTGGGCAGGAAAATATAGAAGAACAGGCAAACGGTTTTGCCGATCAGATCGGCGTAGAGAAATTGCTTGGCCTGTTTTTCGTCGTATCGACTGCACAGAACATAATTAACTGCCCAAAATGCGTAGCATCCAAAATAAATGACGATCATAAAGGGGAGCAGGGGGATTTTATTGTCCAGAGCAGTGTCGAACACATAGTAGGTGTTGTTGTGAAGAAGTACACGCAGTATTCTGGGAAGATAGAAGACCAGCATGTTGTAAAAAAACACAAGGATCAAAAGCTTCCGTGCGTGTGGAGGGATCCATTGCTGTATACGATTGCGGATTCTTTTCATTTTATTGCGGACACTCCGATCTTTTGCCCGTAACGGACATCTTTTTCCACTTCCGGCTGGGAAAGAAAGCGAGGATCGAGTGCAACACGATCTTTTTCCAGCAGCAGAATAATCGTAGAGCCGCCAAATTCAAAATAACCCTTTTCCTGTGCCTGGTGAACTTGAGATCCGGTGGGGTGATTGGAAATTTTGCCCACCAGCAAAGCACCTACTTCCATTTGCAGGACGGTGCCGAAATATTCAGAATGGATCAGCTGATATTCCCGGCTGTTTTCGGCAAAAACCGGCAGGGAAGTGTAAGCGATGGGACGAACACAGTGAAGTTTTCCGTTTATGCGTTTGGCTGCTCCGGACTTGCCGCTACAGGAAAAACAGTAGCGGTGATAGTGACTGGGGGTCAGACGGAATATCAGGCAAGTGCCGCCGGCATACCGGGCAGCCAAGTCCGGATCTTGTAACAACTGCTCCAAATGGTAATCGATATGCTTAATATGGTAGGCACGGTCTTGGTCAATGGGATAGACCGTCAGGTAAGCGTCGCAGGGGCTAATGAGATGGCCGACTGTGGTATCGGCATCATCTGTGCTGCGCTTGCGTGTAAAAAAATCATTAAAAGAATGATATTTCCGCTGAGGATAGAGGGCCATGTCAATATGATGCTTTTTGATAAAGCTTGAAACCATGGGCTTTGAAAGACTGCTGCTTAAAAAAACACCGACAGCTTTGGAGATCCAAGGCTGGACCAACACTTTTAAGCAGCAGCGGCCTACTGTTGTTCCGTACAAAAAGCGAATAGAAGCGGTTTCTTGTTTCATAGTTTCAGTCCTACTTGCAGCAACAGCATGGCAAATTCTGCTGCGCCGATCAAGGTCATGAGGATTTTTCCGACCAGCTGAGGCTTTTTTACCCGGAAAGAGGAAACAAAGGCAATGGCCATCAGGGCAACGACAGCCATTAAAAAGATCTTGCCATGAGGAATCCGGAAATGGGCGATATAAACCAAAGGCAGGAAAATGGCGGAGGTAGTAACGGGAAGACCCTGATAGCTGGTACGGTGCCCACTTTCCTGTGACTGGCGCTCTTCCTCCATCACATTAAAATAGGCCAGACGGATCAAGGCACACAGCGTATAAAAACACCCAAAGGCAAATGCAAGATAATTTCGCCCACAGGCGTGATAACAGATCAGACCGGGCAGGACACCGAAACAAATCAGGTCGCTGAGTGAGTCGATTTGAATGCCAAATTTTTTCTCGCTGTCGTTACGCTCTCGGGTGGCAGCGACTGCACCGTCAAACATATCGCAAAATCCAGCGATCATCAGACTAAGCACTGCATAGCGCAGTTTTCCTTCCATGACGAAGGCAATGCCGGAAAATCCGGCCAGCATTCCGAGGTAGGTCAGAATGACTGTATAGTTATAGTATCCGTTTAATCTTTTTTTCATGAAATCACCTGTGTAATGCAGAAAATACTGCATAGTCGTTTGTTTGTCAATAGTGGATGGAGAATTTTGGCATCATATCAAAGGAGAAATGCTCCAAAATCGCAGTTGATTATACCACGATTTCGGAGCATTTTCAAGGTAATATATTTAATTGCGATAATTTACCTGAGATCACGACTCTTTTCGCAGTTGTCCCATTCGACGGACAAAGGCCTTGGTTTGCTTTAAACTGTCAGCGCCGCTGTGCAGTTTCAGCCGTAGGGTGGGCTGCTTGGCAGTGGCCACAAAGAAGAGGCGATTTTTGTAATCGGGGTCAGCGCAAATGGCACTGATTCCATCAAAATCCATGGTGCTGAGGGTCAGCATTACGTCGCTGCCCTTTTGCTTGATGTCTATGATGCTGCAAAGCTTGGCTTCCGCACGGAGCAGGGCAATATCGATCAGGTTCAGCACGCCCTTGGGCGGTTCACCGTAGCGGTCAATGATCTCATCTAGCAGATCGTCCGCATCTTGCTGAGTGCGAATGGCGGCCATGCGGCGGTAGAGATCCATCCGCTCCTCGCCACGGTTGACATAATCCTGAGAAACGTTGGCTGTAACATTCAAATCAGCGGTGCAATCCGGTGCTTGCGGTTTTTCGCCTCGTTCCTCCAGCACTGCTTCATCCAGCAACTTCAGGTACATATCGTAGCCCACACTCATCATATGGCCGGACTGTTCTGCGCCCAGCAGATTGCCTGCACCACGGATCTCCAGATCCCGCATGGCAATTTTGAAACCGGAGCCAAATTCCGCAAAATCTCGAATGGCAGACAGCCGTTTCTCCGCAATTTCAGACAGGGACTTGTCCGGTTTATAGGTGAAATAGGCGTAGGCATGACGGGTAGAACGGCCCACACGGCCTCGAAGTTGATGGAGTTGGGATAAACCGAACCGGTCGGCATTTTCAATGATGAGGGTATTGGCGTTAGGAATATCCAGACCGGTTTCGATGATGGTGGTACAAACCAGCACCTGAATATCTCCATCGGCCATGGACTGCATCACATCACCCAGGGCATCTTCGCCCATTTTGCCGTGGGCAACGGCTACATTCAGGCCGGGAATACGTCGCTTCAGGGCGGAAGCGCATTGGTCAATGGTTTCCACCCGATTGTGCAGGTAGTAGACCTGGCCGCCCCGTTCGATCTCCCGACGAATGGCGTCATCCAAAATGGCGTTGTTGTGTTCAATAACAAAGGTCTGCACCGGGTAGCGATCCGAAGGAGGTGCCTCAATGGTGGACATATCCCGGATGCCGGATAGAGCCATATTCAGCGTTCTGGGGATGGGGGTGGCGGAGAGGGTCAACACATCCACACCCTTGGAGATCTCTTTCAGACGTTCTTTGTGACTGACACCAAAACGCTGCTCTTCATCTACGATCAATAGTCCCAAATCCTTAAACTGCACACTTTTTTGCAGTAGTTTGTGGGTACCGATGATCAGATCTACGGTGCCGGAGCGTACATTTTGCAATGTTCTGTTTTGCTCAGCGGCGGTGCGGAAACGGCTCAGCACATCAATATTCACCGGGAAACCTCGGAAACGAGCCACGGCAGTTTGATAATGCTGCTGGGCTAGCACTGTGGTGGGAACCAGGATGGCCACCTGTTTGCTGTCCATGACGGCTTTCATTACCGCACGCAGAGCAACTTCTGTTTTGCCGAAGCCTACATCGCCGCAAAGCAGCCGATCCATAGGGATGGGGGACTCCATATCGCCCTTGATCTCAGCGATACAGCGCAGCTGATCGTCAGTTTCCGGGTAGGGGAAGTTGTCTTCAAATTCCTGCTGCCAGGGGGTATCTGCGGCAAAGGCAAATCCCTCTTGACGCTTTCTGGCAGCATAAAGTTTGATCAGTTCACCGGCCATATCTTTGGCTGCCTTGCGTGCTTTTGCCTTGGTTTTTTGCCAGGCATCCGTACCGATTTTATTGAGTTTTACATTTCCGTCTTCACCGCCGGAACCAATATACTTGCTGACCATATCCAGCTGCGTGGCGGGGATGAAGAGGGTATCCGTGCCGTGATAGGCGATTTTGATATAGTCTTTGATGGCGCCATCCACTTTGATCTGCTCCATGGAAAGGAAACGGCCAATGCCGTAATTTTCATGGACGACCAGATCGCCCGGGGACAGGTCGGTGAAAGAGTTGAGTTTTTGACGATTGGTGGCGGATTTTTTTGCTGCCTTTTTCTTCGGGGTGGCCTTGGCCAGCAATTGACCTTCTGTCAACACCGCCAGTTTGGCCGCAGGATACTCCATGCCATAGGGGAGCGTCCCTTCGGTCAACAAAACCTGCCCTTCCTTGGGCATGGTCACAAGGGGAATGCAGAGAAATGCGGACAGGTTTTTCTCGTGAAGCATTTCCTGCAACTGTTCTGCCCGGCGGCGTGTACCGCACAGAACCAATGTCCGGAACTCCATTTTCTGATAATGATGCAGGTCGGAAACGGCTGTTTCCAGGTTGCCGGCATAGCTGGGCAACTGCTTTGCGGTCATGGGCAGAAGAATACGGGGGGAATTTTCTTTGGGATAGGAAGTTCCGGAAAATGTGTCCAAATAGGCGACGGGATGCTGCGCCAAATGGTGACAAAAATCCTCCCACTGGCACACATAGTCGCAGAGTTCTCCGGCGACCAGTCCGTTCTGCAGCAGACTGTCCAGTTGAATGCCTACTTCCTCCGTTCGTGTACGGGAAGCACGGTGCAGGCTACCCTGATCGCACAGGACGATGATGCTGCCTTGGGGCAGATAGTCCATAGCAGTGGCAAAATCAGGATAGATCAGCCCCATATAACGGTCAGATGCTGGATTATTCAGCCCGTTTTCGTATTTTTCCAAATCTTTTTCCAAAGTTTGGATCAAATCGGTATTGGGATTTTTTCGCCGCCGCTGACGGGAGATCATGTTGCGAATATCATCGCACAACCCTTCTAAACCGCCTTCATGGAGGCGAGGCTGGGTCTCTCCAACGGGAAGAACTACCACTGTATCCACATTTTCTGTACGGCGCTGGGTATCCGGGTCGAAATAGCCCATGGTGTCAAGCTCGTCACCGAAAAATTCACAGCGGAAGGGGCGGTCAGCGGCAGGGGAATAGATGTCCAAAATACCACCGCGCAGAGCAAACTGGCCAGGGCCTTCTACCATACCGCAGCGACTGTATCCGGCGTAGACCAGACGATCGACGATATGATCTAACGGGTATTCTTTCCCTGCTTCCAGCGTAAAGGCGGCAGCTTGGAGAACATTTTTGGGAATGGTTCGTTGGGAAAGGGATTCCCAGGTAAAGATTTGCAAGGGTACCTTACCCAGAGATAGATCATAGAGCTGGCGCAATCGTTTTTGTTCCCAGGCACGGGATACCACTGCGCTGTCGTAAAGTGTCAATTCCCGACCGGGGAGAATGGGCGCAGTTTCCCCCAGAAAGGCTTGCAGTTCTTCCTGTAAACGGCGGGCGGCAATGTCATCCTGGCAGATGATGCAGATATTCTGGTGTAGTTTTTTGTGCAGACCTGCAATCAGATGGCTGCGGTTGATTTGACCGACACCGGTGACTGCGGCGCTTTGCCCGGCTGACAGGGCTTCGGTGACAGATTGAAATTCTTCCATCGTGCCCAGTGCGGCAATCAGTTGTTCCATGGTGACCCTCCAAAAATGGCTGAAAGTGGCAATGCGGAAAGGGGAGAAACCTCCCCTTTCCGTAAAATATGACAATGGTTATTTGGTGCCGCCGTAGCGGTTGGAAGCCTCCGGCACGCCCAATTCCACAATGGCAAGGGCGGCGTCTGCTGCCCGATCCAGTGCAGGCACCAGGGCTTTTTCTTCCTGAGCGGAGAAAGCGGACAGTACCCAATCGGCCAGATCAAAGTCCGGGTGCGGTTTTGCACCTACGCCGATCTTGACCCGGGGGAAATCCTGACTGCCCAGCTCGGCGATGATGGATTTGATCCCGTTGTGTCCGCCGGCAGAGCCATCCTTGCGGATGCGTAAAGCACCGGGAACCAGAGAAATATCGTCGAACATTACGATGATATTTTGAGGCGGTACGTGGAAAAATGCACTGAGTTGCAGGACGCTGCGTCCGGATAAATTCATAAAGGTCTGGGGTTTCAGAAGCAGAAGCTTTCGGCCTTTGTAATTGACCTGCCCGTAAAGACCCTGGAATTTTGCCTTGTCCACCTTACATCCCAGCTTTTCAGCCAGAATGTCCAGTGCTCGGAAACCGGCATTGTGACGGGTCTTTTCATACTCCCGACCGGGATTGCCCAGACCCACGATCAGCCAAGTTTCGTTTGCAAACATGGCTTAAAACAGGTCGGCGATGGACGTACCGCCGTGGATATGCTCGATTGCACGGGCAAAAACAGAGGCTACATCCAAATAGACCAGCTTGTCAGTGGGACAATACTGGGGCTGGGGAATGGTGTTGAGCAGGACCAACTCCTTAATCACGCTTTCGTTCAGACGATCAAAGGCAGGACCGGACAGCACACCGTGGGTGGCACAGGCGTAAACTTCCTTTGCACCGCCAACTTCCACCAATGCTTTTGCGGCATTGCACAGAGAACCGGCGGTATCCACCAGATCATCATACAGAATGCAGGTCTTGCCCTTTACATCGCCGATAACGTTCATAACTTCGGACACATTGGCTTTGGGGCGGCGTTTGTCCACAATGGCCAGACCCATATGAACCTTTGAAGCAAAGGTTCTTGCACGGCCAACGCTGCCAACGTCGGGAGAAACCACAACAAAGTCCTCATGATTGTACTTATCCTCCGGGAACTTGGCCATAAAGTAGTCAACAAAGGTAGGTGCGCCTAGAAGATGATCCACCGGAATGTCAAAGAAGCCCTGGATCTGAGAAGCGTGCAGATCCATGGTCAAAATGCGGTCTGCGCCGGCAGCGGTAAGCATATTTGCGACCAGCTTGGCAGAGATGGGATCACGGCTCTTGGCTTTGCGGTCCTGACGGGCATAGCCAAAGTAGGGAATGACAGCTGTAATGCGGCCGGCAGAAGCGCGACGGCAAGCGTCGATCATGACCAGCAGTTCCATCAGGTTATCATTGACAGGCTTGCAGGTAGACTGAACCAGAAACACATCGGCCTCACGGACGGTTTCTTCCAAGGAAATAGAAGCTTCACCGTCGGCGAAGGATTTAACGGTGCTTTTGCCCATGGGCAGCCACAGTTCTTGGCAGACGGTTTTTGCAAATTCGGGATTGGAATTGCCGGTGAAAATTTTGATGTTGTCGTAGGCGTGCATCTCAATACCTCACTGATTATTCTTTTTCTTATGGGAAGCCCCACACTTCCCATTATAACACTGAGTGAGTAGAAAAAGCAACCGGAATTGCTACAAAAACATGGATAATTTTTCGGAAAAAAAGAAAGATTTTTGGAAAAAATGTACAGATAGGCAGAATGATCCCGTATATGAAAAGGAATACAAAATTTTGTTTGAAAAATACTTGTGCATAGCCGACAAATGTGGTATAATACTATGCTAAGAAAAAGGGACAGGAGCAAAACTATGAACGATCAGATCATCATTCGCGGTGCTCGTGAAAATAACTTAAAAAATGTGGATTTGACCATCCCACGGGATAAGTTGGTGGTTTTTACCGGCTTGTCCGGCTCAGGAAAATCCAGTCTGGCCTTTGATACCATTTATGCGGAGGGGCAGCGGCGGTATGTGGAGAGTTTGTCTTCCTATGCCCGTCAGTTTTTGGGACAGATGGATAAGCCGGATGTGGACTCCATCGACGGCCTGTCCCCGGCAATTTCCATCGACCAGAAAACCACTTCTAAAAATCCACGTTCCACCGTGGGTACGGTGACAGAAATTTATGACTACCTGCGTCTGCTGTGGGCCAGAGTGGGGGTCCCTCATTGCCCTAAGTGCGGCAAGGAGATCGCCCGACAGACCATCGACCAAATTGTCGATCGTGTGGAGGCACTGGGGCTGGGGACTCGTTTTATCGTCCTCTCGCCGGTGATCCGTGGAAAAAAGGGTGAGCATCAGAAAGTGTTTGAAGATGCACGCAAACAGGGGTTTGCCCGTGTCCGGGTTGATGGCATTCTTTATGACCTGACGGAAACGATCAGCTGCGAAAAGAATAAGAAGCACAACATTGAACTGGTCGTTGACCGTCTGATACTCAAGGAAGGCCTGCGCCGCCGATTGACCGACTCCATCGAAACGGCCTGCAGCCATTCCGGCGGTCTGGTGATCATTGAACTGCCCGAGCAGAAACAGGAATTGACCTTTTCTCAGAATTATGCCTGTGAAGACTGTGGGATCAGCCTGACGGAGTTGGAACCACGGATGTTTTCGTTTAACAACCCCAGCGGTGCTTGCCCAGCCTGCACCGGTCTGGGCTTTCAGCTGGTGGCTGATGCAGATCTGGTGATCCCTGACAAGGATAAATCTATTTTCGACGGTGCGATCCAGGCCAGCGGCTGGCAGAGTGCCCGTACAGATTCTGTATTTCGGATGTATTTTGAAGCACTGTCCAAAAAATACCATTTTTCTCTGACTGACCCCATTAAGACCCTGTCTGCGGATGCTATGGATATTATCCTTTATGGCACCAAGGGAGAAAAGCTGCGGATGACTTACAACCGGGGCACCGGCATGGGTGTGCTGGAGCAACCCTTTGAAGGCATATTGAACAATATTTCCAGACGCTATCGGGAAACGCAATCGGATGCTGCCCGGAAGGAGCTGGAGGAATGTATGTCCACAGCGCCCTGCCCCCATTGCCATGGCGACCGCCTGTCGGAGATCGCCCGTGCGGTAACAGTGGGCGGCATTGGGATTATGGATTTTTGTCGAATGAGCGTGGAAAAGGCACTGGAATTTGTGGATGGCCTCCACTTGGAAGGAAATATGGCCACCGTTGCAGAGCAGATTTTACGGGAGATCCGCTCTCGATTGCAATTTTTGAAGGATGTGGGACTGAGTTATTTGACCCTTTCCCGGTCGTCCGGAACATTGTCCGGCGGTGAAAGCCAACGGATCCGTTTGGCTACCCAGATCGGTTCGTCCCTGATGGGGGTGCTGTATATTCTGGATGAGCCTTCCATCGGTCTGCACCAGCGTGATAACGACAAGCTGCTGGAAACGCTGAAGCATTTGCGTGATATTGGCAATACGCTGATCGTGGTGGAACACGACGAGGATACCATGCGTGCTGCTGATTTTATCGTGGATGTCGGCCCCGGCGCAGGCAGCCATGGTGGCAAGATCGTTGCAGCAGGTACGTTGCAGGATATTTTGGACTGTCCGGACTCGGTTACCGGCCAATATCTGTCCGGTGTGAAGAAAATACCTGTCCCGGCGCAGCGCAGAACCGGAAATGGACAGATACTGGCAGTCTGTGGGGCTACGGAAAACAACCTGAAAAATGTGGATGTGGAAATTCCGCTGGGTACGCTGACCTGCGTTACCGGTGTTTCCGGTTCCGGCAAATCCAGTTTGGTTGGAGAGGTGCTGAATAAAACGCTGCTTGGCAAGCTGAACCATGCCCGCACCCGTCCCGGTGCCTGCATCAAAGTGGAGGGCATGGAGTATTTAGATAAGGTCATCGACATTGACCAAAGTCCTATTGGCAGAACACCGCGTTCCAACCCTGCCACATATACAGGCCTTTTCAATGACATCCGTGACCTGTTTGCATCCACTGCCGATGCCAAAATGCGTGGTTATGGGCCAGGGCGTTTTTCCTTTAATGTAAAGGGTGGCCGCTGTGAAGCCTGCTGCGGCGATGGCCTGGTAAAGATCGAAATGCACTTTTTGGCAGATGTTTATGTACCTTGTGAGGTATGCAAGGGTGCACGCTACAATCGGGAAACTCTGGAAGTGCTTTATAAAGGAAAAAATATTTCTCAAGTGCTGGATATGACCGCCGAGGAAGCAGTGGATTTCTTTGAAAATCTGCCGAAGATCCGCCGAAAGGCACAGACGCTGGTGGAAGTTGGCCTGGGTTATGTTAAACTGGGGCAATCCTCTACCACCCTTTCCGGTGGTGAAGCACAGCGGGTTAAACTGGCCACAGAATTGGCCAGAGTTTCTACGGGCCGCACGATTTATGTGCTGGACGAGCCCACCACCGGATTGCACGCAGCAGATGTTCACAAGCTGATCGAAGTGCTTCAGACATTGGTAGATGCAGGCAATACAGTTCTGGTTATTGAGCATAATCTGGATGTGATCAAAACAGCCGATCATATCATTGACCTGGGGCCGGAAGGCGGCGATGGTGGCGGCTATGTGGTGGCCTGCGGTACGCCGGAGGAAGTGGCTCAGGTGAAAGAAAGCTATACAGGGCAGTATTTGCGCCCCTATCTGATATAAAAAACACCCGGCCATTGGCCGGGTGGGGTCAGAAAAGATTTTCCTTTGCATATAGGCTGGCCGGCAAAATATCGGACAGCTCCTGTAAACCGTGATCCCGTTCACCGGCGTAATCCGGGTAGAACAGAGGTGAGCGTAGCTGGGCGATTTTGCCATGGTGGATCTCCATGGTCATGGTCACTCTGGTGCCACGGCCGTCGGGACGATCGATCAGGACAGTGCCGTTGTGCAATGCGGCTGTGGCTCGTACCAGCACCATGCCAAGACCGATTCCCTCCGGGCCGTCGGTGACGGAAGGGGTGCGAAGATAACGGGCATAAGCGTTGGCGTGGACGGCATCATTGCTGCCGTATCCACTGTCAGAAACGGACAGATACAGCCGATTTCGCAGGGTCAGCTCCACCTGAATCTTACCGCCGAGGGCTGTATGCTTGGCGGCGTTGGAAATCAGGTTATAAACAGCACGCTCCAATTTTTCGGTGTCGGCTAAGGTGTAGACCGGCGTGTTGGGCAAACAATAATGCAGGTGAATGTCTGCATGGCGCAGCTGCTCTCGTCCTTTGCAGAGCAGTTCTTCCAAAAAGGCACATACTTGCACATATTCCATGCGGCTCTGAGTGGACTCGCAGTAATAAACGGCATCGGACATATTGCTGACAATGCGCATGATCTGGTGCATTCGCCGATTGAATTGGGCGATCTGCCCGGGGTCGGTATCTGCCGGAAGCATTTGCCCGGCGGTGGATAACATTCCGGTCAGGGGGTTGCGTAATTCACGGGCAGCCAGAGAGAGTGCACGCAATTCCGCCAGTGCGGTGTCCTGCTCCAGTACGAACAGATGCTGATGTTCCAGAGCGATGACGGTGGCCTCAATTCTTTGTTCGGCAATCAGAAGGGTCAGATAAAGACAGCCTTCCTGAAAAGAGGGGTATTCTTCTGCACCGGTGGCAAGCAGGGGCAATATCTCATCGCCGATGTTCAGCAGATACGGCGCAGCGGCCTGGTTGATCTGGGTGATCCTGCCGTCGGCCACATAGAAGGCAGGCCGCAGGAGCAGTTCCAGCACAGGAATATTTGAATTCTGCATTTCCATGATGAACCTCCTCTGGCATAGGATGCACAAAAAATGGGAATTTACCCCGGATCATTTCGACAAAAAATACCCTTACCTTTATTCTAGCAAAAAAAAGAAAAAACGCAAGAGAAATCCTTGGAAAGTGGTGAAATAATGTCAATTCATGATGGACATCGAAAAAGAATGATGCAGCGCTTTCGCACCGAAGGTTTAGATCATTTTGACCAGGTGCAGGTGCTGGAATTATTGCTGTTTTATTGCATTCCTCGGAAAGATACCAATGAACTGGCGCACAAGCTGATCGATCGGTTCGGGTCTGTATCCAGAGTGATGGATGCCTCTGTTTCGGAACTGATGAAAGTGCCGGGTGTGGGGGAATATGTGGCGACTTTCCTGCATTTGACCAAGGAAGCCGGCCGATACTATCAGGTTGACAGCGCCCAGAAAGGCGTCCAAATCAAAGACACGGATGATTGCGGAAACTATCTATTGCCTTATTTTATCGGGCGACAGGTGGAAACGGTGTTTTTGCTTTGTTTAAACGCAAATTGCAACGTGATCTGCTGCCGGGAAGTGGGGACAGGGGAAATCAATTCTGCAGTTATTTCTCCGCGGACCGTGGTGGAGATCGCACTTGCAGAAAAAGCATCCACAGTGGTGCTGGCGCACAATCATCCCAGTGGTGTGGCACTGCCTTCTCAGGAGGATGTGATGACTACCCGACGACTGGCGGCGGCACTGGCAACAGTGGACGTGGCGCTGTTTGACCATTTGATCGTTGCAGATGATGACTACGTTTCTTTGGCGCAGTCGGGGCTGTATCGTCCCGGTGAAGCGATGACCTATTTATAAGGAGGCTGTATGGATAAGTTTCAACTGATTTCAGAATACAAGCCTTCCGGTGATCAGCCCCAGGCAATTGAAAAATTGGCAAACGGTGTCAACTGGGGGTTGCGGGAACAGACGCTGTTGGGCGTTACCGGTTCCGGCAAGACCTTCACCATGGCCTCTGTGATCGAAAAACTGAATAAACCGACGCTGGTGTTGGCGCATAACAAGACGCTGGCAGCACAGCTGTGTTCGGAATTTCGGGAGTTCTTTCCAAACAATGCCGTGGAGTATTTTATCTCCTATTACGACTACTATCAGCCGGAGGCATACATTGCCCACACCGACACATATATTGAAAAAGATGCTTCCGTCAACGAGGAGATCGATCGCTTGCGCCACAGTGCCACAGCGGCTCTGTTTGAACGGCGGGATGTGATCGTGGTGTCGTCGGTCAGCTGCCTGTACGGGCTGGGTGACCCGATCGATTATAAAAGTATGGTGATCTCTCTGCGGGTGGGGCATGAATATCCGCTGGATGCGGTGCTGCAGAAATTGACGGAGATCCGTTACGAGCGAAATGATATCGATTTTTCCAGAAATAAGTTCCGACTTCGGGGTGATACTCTGGAAATCTACCCGGCTTATTGGTCCGGCCGTGCCATTCGGGTGGAATTTTTTGGTGATGAGATCGACCGGATCTCAGAAATCAATGCGGTTTCCGGTATGACGGAGCGGTATGTGGATCATGTGGCCATTTATCCGGCCAGTCACTATGTGGCATCTAAGGAAAAACTCCATCGGGCAATGCTGGATATTCAGAAAGAGTGCGATGAGCAGGTGGAAAAGTTCCGTGCAGAGAACAAACTGATCGAAGCCCAGCGAATTGCCCAGCGCACCAATTATGATTTGGAAATGATGACGGAGATCGGTTTCTGCAATGGCATTGAAAACTATTCCCGGGTCATTCAGGGACGGGCACCGGGCACACCGCCTACCACATTACTGGATTATTTCCCGGAAGATTTTCTGATGATCATTGATGAGAGCCATGTCACATTGCCTCAGACCAGAGCTATGTATGCCGGTGATCGCAGCCGAAAAGATGCGCTTGTCAACTATGGGTTTCGACTGCCTTCCGCTTATGACAATCGCCCATTGACCTTTGAGGAATTTGACAGTAAAATTAACCAGGTGATCTATGTTTCGGCTACCCCTGCGGAATATGAACGTACCCGATCGGGACAAATCGTAGAGCAGGTCATTCGTCCCACCGGACTGCTGGATCCTGTGGTGCAGGTGCGTCCCATTGACGGCCAGATCGATGACCTGATCGGGGAGATCAATGCCCGTGCTGCCCGAAAAGAACGAGTGCTGGTCACTACCTTGACCAAGAAAATGGCAGAAGATCTGACCGTATATCTGCAAAAGGCTGGGATCCGGGTGCGGTATATGCACTCGGATATTGGAGCCATGGAGCGTATGGAGATTTTGCGGGATCTGCGGATGGCAAAGTTTGACGTGCTGATCGGCATTAACCTGCTGCGGGAAGGCCTTGACCTGCCGGAAGTGAGCTTGGTGGCGATTTTGGATGCGGATAAAGAAGGCTTTTTGCGTAGTGAAACCAGTTTGATCCAGACCATTGGCCGAGCGGCCAGAAATGCAGATGGCCTGGTCATTATGTATGCTGACAATATCACCCCTTCCATGCGCTCAGCGCTGGATGAAACCGCTCGTCGTCGGGAAATCCAGAGTGCCTATAATGAGGCACACGGGATCGTGCCGAAAACCGTCATCAAATCCGTTCGGGATCTGATCGAGATTTCGTCTCCTACTGCCGAGCGCAAGGGACGTAGTGGCGTAAAGATGACCAAGGCAGAGAAGGAAAAGGAGATCGCTCGTCTGGAAAAGCAAATGAAGGAAGCGGCCAAGATGATGGAGTACGAATATGCAGCATTGTTGCGTGACCAGATCATCGAGTTGCGAGGAAACGGCATTTAAGCCAGTATATGACAGTGCAGGAAAGGACGTGTTGCTTGCTGTTGCAGCACGTCCTTTCCGTGTCTTTTGAAAGGAAAAGCAATTCGGATATTGCAAGAAATAGGGAGATATGATATGATAAACAAAAAGGAGGCTGTAACATGGATCGCATTTTTTCCTTCCTCAATAACGGAACATGGACTTTTCGCTTCTTTTCCGGCTCGCTGGGAATCGTAGCCTATGTGCTGCAAGCACTGGCACTGTATACCATCGCCAAACGCCGAGGGCTGAATAAGCCTTGGCTTGCCTGGGTTCCTGCGGTAAATGTGTGGACGTTGGGCGCAGTTTCCGATCATTACCAGAGCGTTGTCAACGGCCAGAAGAAGAGTAAACGCAAGATCCTGCTTGGTTTGAACATTGCGGCTTTGGTTCTGGAAATCATTTGCTTGATCGTGTTTTTGCTGGTGGTGAGTTGGTATTTTTCCGGGGCAGATACCAATTTGCCGATGTATTACGCTGCCCAGCCGGAGACCGGTGGAGAGAACATGAGCTATGGCCTGGTGATGCTGCTGGGAATGCTGGCGGCCGGCGCCGGATTGCTGCTGGTGTGTCTGTTGCCGGCGTTGATTTTACTGGTTATTCTGGCTGTGTTCCGCTGGATGGCCATTTATGATGTGCTTAAATCCTGCCAACCGAAAGACGCACAAACTTATTTTCTGGTCAGCTTGTTGGTAAGCATCTTTGCTGTTCGGGGGCTGGAGTCTGTATTTATGCTGATGTGCATGAACAAAGACGAGGGGATGATCGTCCCCGATCCGGAACCGCAGGCTTTTGACATCCCCCAAGAACCTTGTGACAGCGACTCTGAAATGTAAACAGAATGATCCCGGCTGCTTTTTGCAGCCGGGATCATTTTAATGCCAATTTTGGGCGTTTTGGGTATTGTACAGATCTGCGTAGATACCGCCCTTTTCCAGAAGTGCAGCGTGGGTGCCGCATTCGGTGATCACGCCGTCGGCAATGGATATGATCCGGTCCGCCGAGCGGATGGTGGATAGGCGGTGGGCAATGATCAAGGTGGTGCGGCCAATGGACAAATTGTCAAAGGCTCGCTGGATCTTTGCCTCTGTGACGGAATCCAGTGCGGAAGTGGCCTCGTCCAAAATCAAAATGGGGGGATTTTTCAGGAAAATACGGGCAATGGCAACCCGTTGTTTCTGACCGCCGGACAGCAGAGCGCCCCGTTCGCCTACATAGGTCTGGAAACCCTGGGGCATAGCCAGAATGTCATCGTAGATCTCTGCTTTTTTTGCAGCGATGATCACTTCTTCTTCCGTGGCATCGGGCTTGCCGTAGCGAATGTTTTCCAAAATAGTATCGGCAAAGAGAAACACATCCTGCTGGACAATGCCAATATTCTGGTGGATGGAAACCTGGGTCACATCCCGAATATCCCGGCCGTCAATAAGGATCTGCCCTTGGGACACTTCATAAAAACGGGGGATCAGTTGACATAACGTACTTTTGCCGCCGCCGGAAGGCCCAACGATGGCAACGGTTTCTCCGGGCTGTACTTCCACAGATACATGGTGCAGCACGCCCAATTCGCCGTCGTAGGAGAAGGATACGTCCTTGACTTCCAAGTGCCCTTTGACATTGGAAAGGGGCTGAGCATCCGGCTTGTCCTGGATGGTGGGTTCGGTACGCATGATGTCTACAAAACGGTTTAGACCGGCGAAACCGTTGGCAAACATTTCAGAGAAGTTGGCCAGCTTACGCATGGGATTGACAAACGTGCCGATGTACAGCACGAAAACGGTCAGATCCTTGTAGTCCATCTGGCCTTTCATGATAAAATAGCCGCCGACTGTGATGACGACCACATTCAGGCTGGATAGGAACAGCTCCAGTGAACTGTGAAATCTGCCCATGGCCTTGTGAAATTGCCGTTTGGAGGTTTTGAACTCATCGTTGGCATTTTCAAAACGGGTATTTTCCACAGCTTCGTTGGCGAAGGCCTTGGCAGTGCGAATGCCGGAAAGGCTGCTTTCAATTTCCGTATTGATGTGGCCGGTCTTTTGCTTGACTGCTTTGGAGGCTCTGCCCATGCTACGGCGCATGGTGAAGATCACAACCAGTGCGATAGGGATGACTGCGGCCACTACCAATGCCAGCTGCCACTGGATCGAGGCCATAACGATCAGTGCACCAATAATGGTAACGCAGCTGGTCAGCAGGTCTTCCGGGCCGTGGTGGGCAAGTTCTGTCAGTTCAAACAGGTCAGAGGTGAGTCGGCTCATCAGTTGACCGGTGCGGTTGCGGTCGTAAAAATCAAAGCCCAGTTTTTGCATATGGGCGAACAGGTCCGATCGAATATCGGCTTCCACCCGAATGCCAAAGGTGTGGCCATAGTAGGCGACAATATAGTTAAACAGGGAACGAAGCACATAACAGGCCAACATGGTGCCCATGACGATGAAGAAAATGCTGTACAGGTGTTCCGGCAGATATTCATAAAGTGCTGCACGGGTCACCAGGGGAAATGCAAGATCAATGGCCGCAATGGCACAAGCACAGAAAATATCAATGGCAAACAGTTTTTTATGATTGCCGAAGTAGCTGATGAAAATACGCAGAGGGGAACGGTTTTTAAAATCTTTCTTTTTCACATAATCACTCCAATCCCTCTTATTATAAGGGAATTCCTTCAATTTTGCAAGGTAAAAATTGAAAATAGGCGTGCTTTTGCACGCCTGTTTTTCTTATCGATGTCGACCGAACAGGGGACTGGCTACCCGTTTGTACAGCAGCATGGTCAGCACCGAAATGGCCATTCCCTTGACAAAATTCAGTGGTGCGACACACATAATCACAAAGCTGATCAGATCCGCTACATTGTTCCAGATAGCGTTGCCCATGGCGATGATGGTTTCCAGAGGCATGCCGTAAAGGTCGGCAAATTTCGGCACGAGATAGATGGCATTGAAGGCTGTGCCGAAAACAGTCATGCTGACTGTGCCCAGCGCAAGTCCTGCCACGGCGGATCGTTTTGTCTTATACACATGATAGACGATGGTAGCAGGCAGGGCAAAGGAACAGCCTACCACAAAATTAGCAAAGTCCCCTACAAAGGCGGTGGATGTGCCCTTGAGCAGCAATTTCAAAATGATTTTCAGCATTTCGCAGCTGACAGCGGAAGCAGGCCCCAGATAAAAGCCACAGAGCATCACAGGAACTTCCGAGAAGTCCAGTTTATAAAACCCCGGTGCCAGAAAGGGAATGGGAAAGTCAAGCATATGCAGCAGCGCAGCGATGGCACCGCAGATGGCAATAATGGAGATCCGCCGTGCCGGTGTGACGGTGTGGATCTTGGGCAGCCACCGCTGGGAAAGGCTTGCAATGAGCCAAAGTGCGGCCATGATGACAAGGCTGACAGCAATAAAAGAGAAGTTTTTTGCTATTTCTTCCAGTAATTTCATATAAAAGCCTCCAAAAAACGCCCTGAGTACACACTCAGGGCGCAAAAACGTTAAAACTGTTTTCTTTCATCCAGACTATACTGTCGGCATTGGGATTTCACCAATTCAACGCAAATGCGCTCGCGGGCTATACCGCCGGTGGGGAATTGCGCCCCGCCCTGAAAACATATCACTTTACAGGTATCGTAGCACAGGGCGATACACTTGTCAAGTACCGTTTTTTATGCTATGATTATCCTGGAAAATGGGTCAGGAAGCGATTTTTTTGAAACCTTGAACCACACCGGTGGCGGAAGTGTCGGTGATGTCACCGCCAATGATCTGGTTGCTGCTGATCAAAAGTGTGGCATATACCGGCTCTGTGGCACCGGGATAGTTTTTGATTTTGTAGACATAGCGCATGACGGTTTTTCCCTGATAGGCACTCAGATCATAGCCTTGGCTCTTTTGCAGGCTGTTGTAGCGTGTAAAAACTTCGCTGGTTTCCGCCGGAATGCGGACTTGACTGGTTTCTGCCGGAGAAGTCACAACTTCCCAGCCGAAACTGGTAAGGAACTGCACCCGATCGTCGTTACTGGTGACGGAATTGGTGCCACCGGCGGATACGGAACTGCCTGACAGCAGCAGTGCGATGGTTGCGATTACAGCGATGATCGCGCCTGCGATGATGGCAATTTTCTTTATATCCACCTTTGCGGTCATGACCAACATGATGATCCCTCCAATAAATTTATTTTTGCATTACAACTTATTCTCCCTTGCAGGGAGATAGAACGGAGAAGCGTATGGAACGTTTGGACAAATTTCTTTGCGACAGCGGACTGGGTACACGCAGCCAGGTGAAGATCATCCTGAAATCGGGAGCGGTCACAGTTGACGGCCTTCCTGTGAAAGACGGCAGTGTTAAAATCGACCCGAACAAAGTGACAGTCTGCTTGGGTGACCGAGTACTGGGCGGCAAAAAGCGGACCGTGTTGATGCTTAACAAACCGTCAGGATTTGTGACAGCCACGGAAGACAAGCAGGAAAGAACGGTTATGGAACTGATCCCGGCGGACTATCGCCACCTGGATCTGAAACCGGTGGGACGGCTGGATAAGGCCACGGAAGGCCTGCTGCTGTTTACCAACGACGGCGATTTGCTCCATCGGCTGATCTCACCGAAAAAGGAAGTGCCGAAGATCTACTATGCTCGTCATGAAGGAACAGCCACAGATGAAGATGTGCAGGCTTTTCGGCAGGGCCTTGTTTTGCGGGACGGCTTGCATTGTCTGCCTGCAAAATTGGAACCTTTGGGGCCGGAGGAGAGCCTGGTCACCGTTCAGGAGGGGAAATACCATCAGGTACGGCGGATGATGGCTGCTCGCAATATGACGGTGGTGTATTTGGAGCGGCGGCAGGAAGGCAACTTAACCTTGGGAGATCTCCCGCGGGGAGAAACCAGAGAATTGTGCGAAGAAGAGATCGCAGCACTGGAGAAAATGTAAAATCGGGCGTTTTCACCAAATGGTTTTGGCCGGTGATGGGGTGCTGAAGTTGAAAGAATTGGAACATTACATAAAAAACAGTCAAGTTTTTGCAATATTATGTCAAAAGGTACTTGCAAAATGTGCAAAAGTGATGTATACTGTTCGTGGAAATTTGTGAAATACGCTTTTATGCACTTTTGTGAGGAGGCATATCTATGTCCAATAGTATTTTTCAGAGCGTCATGCTCCAGCTGAAAGAAACCACCGATCGGGTCTTTGGTGTGATCGATGCCGATGGCCATGTGGTTTCCAGCACAGATGTGGCGTTTTTGGGAGAAAGATGGCCGGAAGCTGTTTTGAAAGTATCCGGCGCAGCCGAGCAGGTCACCACTTATGGTCAGAAGACCTTTAAGGCTATCTTCAACAGCAGCAATTATCTTGAATATGCAGTGTTCTGTACCGGTGACGATGAACTGGCGAAGGCATACTGCTCCATGGCCTATGTCGCTTTGAACAATGCCAAGACATTCTATGAAGAAAAGCATGACCGGGGCACATTTGTTAAGAATATCATCATGGACAATATCCTTTCCGGTGATATTTATATCCGTGCCAAGGAACTGCATTTTGCCACCGATGCGCCCAGAGCTGTGTTCCTGGTTCGCCAGCTGGGTCATGCAGATGTGGCAACGGTAGATGTACTGTCGGATATGTTCCCGGATAAGCAGCAGGATTTTGTGCTGAGCATCAACGAAACCGATATTGCGGTCATCAAGCAGTTGGAGCCGGAGCAGGCATCGGAGGAACTGGAGAAGATCGCTGCTCAGATCGAGGAAACGCTGAAAAACGAGCTTTTTGTCAAGACGGTCATCGGTATCGGTACCGTGGCGGAGCATCTGCGTTCCCTGTCTGACTCTTACAAAGAGGCACAGACAGCAATCGATGTGGGCAAGGTATTCGACACCGAGAAGAGCATTATCAATTATGAAAATCTGGGCATTGGCCGCCTGATCTATCAGCTGCCCACGACCCTGTGTGATATTTTCCTGACAGAAGTATTTAAGAAGAATTCTATCGATTCTTTGGATCAGGAAACCTTGTTCACCATCAATAAGTTCTTTGAGAACAACCTGAATGTTTCCGAAACTTCCAGAAAGCTGTTTGTTCACCGTAATACGCTGGTCTATCGCTTGGAGAAGATCAAGAAATTGACAGGCCTCGATCTGCGGGAGTTTGACCATGCTATCGTATTTAAGGTAGCACTGATGGTTCGGAAATATCTGTCCAGCAGAGAAGTTCGCTAAAACCCAGGCAGAGCCGCAATGCGGCTCTGCTTTTTGCTGTTTTTCGCTGTATTTCCATTGACTTCATTTTTCTGTTGTGGTACAATTTCTTTATACGAACAGCAGGGAAGTGCAATGCTTTTCCCGGATATAAAGGAGAACCATATGAAAAATAAGAAAAAGTTTGCGGCGATCATGGCCGGCATTATGGCAGGGGTCATGCTGTTGAGTCTGATGCTGTCCCTGTTGGCAAGCGCCCTGCTCTGAGAAAATTATGATATGCGACAAAGATCCCACAGCCGGAAAGGGCTGTGGGAAACCTATTTCTGAGGTGATGGATCATGAAAAAACTGCTACTGCCTATCTCTTATCTTTTGGTGATCGCAGCCACGGTGTTGGGAACCCTGTTTTTCACGCAAGGGTCATCCGGGGGGAAATTGCTGGAGCTGGAAAATCTGCTGGTGGAAAAATTCGTGGATGGTGCAGATCGAAAAGAACTGGAAGATGCGGCGGCTGATGCCATGGTAGATGCTTTGGGTGACCGATGGAGCTACTATATTCCGGCAGATGAATATGAAGCCTATGTGGACAATAAAAACAACAGCTATGTGGGCATCGGTGTGACCATCCGAGCGACCGAGGATGGATATTTGATCGAGAAAGTCACCAAAGATGGGCCGGCGGATCAGGCTGGCATAGAAGCAGGAGATCTGATGATCGCAGTGGATGGGAAAAATCTGGCCGGCATGGATACCAACGCAGGAAAGGATCTGGTTCGTGGGCCTGAAGGTTCGACGGTTTCCGTTACCGTGCTGCGGGAGGGGAAGGAACTTTCCTTCACGGTTACCCGAAAGACTGTCCGAACCGCTGTTGCCACAGCCACTATGTTGCCGGATCAGATCGGTCTGGTAACCATTGAGAATTTCAATACCAACTGCTATCAGGAAACCATGGCCGCTGTCAATACTCTGGTGGATCAGGGGGCACAGGCACTGATTTTTGATGTCCGTTTCAATGGCGGCGGTTATAAAAGGGAACTGGTGAAGGTTCTGGATAAGCTGCTGCCGGAGGGCGAACTGTTCCACAGCTATTACTACACCGGGCAGGAAGAAACGGATAAATCGGACAAAGAATGTCTGCGCATTCCAATGGCCGTGCTGATCAATGATCAGTCCTATTCAGCTGCGGAGTTTTTTGCGGCCGCACTGCGGGAATATGACTGGGCTGTTTTGGTGGGTCAGCAAACTGTGGGCAAAGGCCACTATCAGGAAACATTCCTGCTCAGTGACGGCTCGGCGGTGGGAATCTCTACCGGCCGTTATACCACTCCTAAGGGTGTGGATCTGGAAGGTGTTGGATTGACACCGGATGTGTCGGTGGAGGTATCGGAGGAGATTTATGCCCAAATTTATGCCGGTACGCTGGAACCGATGGAGGATCCTCAGATCCTTGCAGCAATAAATGCCCTGAAAAGTGCAGAAAATTCTTGACGAAGTGAAGAAAAACGGATATAATCAAAGAAGCTATGAATATTTTTGCTGACAGAAAGGAAACTGATTATGGCAAAGGAATATAAAATTACCAGTTTGCGCCTGGGTGAACTGGAAAAGGAACTGAATTACCTGAAGACCACTCGGGAGCGTGAGATCGCTGCAATGATCGCCGAAGCTCGTTCCTACGGCGACTTATCCGAAAACTCTGAATACGATGCAGCGAAAAATGAGCAGGCAAAGCTCTATGGCCGCATTGCTGAAATTGAGGACATTCTGTCTCATGCTGTGATCATCGAGGACGAAAACGAAGCTTCCGGTCGTGTCGGCTTGGGCTGCACGGTGATCGTCGAGGATAAAAACGGCAAGCGCACCACCTACCGTATCACCGGCTCTCAGGAAGCAAACCCCATGGAGGGTAAGCTGTCTGATGACTCTCCCTTCGGCCGTGCTATTGTTGGTAAGGCTGCCGGCGAAACCTTTACCGTTAATGCCCCCAATGGCACTTACGAGATGAAGGTCGTAAGCCTGTCCCGGGAGGGTTAAGTATGGCAAAGTTTGTACCGCAGGCAGAATTGCCTGTTTCTGAACAAGCCCAGATCCGCCGAGAGAAGTTGGCGGCACTGCAGGCAGAAGGTCGGGATCCTTTTGTCCAGACTAAGTATGATCTCAACGCCTATTCTGCCGATATCAAGGCTGATTATGAGGCTTTTGAGGGCAAGATCGTCAAAGTGGCCGGCCGCCTGATGAGCAAGCGTGGTCAGGGTAAGGTCATGTTCTGTGATCTGCAGGATACCAAGGGTCGTATCCAGCTGTTTGTCAAGATCGACGAGCTGGGCGAGGAAGAATATGCCCGTTTCAAAAAGCTGGATATTGGTGATATCCTGGGCTGTGAGGGTGAAGTGTTTACCACCAAGACCGGCGAAGTTTCCGTGCGTGCTACCGCTGTAACATTGCTGTCCAAGTCGCTGCTGCCCCTGCCTGAAAAGTACCATGGCCTGACGGATAAGGAAACCCGTTTCCGTCAGCGCTACGTGGATCTGATGGTCAATCCTGAGGTCAAGCGCAACTTTGTGATCCGCTCCCAGTTTATTAAGCATATGCGCGAGTATCTGGACAATATGGGTTACATTGAAGTGGAAACCCCGGTTCTGAATACCATCGCCGGCGGCGCTTCTGCCCGTCCTTTCATCACGCACCAC
Organism: uncultured Oscillospiraceae bacterium; assembly: GCA_964586875.1. Classification (GTDB taxonomy): domain Bacteria; phylum Bacillota; class Clostridia; order Oscillospirales; family Oscillospiraceae; genus Faecousia. Next base: position 28,724 of record CAZPJH010000005.1, read on the forward strand.
AACACTCTGGATATCGATATGTATATGCGTATTGCTACGGAGCTGCCCCTGAAGCGGCTGATCGTGGGTGGTATGGACCGTGTGTATGAGATCGGCCGTATTTTCCGGAACGAGGGTATGGATCCGAAACATAACCCCGAGTTTACCACCGTGGAACTGTATCAGGCTTATGCCGATTTCCACGACATGATGGACATTGCTGAGGGCATTTACAGCTCCTTTGCAAAGAAGTACCTGGGTACCTATGAGCTGGAGTGGATGGGTGAGAAGATCGATTTGACCCCCGGCTGGCCTCGCCTGACTATGGTGGAAGCCGTCAAGAAGTATGCAGGTGTTGACTTTGGTGTGATCACCGACGATGCTGAGGCTGTGGCTGCTGCCAATGCTATCGGTGTCGAGTTGGCTGATGCTGCGGAAAAAACCTGGGGCAACGCTTTGTATGCTACCTTCGATCAGAAGGTGGAAGAGCATCTGGTGCAGCCTACCTTTATCACCATGTATCCGGTGGAAGTATCCCCTCTGACCAAGAAATCTCCCGAAGACCCCCGCTTGACCGAGCGGTTTGAGTTTTTCATCTGCCGCAGCGAGATGGGCAATGCCTATTCCGAGCTGAACGATCCTCTGGATCAGAGAGAGCGTTTCCAGAAGCAGGTAGAGCAGCGTGAGCGTGGCGATGATGAGACTGAAATGTTGGATGAGGATTTCCTGAACGCCTTGGAGTACGGCATGCCTCCTACGGGCGGCATGGGCTGTGGCATCGATAGAGCGGTTATGCTCTTCACCGGTGCGGATACCATCCGGGAAGTTATCCTGTTCCCCACCATGAAACCCTTGGACTAAAGCGTATTTTCGTACAGAATTTACTGCCGTTAAAATAGGCAAGAAAAACCGCGATATACAGGAAAAGACACTGTTGCTTTCAGCAACAGTGTCTTTTTTATATAAAAATGTGAGTTGAAGATTTCTCCAACTCACATTTTTTCGCTTTTTATTCAGAGAACAGATAGTTGACCAGCTTGGTGGTCAGAATGATCAGGCCGATCACGGCGAAGATCACCAACATGCCCGTGCCCATATATTTCAGGTTTTCCACGAAAGCCATGGGTTCAAATTGCAGCTGAATGTCTGCCTGCTGAGCCTGTGTTGCAATGTTTGTCAGAAAATTCATCATATTAACCTCCCATCAATCTGGCTGCGATGTTCAGGATGATACCACCGGCAATAACCGATGCGATCTGGCCGGAAACATTGACGCCGATGGAGTGCATCAGCAGGAAGTTCTGAGGATCTTCCTCCTGAGCCATTTTGTGGACGATACGGCCGGACATGGGGAAGGCGGAAATGCCGGCTGCGCCGATCATAGGATTGACCTTTTTCTTGGAGAACAGGTTCAGGAATTTTGCAAACAGCACGCCGCCGGCGGTATCCACGATGAAGGCGATCAGACCCAGACCCAAAATCAATAGGGTATCCAGCTGGATGAATTGCTCGGAAGTCATGTTAAAGGCTACGCTGATGCCAAGGAAAATGGTGATCAGGTTGGCCAGCACTTTTTGTGCTGTTTCAGACAGGGAGTCCAGTACACCGCATTCCCGAATCAGGTTGCCGAACATCAAAAAGCCGATGAGGGCGGTGGCCTGGGGGACAATGGCAGATGCCACGATGGTGATAATGATGGGGAACAGGATCCGGGTCAGTTTGGAAACATTCTTCTGCTCGTAGGGCATCCGGATCAGCCGCTCCTTCTTCGTGGTCAAGGCTTTGATGACCGGTGGCTGGATGACCGGCACCAGTGCCATGTAGGAATAGGCTGCCACGGTGATGGCACCCACATAGGCGGAACCCAGTTTGGTGGCAACGGCAATAGAAGTGGGGCCGTCAGCAGCACCGATGATGGCGATGGAAAAGTAATCCCGGAAGTCGGGGAAGAACATACTGGCCATGCACAGGGTGAAGAAAATACCAAATTGAGCAGCAGCACCAAAGAGCATCAGTTTGGGGTTAGAAAGCAGGGGGCCAAAGTCGATCATTGCACCGATGCCGATAAACAGCAGCAGGGGGAATAGCTCGTTGGAGATACCGGCGTTGTAAAGCTCCTGAATGGGGCCGCTCAGAGCATCTGAGAAAGGAATGTTCACCAAAATTGTGCCGAAGCCCATTGGCAGCAGCAGGGAAGGTTCCATTTCTTTTTTTATGGCCAAATAGATCAGCAGGCAGCCCAGTAGGATCATGACCAGATCCTGCCAAGTAAATGCCAGCAGGTTCTTATATAAAATATCCATTACTTACCTCCCACTTAGCCGATAACCACCAGCGGAGCATCGGTATCCACCGTAGCACCTTTGGTGACGATGACCTGGGTGACAGTGCCACTTTTGGGCGCCATGATCTCGTTTTCCATTTTCATGGCTTCCAAAACCACAAGCACATCCCCTTCTTTCACGGCCTGACCGGCGGTGATATTGACTTTCAAAATCGTTCCGGGCATGGGGGATTTGATCACTTCACCTGCACCGGTGATGGCTGCGGCGGCTGCCGCAGCGGCGGGGGCGGCAGGGATGGAGGCGGCGACCGGAGCGGCTGCCACGGGTACAACAGCATCATATTCATCTAATACAGTGGCCCGGCCGTTGGTCACCTCTACTTCATAAGTGCGGCCGCAGAGGGTGATTTTATATTTCATATCATTTGACCTCCTGAATGGAAATAAAGCGCAGTTCGTTAAGGGGCTTGCCCATCTTATCAGCGACAATGGCCATCAGCATGGCAGCGGTCTTTGGATCGACATCGTGCAGCTTCAGCTGCCCGGCAGAACCGGGGGCAAGTTCGGTGCATGGAACGGTGTTTTTGGCCAAATCGTCGGAAACACCGGCGATGGATTTCGGATGGCCAAAGCGTTTGCGTAGAACGGCAACGACCAAAATCAGCAACAGTATTGCAGCTATTGCCAATGCAATGGGGTCACCTTGTTGAGCTTGAGCAGCGAGCAAGGGCATAAATCATATCTCCTTTCCGGATGGTCGGACGATTGTTTCCGTACCTTTCCTTATCGTAGCACAAATTGGAAAGAATGTAAAGAACTGACTACCTCTTTTTCTACTTTCTTTCAAGGAACGCAGTAAAAAATATGGAAAAAATTCACTGTTCGTGGTAAGATTAGATCATCAAAATGGTAGATAATGGGTAAGGAGGTGCCATATGGAGGATAGAAAGATCGTGAAGATGCTGCTTGACCGGGCGGAGAGCGCCATTGATGCGTTGCAGCAAAAATTTGGTAAGTTGATCTACCACATCTGCATGAATATTTTGCAGGTGGCGCAAGACGCTCAGGAATGCACCAATGATACTTATTTGGCACTGTGGAATGCCATCCCACCGGCACAGCCTGATCCATTGACACCCTATGTGTGCCGTACCGGGCGAAATGTGGCGCTGAACCGTCTGCGTGCGGACGCTGCACAGAAACGGGATGGGGGATATGCCTTATCCCTTGACGAGCTGGCGGAATTTATCCCCGACCGGTATATGGAAGATCAAATATCGGCCAAGGAGCTGGGGCAGGCCATTGATGGCTTTCTTGCACAACAAAGCAGGGAAACCAGAGTGCTGTTTTTGCGACGATATTGGTTTGGTGACAGTGTGGCCGAGGCCGCCAAAGCTGTGGGAATTTCACCCAATACAGCCTCTGTTCGCCTGTATCGCACCAGAGAAAAGCTGAAGGATCACTTAATAGAAAGGGAGCTTTATTATGAATGACAAACTGGCAGATGCATTGAATGAAATTCGGGATGAGCACATTGAAGAAGCGGCGAAGCCTAAAAAGAAAAAAATCATTCTTCGCTTTGCGGCGGCAGCGGCCATGGTGGCACTGGTGGTGGGTATTGTTCTGGCACCGCCTGTGATCACAGCCAAAGCTGTCAGTTTGCCCGGGGAGAGCAGATATGATGGGAACTATGGAAAAGCAGGTGCTGCCAGTGCTGCTTTGTCTGACTTTTATGCACAGGGGTCAGCTCACTTTCTCAGTGGTGGGAAAAATGCTGTCTGGTCCCCGGCAAATGCCTTTATAGGGCTTTCTATGGCGGCGGAATTGGCGCAAGGGAACAGCCGTCAGCAGATCCTGGATCTGTTTGGCGTGGATAACTTAAGTACCCTGCGTACCTACGCTACGGATACTTGGGAAGCATCCTATGCCGATAGAAAGAATCAGATCTGCACCCTGCAAAATGCCCTGTGGTTGGATGAAAGCCTGTCTTATAATCAGGAAACCATGGATGAGCTGTCCTATTACTATTACGCTTCTGTTTATAAGGGAAAAATGGGCAGTAAAATGATGAACAATGCCATCGGTGCCTGGTTGGAGCGCAATACAGGCGGAATGCTCAAAAAGTCCTCAGGCAATGTTTCACTGTCGCCGGAAACAGTAATGGTGCTTTATTCAACAATGTACTTCCAGAGTAAATGGGACAATGAGTTCAGCAGTGGGAACAACACACAGGGGACTTTCCACAGTCCCTCTGGGGATCAGATAGTAACGTTTATGAACAAGAAGCTGGAGTCTATGAACTACTATTGGGCAGATCATTTTAGTGCGGTGTGCCTGCATTTGAAAAATGGAAGCTCCATGTGGTTCATGCTGCCCGATGAGGGCTACACCACAGACGATATTCTGGCAGAGGGGCAATATATGCAGATGGTCACTGTGGGCTGGGAAGACCATGATTATTACAAAGTCAACCTTTCTGTGCCTAAATTTGACATTACCACCAATCAAAATCTGCAAAGTGGTTTGGAAAAAATGGGAGTGACAGATATATTTGATGCCCAAAGTGCGGACTTTTCCGGCTTGACTGGGGACGTGCCGGTGTATTTGACCGGGGCAAATCAAAACGTCCGACTGACCATCGACGAAGAAGGGGTCAAAGGTGCCGTATATATCGAGATCCCGGGCGCAGGGGCTATGCAGCCGCCGGAGGAGATCGTCGACTTTGTTCTGGATCGCCCCTTCCTGTTTATCGTTTCCAAAAATACAGTGCCGCTATTCGTTGGCACCGTCAGCCAGCCATAAAAAATGGGCGTGTTGCAATGCAACACGCCCTGCTTTATACCACTTCCACGGCAGCGCCTTTGAAGGATTTCTTTGCTTTGACGGCAATGTAATTTCGAGGAATAGGCACAGTGGTGGCAGTCAGACAGACCGGGGTATAAACAGTGCCTTCAATGCGGTAGCAACTGTTGACCTCTTCCACTTCACGATCGAGAACCATTACCATATAATCCTTCAGAACACGAAATTCGTCAATAACATGAGCAACCATTGTGTGACCTCCTTGTTTTTCTTTCTGGGGTCATTATATAACAAGAAAACACAAAAAGCGACAACTATTTTTCAAAAATAAAAAAGAGTCGTGAAAACACGACTCTTTTGGAGATCAAGCCAATACATTTGCTGCCTGGGTCTTGTACTGTTCTACAACATGGGAAGGGGACAAAATGGCCATTTCTCCTGCAAACTGGAATACCCAGCCCCAAAAAACGGGACTGATCCGCACACGGACAGTGGCAATACACTTGTCCCCGGAGGCCATCATTTTGGTATCTTCACCAAATCGATCGTATACCGCACCGATCAGATTGCGATTAAATTCCAAAACCACATCCGTTGGTTCACCGCCGTACATTTTAAAAGCCTGTTCGGTGTATTCGGCTACCTGATTGCGTAGAGCAATGGCTTTTTCGCCGCATGCTTCCTCCAAAACTTCTACCCCGCCCATGCGATCGACGCGGTAGTTGGATGTGCTATCGTGACGAGAGGAATAACAGGTCAGGTAGTAATTATCCTCGTTAAAGACCAGTGCTACCGGCTCCACTACATAGCGATGCCCTTCCCGACGATAGACCCGCTGGCCATTTTCATCCAGGTCAAAGTAACGGAAAAGTACCTTCTTTTGGCGCAAAATGGCATTTTCCAAATCATCTACATTGTAAAAAATGCGTTCATTGCTGTGCTTGCGAGTATTAAAGGCCACCATGCTCCGGGTCAAAACCTCTCCACGGTGAGAACCGGCCAGCGCCGCCAGCTTGGAAATGAGTTCTTGAGATTTTTTCTCTGTGATAAAGCTGGAAGCGTGAACGGCATCTATGAGGATCTTTAGCTCCGGAACGCTGAAGCTGCGATCTTCCACGTAATAGCCTTTTTCGTGGCCGACCATGGTGGACATGATCTCGTAGCCCAGGGCATTTAAGGTGGATACATCTTGACTGACCGTTCGACGGTCACAGGGAATGCCCATGGCGGACAGACTCTCAATGATTGCATTGGTGGTCAAGGGATGATCTTCATCGGTGTTTTGACGCAGCATCTCCAGCAGTTTTAAAATCTTTACTTTCCGAAAGTTTTCGTGAACCATGGTATTCTCCCATTGTGTTTGATTGGTGTAATTTTATCACGATCCCCTAAAAAATGCAAGGAGAAACTGTCCGGTTATTATGACAGTTGCTGTCAATATTTCTGATGAACCTATTGAAAACAGGATCGGACTGTGCTATACTAGAAAAAAAGGAGGTAGCACAATGGCAAAATATGAAACTACCATCCACGGCGATTTTTCCCAGCTCCTTCACAGATTGGAAGATGGCATTTTAGACGGAAGCGTGACTGCATCCGTGGAAGATGCCAGTGATTTTTGCAGTGGGGATGCCCGGTGCAGTGTCCGCGTCTTTGAACGGTACAGTTACATGGGCGGCAATCGGGTGAGCCTGACACTGACCCTGTTCCAGTGTGCAGATGAGCCGATTCACCTGTCAGCGATTACAGCCGGTGGCAGCCAGGCGATGTTCTTCAAGCTCAATACCATTGGCGAAGAAGCATTTTTGGATAAGTTAAAAGAACTGCTGTAAATCAATTGAATCAGAAACACTGCCACCGGGTAGTGAATGCAAAGCATTCGGTCGTACATCGTTAGGTCTTAGAAGATGTACAGCCGGGTGCTTTTATTTTTTAAAAGGAGAGATCATTCTAACTATGAAAAAACAATTTGAGGCCTTTTCTCTGGGAGAAAAAATCCTGTGGAGCGCATCCAGTGGGTTGATCGTGCTGTCGTTCCTGCTTTTTCACGGGGAAAGCTATATGACTTTGGCAGCATCTCTGGTGGGGGTGACATCCCTGATTTTGAATGCAAAGGGTTATCCGTCCGGTCAGATCCTGATGGTGGTATTCAGCCTGCTCTATGGCATGATTTCCTATACCTATGCCTACTATGGAGAAATGATCACCTATTTGGGAATGACGGCACCGATGGCACTGGCGGCCTATCTGTCATGGAAGAATAATCCCTTCTGTGAAGGCAAGGCGGAGGTAAAGGTCAATCAGATCAGCAAAAGAGAATTGCTGTTTCTGTGGATCCTGACCATGGGGGTCACAGCGGTTTTCTATGTGATCCTGAAAACACTGCATACAGCCAATATCATCCCAAGTACCATTTCGGTCACCACCAGTTTCCTGGCAGTGTATCTTACATGGCGCAGAAGCCCTTACTATGCCATCGGCTATGCGGCCAATGATCTGGTCCTGATCGTCCTATGGGCCTTTGCATCTTACGATGACCGCAGCTATTTGTCGGTGGTGGTTTGCTTTCTGGCATTTTTGGCCAATGATGTTTATGGTTTTGTCAGCTGGAAGCGGATGGAACAGCGGCAGGCGGTGACGGCGGTGCAGAAATAATGGGTGGAAAGTAAATATTTTTCAACACGACAAGAACGCCTTTTATTTTCGGTTTTTCCGTAATAAAGTGAAGGGTGTTCTTGTTGTGCTTTATGCAGCGTGGAAAGGAGGTTTTCAGCAAGAAAGAAAGAAGCAAATGAACAGCGATTTTAGCATCGACACAGAACAATCGCATTTATCCTGAAAATACAATTTGGAAAGGAATTTGTGTCATGAAAAAGAAAGCGATTATTTGCTCCATTTTGTCCATCATCCTCTGTATTAGTATGACCGTCGGTTCCGCTTTTGCACTTTTTACCAGTAAAGATGAGGCAGATGTTCTCATTACAGCCGGTAATGTGGATATGACTGTGACAGTGGATACCCCTCAGCTGACCTCCACATTGGGGACACTGCTTCCTGAAACATCGGTTACATACGAAGGGAATCGAATCATTATCAATCGCATGGTTCCCGGAGATGTGATCTCGTTCCATCTGCGGATCAAAAACAACAGCAATGTTACCGTCAAATATCGGACGATCGTTAAGCAGCTGAGCGATACCGGCCTGTGGGATGGCCTGGTGGTGACCATTGGCAATGCCGTTTATCTGGGCGATGAGCGTGTGTCCACCTGGACAGAAGCCAGCCCTGCTTCGGAAGATATTTTGGTGCCGGTGACCATCAGCCTGCCTGAAAGTGCAGACAATCGTTACTGCAGCAAGAGCTGCTCCTTTGCCTATGTGGTAGAGGCTGTTCAGGGCAACGCCAATGTATACGGACAGCGGATCGCTAATGGCCTGTACTACGATGCAGCCAATCATATTTACAGCATCGAAAACGCTGCCGGCCTGCAGTATTTTGCCAGCTTGGCAACGAATGAAAACGACTTTGCAGGCGAACGGGTGGATCTGCTCAACGACATCGATCTGGGCGGCATTCTCTGGACGCCCATCGCCGCTTTTGGTGGAGAACTGAATGGCAATGGCAAGACGATCCGCAATTTTAAAATCAATATCGATGAGAACAACCAATATGGCGGCTTTTTCAATCTTATCAAGGGTGGTACTGGTGAGCGTGTCCATGATCTGACCCTCAAGGATGTAACGGCCACCGTTGCAGACGGTAGATTTGGCGTTCTGGCAAATTCTGTTCAGGGCATCGTCAATCGGGTAACTGTGGAAAATGTGAATGTTACCACGACTTCCGAAGATGCCTGGGTAGGCGGTATGTGCGCCTTTGTTTCCTGGGGCTGGCTGAATAACTGTACTGTTAATAATTTAGAGGTCAATGCCGAAGCCGGGGCTTGTTTTGTGGCCGGCTTTGCACCGGTCATTCAGCAAAACGACGACCGAGTGTTCAATAATTGCCATGTTAATGGCTTTCGTGTGACCATCGAATCCACTACCGGCGCACAGGTAGGCGGCTTTGCCGGGCAGACGCAGCGGGGTTGGGACTTCCCCAAACTGACCAATTGCACGGTGACGGGAATCGATATCGTCGGCAGTGGTTACCTGAATATTGGTGGCTTTATTGCCAACCCGGGCGCCCACACTACCGTGGAAAACTGCTCCACGCAGGGCAAAATCGATGCTTACGGCGTTACCAGTGGATACTCCGGTGGCTTCCTGGCTGATCTGGGCTGGAATGACAATCTGGGGCAGAAGGGTGGACACAAGATCACCAACTGCACCGCAGATGTGGATATCGGAACACGTACCATGTCAGCAGGTGGCTTTGTCGGTTCTGCTACCAACTCTAATGATCGAACCATGCCTGCTACCTTTACAAACTGTGTTGTTAACGGTGATATCACCGTGACCGGTACGGGTTATGCCGGCGGCTTTGCAGGTGATGCTGACCGTGGCACTTATAATAACTGCACGGTCAACGGCACCGTTGCCGGTGTTGCTGCCAGCGGCGATAACTTCTTTGGAAATGTGCACGAGGACAACAATATCGTCATCAATAATGGAACTTAATCCCAATATGCAGGCGGTCGGGGCAACCCGACCGCCTTTTTATGACCGGCGGGAAGGGTTTTAGTTGACTTTTCGTGGCATATGCTATATGATATTCAGGTGAAAAGATGGACCTGTTTTGTGGTGCATCTGCACAGAAGTTTATATTGCACAGTGGCTATGCGCTGTAAAGGCAGATTTTGTCAGGTGTATGGCTGAAAAGGGAATGGAGTACGGGTATATCCCAAATCTCCGCATTTAACCAATACCGTAGGTACCGGAAATCGATCCGTTGGTGAAAGCCAGTCATTGGGGCGACCTGAGAAGGCAGGATGGATTTTGCAAAGGTGCGAGTCGGGAGAACTGCTGTGCAAGAGTAAATATCGTCGGAAATGGTTACGGTGATGTTGTGCCCGGTGGCACAGATCAATCGTAGCCTTTTTATTTTGCCTTTTATAGGGAGCGGAAATCAAGAAAGAGAGTGTGTGATCAGGATGAAAAGATGTTTTTGCCTGTTGATCGCCGTGATCCTAATTTTTGGATTGGCGGCTTGCGAACAACCGCAGACCACAACCCAGCCACAAGTACCCACCACATCCCAGGTGGAAAAAACCGCAGTAATGCTGTTGCAGCGTTCTGCTGAACCGGTGTTTGGTTCGGTGGGCGGAGAGTGGATGGCACTGGGACTGGCCAGATGGGAAGGGGTTGTTCCACAGAGCTGGTTCGACCGCTATTATGAGGCCGTGGTGCAGCAGGTAAAGGACTGTGACGGCATCCTAAGCGAACGAAAATACACAGTTTATTCCCGTGTGATACTGGCACTGACGGCCATCGGGAAAGATCCCACCGATGTGGGCGGCTACAATCTGCTGGTGCCCCTGGCTGACTATGATAAGACGCTGCTTCAGGGCATCAATGGTCCGATCTTTGCACTGCTGGCGCTGGACAGCGGCAATTATGAGATCCCTGAGATTGGAAGCCAGAGTACCCAAGCCACCCGAGAGGCCTATATTGACTACCTTCTGGAGCAGCAACTGCCCGGTGGCGGCTGGACCATGTTCGGCGACACCGCAGAGGCGGATATCACCGCCATGGCGTTGCAGGCACTGGCCGGATATCGGCAGCAGGAGGCAGTTTCTGAAGCGGTGGAGAAGGGGTTGAAGGTGCTGTCCGATACACAAAATCAGGCCGGCGGCTACACCGCTTACCAAGCCGATAGCTGCGAAACGGTGGCTCAGGTCATTGTTGCACTGACGGCATTGGGAATCTCCGTGGACGATCCTCGCTTTGTGAAAAACGGAAACACATTGGAGGATCGATTGCTGGATTTCGTAGCAGAAGACAATGGTTTTCGACATTTGCTTGACGGAAAAACCGACCCCATTGCCACTGAGCAGGCCTTTTATGCGCTGGTTGCGCTTTGGCGAGCCCAACTGGGGAAGACCCCATTGTATGATATGTCTGATGTAAGATAAAAGGAGCAATAGAATGAAAAAATGGATGGCAGTATTGCTGGTTTTGCTATCGATCATGGCGCTGGGCGGCTGCACGAAGCAGCAGAGCGACGTTGCAGATCTGAATGGTGACGGAAAACTGACTTGCACATTAGAAATACGCTGTGATGTTCTTTTGGATCATCTGGATGAACTGCCGCAGGGAAAGGCAGCACTGGTGCCTCAGGATGGTGTAATGCTGGCTAAGGTGGAAGTTGAATTTGAAGGTGGACAGTCGGTTTTTGATGTGTTTCGGAAGACCCTGCGGGAAAAGAAAATCCACTTTGAATATGTGGACGCATCGGCCTATAACTCTGCATATATTGAGGGCATTGGAAACATTTATGAGTTTGACTGTGGTCCTCAATCCGGCTGGATGTACAGTGTCAATGGCAAGCATCCCGGTTTGGGCTGCTCGGCATATACATTGTCCGATGGAGATGTGATCGTGTTCAGCTATACTTGTGATCTGGGCACGGATCTGGGTGCGGAGTATCAAAAATGAACAAAGATGCCTTTTCCGGATTTCATCCGGCGGTCAATCTGGCGTTTTTTGTGGCGGCACTGGCTGTGACCATGTTTGTCCGACAGCCGGTATATCTTCTGATCTCTCTGCTTAGCGGTTGCGCTTATCTGCTGTATTTGCAGGGGAGAAAAGGAATGCTTCGACAGGTGGGCTATTTGCTGCCTATGCTGGTGTTGATGGCTGTGATGAATCCGATGTTTAACCATGAGGGAATGACGATCCTGTGGTATCTTCCCAATGACAATCCGATCACCTTGGAAGCCGTCTGCTTTGGCCTGGCTTCTGCGGTAATGATGGGCGCATCTGTGGTCTGGTTCAATTGCTGCAATCAGGTTTTTACTTCCGACAAGGTCATTTATCTGTTCGGAAGGGTGATCCCGGCCATGTCCCTGCTGATCTCCATGACCCTGCGATTTGTTCCCCGTTTTAAGAACTATCTGCAGAATGTGATGCGTGTACAGCGAGGGATGCACGAACCTCAGAATATGCTGGAAAAGATCCGGCAGGCGTTGTCTGCTTTTTCTTCGACGGTCAGCTGGGCGATGGAACAGTCCATTATCTCAGCAGATTCTATGAAAAGCCGGGGCTATGGCTTGGAGGGAAGAACGGCCTTTTCTATTTACACGTTTGACAAGCGGGATGGGAAGGTAATGTGCATTTTGCTGTTGCTATGCCTGGGGGCGGTGATTCCGTGCCTGACGCAGACACTTGCCTGGAATTACTATCCCACCCTTTCCGGTCGGCTGATAGGCCCGATGCAGGTGTTTGCTTATATTTGCTATGGCGGGATGTGTATGCTACCGCTGACCATTGACTTGATGGAGGATCATAAATGGAACTCTTTGAGATCCAAAATTTAACATTTACCTACCCGGAACAGGAAGTACCGGTGCTGCAAGATGTGTCCATGGTGCTGCGCCAGGGCGACTTCGCAGTGTTGGCAGGCCCATCCGGATGCGGAAAATCCACACTGTTGCGCCAGCTGAAGACGGTTTTGGCACCCCATGGTAAGAAAGAGGGAAAGATCCTTTACAATGGCGTGCCGCTGGAGCAGGTGGGCAATCGGCTGCAAACGGAAAAAATAGGCTTCGTCCTGCAAGATCCGGATAGTCAGATCGTTACAGATAAAGTGTGGCATGAACTGGCCTTTGGCATGGAAAGTCTGGGCATGGAAAGCACCACCATTCGGGGGCGAGTGGCGGAAATGGCCAGCTTCTTCGGCATTCAGACCTGGTTCCATATGGACGTGACGCAGCTTTCCGGTGGACAAAAGCAACTGCTGAACCTGGCATCGATCATGGTGCTTCAACCGGATCTTTTGATACTGGACGAGCCAACAAGCCAGCTTGATCCGATTGCTGCGACGGACTTTTTGCAGACTTTGGGACGGATCAATCGGGAATTGGGGACGACCATCCTGATTTGTGAGCATCGATTGGAAGATGTGATCCCTATGGCGGATCGGCTTCTTGTTATGGATCGGGGACGTCTGATTGCAGATGATCGTCCCATCAATACATTCCAAATTTTGCGGGATCAAAAGCATACCATGCTCCATTCCATGCCCACGCCCATGCGGGTATGGAGCAGTCTGGGGTGGGATACCCCTTGTCCCATGACCGTCAGCGATGGCAGAAGCCAGTTGACCCAGTGGTCAGACAAATATCAGCTGGCAGCGGTGCCGGAGCGGCCTGGGTGTGCACCAAAGGAAACCACCTGTATTGCCTTGGACGAAGTTTGGTTTCGCTATGAAAAGGAAAGCCCGGATATTCTGAAGGGTGTTTCTTTAAAGGCTTATCCCGGGGAGCTGTTGTGTATTCTGGGCGGCAATGGTACGGGCAAGAGCACCACTCTTTCCGTGCTGAGCGGTGGACGCAAACCATACCGTGGAAAGCGAATTTGCAATGTAAAAAAAGTGGCAGCGTTGCCCCAAAATCCCCAGATGCTTTTGGTGAAAAAGAATGTTCGGGAAGAATTACTGGATGCTTTTCCCGGAAAGAAGCTGGAACAGGTGGCACAACAAATGGAAAACATGGTGTCCCTGTGCCGGCTGGAAGGACTGTTGGATCGGCATCCATTTGATCTTTCCGGCGGCGAACAGCAGCGTACGGCACTGGCGAAGGTGCTGCTTCAGCAGCCGGATGTTCTGCTGCTGGACGAGCCTACCAAGGGTGTAGACAACGATTTCAAGCTGACCTTTGCACAGATCATCAAGGAATTGACGGCTCGGGGCGTTTGTATCATTATGATCAGTCACGATGTGGAGTTTTGTGCGACCTATGCCGACCGCTGTGGCCTGTTTTTTGATGGCAATATTGTGACAATAGATGCGCCGCAGCCTTTCTTTGCCGGTAAGAGCTTTTATACGACGGCGGCCAATCGTATGGCCCGCCATTTGCTTCCCAATGCAGTAACGGCAGAGGATGTGATCCTGGCCTGTGGAGGAGAAGTTCCTGTTATGTCCCCTCCAAAACGGGAGGGGAAAGTGGATATCATGCCTCCGGAGGAACGCAAACCTGAAAAACTGCCCCTTTGGCGCAGAATACTGGGATTCGGAGCAGGTGCGGTGGCACTGGGATTGTTGCTGTATGCAACGCTGGCACTGGATCTGAGCCAGCTCTATCAGGGGACGAATTTTATCAAAGACAATGGATGGATCTACATTCTGCTGTTTTTATCCTTTGGTGTATTTGCCTGGTGTGTTAGTAAAAAATCTTCCCAACGAGAGCAACGTCTGCTCAGCGGAAAACTGAGCAAGCGGACGAAGCTGACACTTTTGCTGTCGCTGCTGGCTATTCCGCTGACGATTTGGGCAGGCTTGTGCTTTGGCGGGGGAAAGAAATACATGCTGATATCCTTTGCCATTATTTTTGAAACCATGCTGCCCTTTTTCCTGGTGTTTGAAGGCCGCAAACCTCAAGCACGGGAGCTGGTGATTTTGTCGGTACTCAGCGCACTGGCCATTGGCGGAAGGGCTGTCTTTTTTGCATTGCCGGGCTTTAAGCCGGTGGCGGCAATGGTGATTTTGACGGGTGTTGCCTTTGGTGCGGAGTCGGGCTTCATGGTAGGTGCGATGACCATGTTCTGTTCCAATGTGCTGTTTGGTCAAGGACCTTGGACACCGTGGCAAATGTTCGCCATGGGGGTGATGGGGTTGCTGGCAGGTATTTTCTTTCGGAAAGGATTGCTGCACCGCAACAAGGTAAGCTTGAGCGTATTTGGCGGCCTGGCTACTTTTGTGATCTATGGCGGCATTATGAACCCGGCATCGGTATTGATGTATCAATCTAACCCCAACTGGAATATGATCATTACAGCCTATATCACCGGCGTGCCTGCGGATGCAGTGCATGCAATGGCTACGGTACTGTTTTTGTGGTTCTTGTCTGAGCCTATGCTGGAAAAACTGGATCGGGTCAAGGTCAAATATGGTCTTATGGAAAAATCTCCCTCTTGATCAAAAACAAAAAAGATCCTGCCTATGAAAGTGGATAGGCAGGATCTTTTTTATAAATAAGCTTCAAGGAATTTTTCGGCTTCGTGGCAAGCCATTGCGCCGTCGGCCACAGCAGTGACCACTTGCCGCAGGGACTTATGGCGGACATCGCCTACGGCGAATACGCCGGGGATCTTGGTGGCAGTGACAGGGTCGGTCAGAATATAACCCTGTTCATCCAGATCCAGCTGGCCTTCCAACAGGTCGGTGGCCGGAATGCGGCCAATGCTGACGAATACACCGTCGCAGTCAATGCCTGTTTTTTCGCCTGTGTATACATTTTCCAATTCCAGGCCGACAAGATCCCCTTCTTCACGTAGCCCGGCAACGGCATGATCCCAATAGATCTGAACATTGTCGGCTTCCAGAAGCGCCTGGTGATAGACCTTGTCAGCACGCAGACTGTGTCGCCGATGAATGAGGATCACCTTTTTAGCGATACGGCGCAGCAGAAGGGCGTCACCAACTGCGGTGTTGCCGCCGCCCACCACAGCCACCGTTTTTCCACGATAAAAATTTCCGTCACAGGCAGCGCAGTAATGGATGCCTTGCCCAAGATAGTCTTTCTCCTTGGCAATGCCCAAAGGTCTGGGATCAGCACCGGTAGCAATCACCAGGGTTAGACCATAGAAATCCCCTTGAGCGGTGGATACTTTTTTTGGTGTGGCGTTTAAGTCCAGTTTTGTTACTTCTGCGGTTATCGTTTCTGCACCAAAGCGATGGGCTTGTTGCTGCATATTCATAGCAAGAGTAAAACCATCGACTCCATCGGGAAAACCGGGGTAGTTGTCAATTTGATGGGTCTGTACCATCTGTCCGCCGGCATATAGTTTTTCCAGTACCAGTACACGAAGGCCTGCCCGGGCGGCATAGAGGGCGGCGGTGTATCCGCCGGGGCCGCCGCCCATAACGATCATATCATAGTGGTTATTCATTTTACTTCCCCTTTGCTTTTTTAAAAGTATACCCATTTAAAGAAAATAATTCTGTGATAAAATCACCATCCTGCCTTTATTGACAACCCCTGCAGAGGATTGCTATAATAAAAACAGAAGGAGAGGATGCTATGGACGTTTCCGCTTATTTCCCGATTTGGAACAAACTGACTGCCACCCAACAGCAAATGATCACAGAAAACGTGATCCATCGCAAGGTCGGGCGAGGAGAGATCGTTCACAATGGTTCAGTAGATTGCGCCGGATTGATGCTGATATGTTCCGGTCAGCTTCGGGCCTATATTCTGTCGGCAGAGGGGAGGGAAATGACCTTATATCGCCTGTTTGAAATGGATATCTGCCTGTTCTCAGCTTCCTGCGTGATGAGCAGCATACAGTTTGAAATGATGATCCAGGCGGAAAAAGACAGCGAATTGCTTATTATCCCGCCTTGGGTCTATCGGCTGCTGTTGCAGCAATCGGCGGTTATGGCCAACTATGCCAATGAATTGATGGCTACCCGTTTTTCCGATGTCATGTGGCTGATGGAGCAGATCATGTGGAAAAGTTTTGACAAACGGCTGGCAGCATTCCTACTGGAAGAAGCCAATTTGGAAGGGCAAAACTGCCTGAATATCACCCATGAGGCCATCGGAAACCACCTGGGCAATCCCCGGGAAGTGGTGACACGGATGCTGCGCTATTTTCAAAATGAGGGAATGGTGGCACTGCGCCGGGGCGTTGTTGAAATAATAGATCAGAAGAAACTGCAACAGATCATACAGTAAAATCCATCCATCGGTTCTGAACCGATGGATGGATTTTTTACAGCATAGCACTGATTTGTGCTTTCGGTTTTGCGCCGGAGGTGCGTTCCACGACCACACCGTCTTTAATGACCATTAAAGTGGGGATGCTGGAGATCTTAAATTCCCGCGCCAGCTCCGCTTCTTCGTCAATGTTGACTTTGACCACCTTAATGTCACTGCGCTCGTTGGCAATTTCGTCGATCAGTGGACTGACCATCCGGCAAGGGTTGCACCAGGGCGCCCAAAAATCCACCAGCACAGGCTTGGCACAGAGCATCACTTCTTTGTGGAAGGTTTCTTTGGTAACAGAAATAGCAGACATCGATCGTTCCTCCTGATTGGGTTGATTTGTAACCATATGATAATCCAATTCAGGGGAGATTTCCGTGACAAAGTCACAGTTGTTCCCCTGCATTACAGTGATAGTATATGCAGGGAATGGGTTTTATCCCATCAATCGAAAATGTCGGCGATCTACTTGTATAAAACCGTCGTGGCGAAGCTTGCCGATGACGGTGGACATGGCACTGCGTTCCACACCCAAATAATCTGCCAGCTCCTGTCGATCATAGGGGATGACAAAATCATTGCTGCCATGGAGCTTGGCTTCGGATAAAAGATAGGCCATGACTTTTTCTCTTGTGGTGCGTTTGGAGAGGATTTCGATCTTCTGATTCAGCCGCAGGTTGCTTTGCGCCACGCTTAAAAGCAAATTTCGGATCATTTGATTGTGGAAAGAGCAGGCGTTGTGGCACATGGTCATAATATGGCTGCAATCAATGAGCATGATCTGACTGTCAACGGTAGCCACAATGTTGACAGGCAAGCTGTCGATCCCGGCACAGGCAAAGCCTTCTCCGAACAGTTCTCCGGGGCCGGCCATGGATAAAATAGAGCGGTTTCCCAGATAGTCGTCCTGTAAAGCCTGCACAGCACCGGTCAACACGATCCCCACACGATCGGCCCGTTCTCCTTCGTGGAAAACAGCGCAATTTTTGCGGACAGAAATCACACGGGCACCAAAGCAGCGCAGCATCTTTTCATAATTGATCCGCCCAACCTGAGAAAAAAGGGGACAGGTGTCTAAAATATCAAAAAATTTCTCCATATCTTTCCTCCGAATGTTTGATTTCCAACATACTTTCTGCCCATAGTATATTATAATGAATTTACAAAGTCAAGAACACAAAAAGGAGATACAGCCATGTTTATTACGGAAGATATCAAGTATGTCGGTGTAAACGACCATGAGGTGGATCTGTTTGAAGGGCAATATGTAGTACCCAACGGAATGGCCTACAATTCCTATGTCATTCTGGATGAAAAGATTGCTGTTATGGATACTGTGGATGCTCATTTTACCCATCAGTGGCTGGACAATATCCAGAATGTTCTGGGCGGCAAAAAGCCTGCCTATCTGGTGATCCAGCACATGGAAATGGATCACGCAGCCAATATTGCAAACTTTATGAAGGTCTATCCCGAAACCACTGTGGTTTCTTCTGCCAAGGCGTTCAATATGATGACCAATTTCTTCGGTACAGCCTTTGAAGAAAATCGTCTGGTAGTGGGCGAGGGCGATACGCTGTCCTTGGGTAAGCATACGCTGGCCTTTGTCAATGCCCCTATGGTCCATTGGCCGGAAGTGATCGTTACCTATGATGTTTGTGACAAGGTACTCTTTGCAGCTGATGGATTTGGCAAGTTCGGTGCCCTGGATGCAGAAGAGCCTTGGGACGATGAAGCCCGTCGCTATTTTATCGGCATTGTGGGCAAGTACGGCGTGCAGGTGCAGAATTTGCTGAAAAAGGCAGCCACGCTGGATATCCAGAAAATCTGCCCCCTTCATGGTCCTGTGCTGACAGATAATCTGGGACATTATTTAAGCCTGTACAACACCTGGTCTTCTTACGATGTGGAAACTGACGGTATCGTGGTGGCTTACACCAGCGTCTACGGCAACACCAAGAAGGCAGTGGAGCTGTTTGCCGAGAAGCTCAGAAGCAAGGGCTGCCCCAATGTGGTGGTACACGATCTGGCTCGCTGCGATATGGCAACTGCCATCAGCGATGCCTTCCGCTATGGCAAACTGGTGCTGGCTACTACTACTTATAATGCGGATGTGTTCCCGGCCATGCACACCTTCCTCCATGGCCTGACCGAGCGGAACTTCCAGAACCGTACCATTGGCCTGATCGAAAACGGCTCCTGGGCACCTCAGGCAGCCAAGGTCATGCGTGATACCTTCGCAAAATCCAAGAATATCAAGTTCACCGATACCACGGTGCGGATCATGTCTGCCCTCAATGAAACCAGCAGTCAGCAGCTGGAGGATCTGGCCAATGAACTGTGCCGGGACTACATTGCCCACAGTGCTGATATGGCCAATAAGAATGATATGACGGCACTTTTCAATATCGGCTACGGATTGTATGTGGTGACCTCCAACGACGGAAAGCGGGACAATGGCCTTATTGTCAACACCGTCACCCAGGTGACCAATACCCCCAATCGAATTGCTGTGTGCATCAATAAACAGAACTATTCCCATCATGTGATCCGCCAGACCGGCGTGATGAATGTCAACTGCCTGTCACAGGAAGCTCCTTTTGAGGTGTTCCAGAATTTTGGCTTCCAGAGCGGCCGCAATGCTGATAAGTTCGCTGGTCACGAAGTGCTGCGCTCCGATAATGGCTTGGCATTCCTGCCTCGCTACATCAACTCTTTTATGAGCCTGAAAGTGGAACAGTATGTGGATATGGATACCCACGGTATGTTTATCTGCTCCGTGACAGAGGCAAGAGTGATGTCCGATGTGGAAACCATGACCTATACTTACTATCAGAACCATGTGAAGCCCCAGCCCCAGACCGAGGGGAAGAAAGGCTTTGTCTGTAAGATCTGCGGCTGGATCTACGAGGGAGAGGAACTGCCTCAGGACATTGTTTGCCCCCTGTGCAAGCACGGTGCAGTGGATTTTGAACCCATTGGCTGATTGAAAAAATGAAACGGCGCTCCGTTTGGAGCGCCGTATTTGTTATAAAACTTCCGTGATGGTGCCGCCGCCGATGACCTGATCGCCATCGTACAGCACCACTGCCTGACCGGGCGTGATGGCACGCTGGGCTTCGTCAAATTCCACCCAAGCATATCCGTTTTCCTCCGGATAGACGGTGGCAGGCTGTTCCATCATCCGGGAACGGGTCTTTGCCCATACCCGCAAAGGCTCTTTCAGCTGTGCGAAGGGCATCCAGTTCCAGTCGTTGGCTCGCAGAGCTTTGTGGAACAGGCTTTCGTTGGGACCGACGGTGACGGTGTTGGCGGCCATATCTTTGCAGCAGACATATACAGGGGTGCCAAGGGCAACGCCCAAGCCCTTCCGTTGACCGAGGGTATAGCCCACAGCGCCGTGGTGCTTGCCCACCACATTGCCCTTTTCATCCAGAAAATCGCCGGGGGCGTAGGATTTTTGGGTGTAGCGTTCCAGAAAGGCAAAATAGTCGCCATCGGGGACGAAACAAATATCCTGAGAGTCGTGCTTTCGGGCGTTGATGAAGCCCTGCGCTTCGGCGATCTGCCGCACCTGCGCCTTGGTCAGACCGCCCAGAGGGAATTTGGTGTGAGCCAACTGTTCCTGTGTCAGGGAATAGAGAAAATAGGTCTGGTCTTTGGCGGTATCTGCCGCTTTGTACATACTGTATCGACCGTTTTCCCCCTGACGGATCTGGGCATAGTGACCGGTGACGATATAATCGCAGCCCAAAGTGACCGCACGCCGCAACAGCAGGTCAAACTTCAGATATCGATTGCAGTCAATGCAGGGGTTGGGGGTCAGACCGCATTCGTAGCAGGAAACAAATTTATCCATGACTTGCTTTTCAAAATCTTCCGTAAAATTGAACACATAGTAGGGCATTCCCAGCCGAAAGGCCACACTGCGGGCATCTTCCACATCGTCCAGAGAACAGCAGGAACTTTCCTGATCATTGAATTTTTGATTGTTGTACAGCCGCATGGTGGCACCCATGCAGTCAAAACCTGCGTCTTTCATCAGCCACGCAGCAACGGAGCTGTCCACACCGCCGCTCATGGCGATCAATGCTTTTTCCATGGAGCGATCCTCCTGATTTGTTGTTTTTCCTATGGTAGCATATCTGCTGAAAAAATGCAACGGAATTTGTTGGTTGCAGTCTTTGAAGCAACTGTTTGCCTATATATGAAAGCCTTTTTAGGCAAAACAAACAGGGAGGTGCGTTTATGACAAAGGAAAGATGGAGGCAAAAGTTGACCAGCCGAAAGCTATGGATGGCAGTGGCATTGTTTATATCCGGCCTGATCACTGCTTTTGGCGGTGATGGAAAGCTGGCCGATACGGTGTCGGGCTGCATTATGCAGCTGGCATCGGTGGTGGGGTATTTACTGGCAGAAGGATTGGTCGATCGGGCCCATAAGTGAAGAAAGTGCCGGAAAACTGTAGTTTTCCGGCACTTTTTAAATCAGATTTGTGGCTCTGATTCCAGACAGTTCATCCATTTTCTTCTGCGGAAGAGGAGAATGGAAATTCCAAAGCGGACACATTCCTCCAGCGACAGGAAAAAATACACATAAGCAATGGGTAAATTCCACACAAAGGCACTCAGCATTCCAAGAGGAACACCGAAGCACCATGTGCCGATGATATCAACGAACATGACATATTTGGTTTTTCCGCCGCTACGGATGATGCCGCCGCCCAGGATCATATTCAGTACCTTAAAGGGGGCGACCAGAGCATAGGCGTATAGGATCTGCCGGGTCAGCACTTTTACAGTTGGCTCTACTTGATAGATGTTTACATAGAAGGGTGCACTCAACACCACGATCATGGAAAGAATGGCGGAGCCAACCGCTCCGTAGATCATCAGTTTCTTAGAGGCTCGGTAAGCATTGTCAAAGGACCGGTTACCTAGCTGTTTACCCACGATAACTCCGGCTGCCTGGGACAGGCCGCACAGAGCCCCGATGACCAATCCCTGCACAGGGCTGATCAGGTTCATTGCGGCGGCTTCGTCGGTACTCATATGGCCGTAAATGGCGGCATAAACATTTTCCCCCAAGCTCCAGGCTACTTCGCAAATCAAAATCGGCAACAGCATAGCAGCGTATTGCTTCCAATGGAAGTGGGACAGGGAAGTTTTTTCCTGGTTTTTTTGGGGTAGGCAGACCGTGGCGAAGAACATCAGCAGCATGATAAGGAAATTGGCCAATTGGGAGAAGGCAGTGGCAATAGCTGCGCCTTTGGCACCCATGGCAGGCAGTCCAAAGCAGCCAAAAATCAAAATATAGTTCAAAGCGGTGTTTAACGCTGCGGAAATAATGGTGGCGATCATGGGTAATGCCGGCTTTTCAATGCAGCGAAAGTAGGTGGCTAATATGGTGGCGGCGGCCATGGGCAGGGCAGAAACAGAGATAATGGTCAGATACTCTGCTGCGATTTGACGAACGATCTCATCTTTGGTGTAAAGGCTCATTAACCCATGGGAAAAGCATAGGCTCAGGACGTTGACCAATAGAGCCAGACCCAGTGCCAGCCATAAACTGACAGAAAAACTCCGCCGAACCTGCCGCCCGTTGTTCTGTCCCAAATATTGAGAGATCATGATACTCGCAACAGCACCCACGGCGGCAATGATCACACTGAAAATAGAGAAAAATTTCCCGGCAAAGCCTACGGCGGAAATAGGTGCGCTGCCCAGTTGGCCGATCATGATCTGATCGATCATGCTGAAAGAAGACTGGAGCATGGATTGCAGTGCGGCCGGAATTGCCAGGGCACAGACCATGGAAAAGAAAGACTGCTTTGTTTTCATAAAGAAACCTCCCGAGAAGTTGGTACCTTTATTTTACAAAGCAGTTTTTAAAAATGCAAAGGTTAAACGCATAACCTATTACAAAAAATCTATTCGTTTTTGCTGTATTTTGCACAAATTAAATAGTGGCGGTGCTGTTCCGAATGACCAGTTGTACCGGAAGCGTCAGCGTGTTGTCCACTGTTTCTCCGTTCTTTAAAGCCAGCAGTCCATCAATGGCTGCTTTGGCACGCAGGGCACCATCTTGTTTAATGGTGGTCAAGGTAGGACAGATCATCTGGCACAGGGGAATGTCGTCAAACCCTGCAATGCTGATCTGGTCGGGGACAGCGATTCCCTGCTCCTGAAGGAAGTGGATCAGATCAATGGCGTAGTGATCGGAAACGGCAAAGATGGCTGTGACAGACTGCAGTACAGAAAGATGATCTTGATAAAATGCCCACCGTTGGGCTTTGTGCATGGGAATCAGCAGTGTTTTGACTTCTTGACCAAAGCCTGCGCGGAATCCGTCGATCCGCTCCTGATCTACACCAATCTGGTTATCAGAGATACAAAGGGCACGTTTATGCCCTTGTTGCTGAAAATGCCGCCCCATTTGACAGCCACCGTCAAAATTGTCGATGGTGATGTTGATGATTCGCTCCGGTTTTTCACAAAAGCCGTCGTAAATGACAAAGGGAATACGCATATGGTTGCGTAGGAACATATAGTCCTGATGGCAGAAACCGATGACCACCAGACCGTCCATGTTCCACATGGAGGCAAATTTTAAAATGTCTTGTGGGCATTTCGTCTGCTTTACCATCATAAAAAGCCCCTGCGCTTCTATTTGAACGGAAAGGTGGTTTAGTGAAGAAGCGATGAAGACATCCTCCAAGGTGTGGCCTTCATATTTTTCATGGTCGTTGACAAAAACCCCAATGATCCGGGATGCGTTCTGGGCAAGCAGAATGCCGGCCATACTGGGAATGTAGGCACGCTCCTCCAACGTAGCTTGTACCCGCTTGACGGTTTCGTCAGAAATTTTCTTCGTTTTTCCGTGGATGACATTGGATACGGTGGCGGTGCTTAACCCCAATTCTTCGGCAATATCGCTGATGCGGACACGTTGTTCCATGGGATATCCCTCCTTTGATGGTATTATAAAGGATAAGGCGGATTTTGTGAAGAGATTTTTAAAAGGATTGAATAATGGGGGTTCGTGCATTATAATAAGAACAAGATTTTTTGATTTTTGCAGGGAGGGATGACAATGGCCGATATCTTTGAATATCTTCGTTGGCGTGGAGATCTAACCTTCAATCAGAGTCCCTTTCACGAAGTAGATGCAGTGATCCTGGCCAGATTTTCCTATCTGCCCCTTGAATTGTCTACATTTGACAGGATCGGGCAGGTGTGTGAGGAACTGCTTGCACTGCCGGACATAGACAAAAAGGTACTGATGGCAGAAGATCTGCATCTGTTGCAGGCTATGCAGGAAAGCCACCGCTATGAGCAGCTGGGGCTGCTCAGCTATGCAGAGCGGGTGGACGAGCAATCCCAGACCCAGTTCGCTGCCGTCACGATACAGCTGGAAAAAGAGCTTTATTATGTGGGTTTCCGGGGGACGGATAATACCCTGGTGGGTTGGAAAGAAGATTTTAACATGTGCTTTGGGCCCGTTCCTTCCCAGACCTTGGCAGTGGAATATCTGAATAGAGTGGGACAGAACCTTTCGGGGCAGATCATCGTCGGCGGACATTCCAAAGGGGGTAATCTGGCGGTGTATGCCGGTGCATTTTGTGCCGAGGAGATCCGACAGCAGATCACTGCTGTCTATAACTTTGATGGCCCGGGATTTCATGATGAGATATTGCAGATGGAAGGTTACAGAAGTATTTGCCAACGGGTAAAAACCTTTGTGCCCCAATCTTCTGTTGTAGGGATGATGCTGGGACATGGGGAAAGCTATGTCATTGTCCACAGCGGACAAAGTGGCCTTTTGCAGCATGATGTTTATTCCTGGGAAGTAGAACGAGATCACTTTTCCTGTGTGCAGACCGTCACCAACAGCAGTCGATTTGTAGATGCTACCTTGAAGCATTGGCTGGCAGAGGTGGCACCGGAACAACGGGAAAGATTTGTGGATGCGGTATATGGTGTTTTGCTGGAAACCAATGCAAAAACGGTAAAAGAAATGAGCGAAAACAAGTTTGGCAACGGCAGGACGCTGTTACGGGCACTGAAGAAACTGGAGGAAGAAGACCGCAGGGCGGTGTTGCAAGCACTCCGTGCATTGGCACGTTGCGCGAAGATGAGTATGAATGTGATCTCCAAACCCGGTCGAAAATAAGAAATGGCAAAGGGGTGTTGCAGCGCAACACCCCCTTTCTTTTATTGAGAAACGGTGTATAGAGAATAGAAATAGCCCTTTTTCTCCATCAATTCATCAAAACGGCCAAATTCACAGATTTCTCCATTTTTCAGGGTCAGTACGCAGTCGTAGCGGCGCAAAAGATTGCCGTCCAAAGCGTGGGTGACCACCAGTCTTGTTAGATCTTGCAGGTTTAAAATGGCATCGGATACCTGAAACGCGGTCTGGGCATCCAGTGCGGCTGTGGCTTCGTCCACCAGTAGCACTTGAGAATTTTTCAGCAGGCTGCGTGCGATGGAAATGCGCTGCTTTTCGCCGCCGGAAAGGCCACTGCCGTTTTCACCGCAGAGATGTGCTTCACCTTTTTGGGCAACCAGTGCAGATAGACCGGACAGCTGGATGGCTCGTTCTACTTCCTCATCGGGAAAGTGGGAGAACATGGTAATGTTATCCCGGATGGAAGCGTTGAAAATGAATACATTTTGCTGCACCACGGAAACCATTTCATACAGACTTTCACTGCTGATACTGTGCAGTTCTTTGTCGTCATAGCGGATTTCACCATTGTAGCCCGGATGGGAGGCCATCAAAAGATTCAGTAAGGTGCTTTTTCCGCTGCCGGAAGCGCCGACAATGGCGTAGCTTTTTCCTTTTTGGAAAGTAAAGTCAATATTTTGCAACACGGGCTTTTCCGCTTCATAACCAAAGGACAGGTTCTGGAGGGTGATGCCGCTTTCCAGCATGCGCTTGATTTGCAGGCCATCTTCCCGGACATTTTCCTCTAAGGCATCCGCTACCTTGTCAATGAGGGCGCAGGCGGCTTTCCGCTGAGCCAGATACTGGGGGATCGTGCCAATGGGATTGACCACATAATTCATTAGCTGTACGAATAAAATCAGCGTACCGCCGGAAATGGGCTGGCCGTTCAGAGCCATAGCAGCGCCCACGAGAAAAACACCAAATTGGGCAATGCAGCCGGTGATCAGAGCCATGCTCTGCACGACAACAGCTGCTTTTTCTCGGAGGGTTTTTGCACGGGTCACATCCTTGATCTTCTGGGCGAACAGGTGGCACATGGCTTTTTCTGCCTTAAAAGATTTTACCACAGAGAAACCGGAAAGACAGTCAGACAGGGTGGACATATAGGCGTTGTTTTTCTCGGACAGAGTTTCTTCTGCCTTGGCTACCCGATTGCCTGCCAGCAGGGATGCGGCGATGGGCAGCAGGGACAGTCCTATACCCACGACGGTCAGCAGAGGGGAATACAAGATCATCAGGGCGAGGGCACTGAGAAATTGCATGCTGTCACTGATCAGCTCAAAAATGTTGTTGATATAGCCGCTTTCTATGGTGTTGGCATCATTGCTTAGGGCGGACATATAGAACGAGGTGTTTTCCTCTGAAAAGGCAGAGATGCCTTTTTGGGAGATTTTTTCGAATACATATTCTTTGTACTGACCGATGGCTTTGGCTTTGAAACGGGGACGAGCCAGGTAATACAGCCCCAGTCCGATGACCCAAATGCCAATGCACAAACCGCACAGTCCCACCAGTTGCCAGAGTGTATAGCCCGTTTCTGCGCCGGTACCTACATCCAGAATGACTTGTAGCAGCCAGGCAATGATCAGATTTCCGGCAACCAAAATCAGGGTTTGCAGCAGGGAAAGGGCAAACGCCAGCTTGTTTCCCCGATAAAACTGCCGGGTGTAGCTGTGGCGACGACGGCGAAGCGTTTTCTTGTCCATGTTATGTAAACCATCCTTTCTTGTTCACTGTGTTTATTGTGTCAACCCGGGGTGGTTGTGTCAAGCAACCAGCTGTTGACAGTGGTGGCCAAGTGACACAACCGACGGTTGACATTTATTCTTTGCAAATCTTTGCCCAGAGGGGGCGTAAATTTTGGCCTGCGGTGTCATCTTCCATGTAGTTATCGATCATGGAAATGGCGGTCTCGCCCATGTCATCATAGGAGGTGGCTTGGGTGTTTCCATGGAAGAATTTCATGCCGTAGGCACTCTGATATTGGGGATCAGCGTCGAATTTCAAAGCGGAAGCCTTGGCCTGCCGTAACCATTTTTCGGCACCTACGGAGTCCCCTTGCAGCATCCGCACCTCGGCAAGTATGGTGTAGATGCGTACATTGGCTTTATCAATGATGTTGATGGTATCGGGGCGCTTTAATCCTTTTCCAAAGTCTAGCAGCCAGTGCATCAGCTCTTCGATCTTATCCAGCTGTTCCAGCACGCCGTAGGCGTTGGCGTAGCCAATACATATTTCATAGATTTGAGCATAATCGTTGTGCAGTGCCGTAGATAGATATTCCAGCGATTCCTCTGCTCGCCGGGGATTTTGGGACATCAGCAGGCCAATCTTTGCGTCGTTCAGGCCGCCAATGTTGTTGTGCTTGAGAAGGTCGATGGCTTTATCCATGTCGTTGAGATAGCAGTAGCACCCGGCAATCTGGTTTTGGATGGTGACGATACTGATGGTCTCGTCGGTGTGCTGGTCAATCAGGCTGATGGCACGCTCAAACAGCTCAATGGCTCTATGGGCGCTTTTGCCACGGAAATGGATCATGGACATGAAGTACAGCAAGGCACTTTGGTAGACAACGGCAAAGCTGTTGGGATATTTTTGCAGGGCATGCTCAGCAAAGCGAAAGCCCTCTTCAAAATTGCGCCCATTTCGATAGGCGGCGAGCTGATCTGCGGCCCTTCCCATCGTTCCGCTTTCCCAACCATAGCCCAGCAGTTCGTCTATGGAAGTTTCAAAGAATTGGGCGATTTGGACCAGCATCGTCAGTTCCGGTGTGGTTTTGCCCGACTCCCATTTGTGTACCGCCCCGGTAGTGACACCCAAGGCCTCTGCCAGCTGCTCCTGGGTCAGGCTCATTTGCTTGCGATGAGAGCGAATGCTCTCACCTAATTTGATCTGCATATCCGGCACTCCTTTGCTTGATTGCTGCCTTTATTATAGCAGAGGACAGGGGGGAAGTCCATGTACTTGCCGTCTAATTGGTAGAAAAGTTTTTCGACCAATGGTATAAAAGATAAAAAACAGCAGGCATCCAATTGGATGCCTGCTGTCGGTATTTGAGAAATAATTATCTCTTTGAGAACTGAGGAGCGCGACGTGCAGCCTTCAAGCCGTACTTCTTTCTTTCCTTCATTCTGGGGTCACGGGTCAGGAAGCCAGCGGCC